>NZ_JBHEEO010000021.1:0-77663 GCF_041929965.1 Brucella oryzae | reverse complement strand
TGGAGTTGTCGCAGGTTTTTTTGGTTGACGCGTCAAGAGAGACAGGAAATTGACAGCAAAACCAAAAACTTTATACGACCCTCAAGCACAGACGGAACGCGAAATGATACGGAAGTTGGCGGTTATCCTCAGTGCCATTGTCTTGGCGTATTCGATCCCTGCAAAGGCTGATCGACTAGTTTGTTCTCAATCAGAACATCTGCGCTACATGAAAATGGTCGGCGAGGTTGGCGAGATGGGGATCGACCGCGACCCTGTGGGTGAAGATGTTGCGGCTTTCGAGAGGTTAACAGCCGCATATGAAACCCTCAACCCGAAGGGACCGAAGACCTCGCTTTTTGTGGCGTATGTTCCCACCGGTCAGATCTATAGTCAGACATGTGCGGAAGAGCGCTGCACGATGGAAGAAATGGCAACGCCGGAGCAAGCCTGTTTGATCGATCACATGAACCAATGCAGCTATGTTGCACTTCGATTCCGGGGCGAAGAGTTCTGCCTGCTCCGTTCGCCGCAAAATTAGTTGTTTGATCCTGCTATCGGATGGATTTCTCACTGCATGGTCGCAGAACTCTGTGCGGTTGCGGCTAACTTGTCTCGGAAATCCTGAAGTTTGCCTCGGGACGCGCTAACTTTGAATTCTCACGGGAACTTCTGTCGCGATAGTTGGATGTGAAAGTCCGACTTGCACGGCAGATTTTTGCGGCACTACATGCCGCTTCTGCCCTCCCTGCCTGCAAGCCGACTGACCGTTTTCCCCCTCAACCCGGTCGCTTTAGTTCGTAATAGCTAAACTGGCTGGTTGCGTTTCGATCAGAGACTCTCCTTTCCGATGACAGGAAACTTGCAGAGAATGGCATCGCATGAACGGATAAGTCCGGGCAGGTAGGACTGGTCTCCCTCCACGATGAAACGATGATATTGATTGATGTGATCAGCAGTAATTTCAATCACCGCTTCAACATGTCCTAACTTCTGCATTGTCAGAACGACATTAATTTCCGGTTCCAAGCCCTTGAGTGTGGCTTCGCCTGCCAAAGAAGTCGCCATTACATCTAGTTGATCGCGGAATTTCCTGATGTCCATAGTCATCAGGATTGGCCCTGCACATTCGACATGTGCGCCGTTAGCCTCCATGCGCGCGCGAACCATCAGCCAATTCCCATCCCAGAAGCCCAACACATCCGGGACCTGGCGTCCTTCTATCCAAAGCGAAAAGCCGCTAAAGTGCAAATTGGGTTCATCTGTCATAGCCGCGATAATGCCATGGCATCCGTCCTTTTTCTACTCGCCAACGAAAAGACCAACGCTCCCCTTGCCATACTTTCCCTGTACCTGAAAATCCTCAAGAAGGCTTTCATCGGTTATTGCTTCGAGAGCATAGGTAATGGCCTGCGTTTTGGCCGCACATTGATGAATGCCATCTCCGCGTTGGTGGGTGTTTCAGAAACTCAACGGCTTTTCTTTTGTCAACAAGGGGAGGGGGCACTGTTGTGAGCACTGTTCCGGTCTGGTCTTCCTATTCGTGTTTCTACCGATTGGGCTGTCTCTGCTCCGTTTTGACGGCCTGTTCATGCATGGCCAGTCGCGCGGCCTCGATTGCCGCCGTAAAGGATTTGGCCCTAAAGCATCGGATTTTCAGTACCTCGGTAGCAAATCTGACGGTTATGGCGTCTGTAATCAGTCTGCGTTGAACTGAAGTCCCGACGATGTCCTCCAAATGTATTTCAACACTCAACTCGTCAGGACGAGCATGCAATGCCCGGTTCATGTCGTTTGGGCGGAAACTCAAAGTGGCGGCTGTCAGTTCGCACTTGCCCCCTACCCACAATCCACCTTGCCTACGACGACGCTCATCAATCTGACCAGAGATTGTATCCGGCAAAAGATCGGTTTCCGACAAGCTTGCATTATCAAGGAAAGCGTTGACGAGACGGCTATCGATAACGTTTGGCGTGGCATCCTCCCGATAAAAGTCTGTTACAACAGGCATCCAGATACTAGCGCATGGGAGAAGCTTTAGACAAATGAACCAGATTGCCTGACTTCAACGCAGCCTTGAAAAACTGTGCTGACTGGCATTGTCGTATAACCCAGAAAGTCGTGTCAGCCGGTTACGTCCTGTTGAATTGCCCAACCAATCGACCGCATGCGTGCTGAGGTCGGTCGCCAGAACCAGAAGAGGGCGACGCTGAAAGCGGTCGTTTCAACCGTGAACGGTTTCTCCGCGTTCTAGCATACCAACGAAATCCCTGATCTTTAGGGCTCTGGTCTCAGCTTTCTTCACCGCGCCAATGCGATACAAGATCGAAAATCGGTTAGCGCCAGTGAGCGTAGCGAAGAAAGCTGCAGCCTTCGGGTTCGCATCAAGCGCAGTCTGCAAGTCCGTTGGGACCTCAGCTTTGCTAGCTGGAGCATACGCCGCCTCCCATCTGCCATCTGCCATCGCTTTATCAATTTCCAATTGCCCAGACGATTGCATGCGCCCCGCTGAGATCAGTTCCAGCGCGCGTTTCCGATTTTCATCCGACCACTTGCTACGCGGTCGGCGGGGGGTAAAGCGGACTAACCAGCTGTCAGCGTCGTATTTGTCAAGTTGACCGTCGATCCAACCATAGCAAAGGGCGCTGTCGATCGCCTGAGCTTTGGTGACGCTTGCGATGCTCGAACCCTTCTTACGAAATCTAATCCATGCACCGTTGGAATCGCTGGGTTGCTTCGCCAACCAGCTCTCCAGTGCAATTTGATCAACAAATGAAACTATCGGAAGGCCAGAACGCAATTCAGTCATTCTCTACCCTTAGCCCGGCCAGTGGATTCGATAAAGATCCACTTATGCTAACCCGGGTCTGATAGCTGTCAATCTGCAAACCACTAATAACAGATGTGCGCGGCTTTGCTCTGTCGTGGTCGGCACAGGCCTCAAAGCAAACGCGACGCCCGTCCGCTGCGCCGTTTGGCGTTGTTGTAATAGTCGGATGCCTGCTGCACGGAGCGATGGCGCGATTGTTCCATGGCTTCGGGGAGCGGAATGCCGCGATTGGCCGCTTCCGTGAGATAGCCGGAGCGCAGGCCGTGGGCTGAGAATTCCTTGGCATCAAGGCCGGCCATTTGCGCGCGCTGCTTGACGATTCGGTTGACGGCGCTCGGTTCCAGCGCTCGCGCGGACACATTGCCCCAACGATCGACTTTTCGAAAGACGCTGCCCTTGTCGATTTTTGCCGCTTCCAGCCAGCGATTGAGGGCTTTGACGGGACGGCCGGTCAGATAGACGATTTCATCGTGATCGGTGCCACTGGTTTTGGTGCGACCAAGATGGATGCCGAGCGAGGGGAGGGGAGAGCCGTTCTCATCGGTGACCGGTGCCTGTTTGACCAGCTGTTCTACACGTAAGCCGGCGACTTCGCTGCGCCTTCGCCCGCCCGAGGCAAAGGCCACCATTAGGATGGCCCGATCCCGCACAGCGGTGAGATCCCCGCCGGAACAGGTTGCCAGCAGCTTGCCCAGAATATCGCCGGTAATCGCATTGGCACTCTTGCGGTTGCGCGGCCGGTTCAGGGCGCGCACCGCAAGCCGGATGGCCGATTTGACGGAAGGCGATGAAAACGACCCTTCCAGACCGCGCCAGCGGGTCAGCGTCGACCAATTGGCGAGACGACGGTGGACCGTTGCCGGTGCATGCGGTCCGGATACACGCAAAAAGCCTTGTTGGCGCAATTCGGTTTCGACATCGGCAGGCATACCGTGATCAGGTTCGATCTCGCGTTGCTGTGGCCGCCATAAATGATGCGCAATGAATTTCAGGATCAGGGCTTCCTGCGCCGGGAAGGGGAGGGGATTGCCGGTTGCGGCCAGCGACCAGGCTTCAAGATAGGCCAGATCCGAGGTCAGTGCGCGCAGCGTGTTTTCGCCCATGCCTTCATTGACCAGATGGCGCAGTGTCTCGACATCCTGATCCGTCAGAACCTCGGCCAGCCTGTCACGGCGGTTCATCGGCAGAACGGCGGCGATTGTATCGAGCTGTTCCGCCCGGCTCTGGACATTGGAAGGCAGGCGGTCTGGTCTGGTCATTGCTCGATGCTTCTCGATTTAAAAACTTGCGGAAAATACGGACAATCCGTATATTACGGAAAACGGAGGTTGATCATGACATCCACAGTAACAGCTGCAGCCATCTCCAAGAATTTTGGCGCTTACCAGGACGCTGCCGTGCGCGATCCAGTTATTATTACCAAGAACGGTCGCCCGCGCACTGTTCTGCTCGCTTACGAGGATTATCTGCGTTTGATGCGACGCGAGCGTCGCGTCGAATTGACCGCTACGCTGACAGAAGGGGATCTTGCGGCTGTTGAAGCCGCCTCGATGGAAGCCGGCCTTGAGCATCTCGATCGTGAACTGAACGAAAAATAGCATGATTCCGGGTGAGCCCAAGGTCGGTTGGATTTTCAGATACTCGTATTTGTGGCACTGGCAGTTCGAGCAGGGACGGGAGGAGGGCGACAAAGATCGTCCTGTTCTCGTATTGGCTATCACGACGACACTGGAAGACGGATCGCCGGTTGTCAGGGTTTTGCCCGTCACCCACACGCCACCGCAACGGGATGACGAGGCGATTGAAATTCCCGCTGCCACCAAACGCCGCCTCGGACTGGACGATGCGCGTTCCTGGATCGTGCTCAGCGAAAGCAATCGCTTTGTCTGGCCGGGACCGGATTTGCGACCTGTGGATGACGATAGCGGTTATTACGGTCCGCTACCACCGGCGCTGTTTGCCGAGATCCGAACCCGCTTTGTGATGCTTGCCCGCAACGCCCGCCACCGGCAAACACATCGCTCTGAATAGGTTCTTGCGCGTCTTTTTCTCCTGTTGAACCGCTGCTTTGCCCGACTATCACCGATTTGCGGCTTCAAATCAATAAGCTTCGATAAGCTGTACTTATCAGATGTTAAAAGCCCAACCCAAGAGCATCATCAGTGCCGGACATTAAATATTCTCTGGTGTCCGTTTGGGAATTTGTTTACCATGTTTTCAATGCGTTACGATCTCGATCATTTGCCTCAGAAGATCTTGCTGCAGCCGCTGGCGCACGCCAGTGCAGCGCTGGCTCGTCTCGACGAGCGCCTCGCTCATTCGCCGGTCGGCACGGGCCTGATCGAACGGTTGCATTTTGCCGATGCCTGCGCCTCGTTGTGGCTCGATGGCGAACTGGTCGAGATGGAAGACCTCGTCCTGCATGAGGCAGCACGCGATATCCGCTCACCAAGCCACCAGCTCACCATTGCCCGCGAAGTGCTGCAGACAAGGCGGCGGATTGCAGCGCAGGCGCCAGACTGGGCGCTGAGCCCGAACGGTTTCCGCAGTCTCCGGGTTGGCGGGCAGGTGTGGCCTGCTCCATCGCCTGGTGGGGGCATCGTCGCGGAGAGCGAAAGCGCCGTGGTGCCGGATGCGACGGTCGATGGGCAGCGTCGGAACGGGGAGGGGAGAAAACGTCGTCTGGATGACGGGCTCGACCTGCCCGGCGTTGATCTCGACGCCATCGACGCGGTGCTGGCACGCTCCGAAACGGTTTTGGCCAGGGCGAAGGAGCCAGAGGGGTTGCCGAGGAGGGAGGCGGACCCGCTGATCCGCGACCCCGACTGGGATGAAGAGGAACGGCTCGACGAATGGCGGACGGTGTTACGTTCGATCAGCGATTTTCCGCCGGTTTTGCAGGCCATCCTGGCGCTCGATGCCTGGAACGAGCTCGCGGTTTTGCAGCGGGCACCGTGGCTGGGCCGTTTGCTGGCCGCCTCCTTACTGCGGCGCCACGGGCTGACCACTCAGGCGCATCTTTTGGCCTTCAATGCCGGCCTGAAAACCATCCGCGTTGAACGGCGGCGCCATCGCAATTTCGAAACCCGGATACTCGCCAATCTCGAGGGGCTGATGGCCGGTGTCGAGCTCGGTTTCAGGGAGCATGACCGACTGCTGCTGGCGCGGCAGATGCTGGAACGGCGCCTTGTGGGACGACGCGCCACGTCCAATCTGCCGGGGCTCATTGAACTGGTGCTGGCCAGACCCCTGGTTTCGGCTGGCATGATCGCCGCCGAACTCGACATCACACCCCGTGCCGCTCCCCGCCTCGTCGAAGAACTGAACCTGCGCGAAATGACGGGTAGGGGGCGATTTCGAGCGTGGGGTATCCTTTGACTTGTGGTGGTCAGAGACGGCAATACCCGCCGCAACGTCGGCCGTAGCGTGACGCAAAGACGTTTATCAAAAGCCACATTCCATTGCGAAATGCACTCTGAGTTTTGCGTTATCGTTGGTATGGATGTTGGCTAAGAAATTATCGAGTGGACTCAGTGAAACGTAGGTTGTCCGCAACGGCCGCTTGCAACCGTTATTGTAAAATAAAGGGCGGGATACTAGTGTTGCGTTGAGCTGGTTTGGGGGAACGCCTTTCTTATGGATTATACGAAGCGCATAGGTGATGGCAAAGCCTGGCTGACTGATGCTCAATCTTATTGCCTCTCGGGATTGAGAGCTGCTTATGGAGCCGATCGGCTTGCTCTGCTCAGATCGCTAATCAGGCTAAGTGATGGTCGTCTGGATCTAGATCGGATCGGGATCGTATTGACGGCTGAGGACACCCGAGAACTCTCACGGTTCGGCATCGAATGTTCCCGCACCGTCGTGCGCCTTGCGGAGGAAGCGGTTCTTAACCGTGATATCAACCATTTCAGAGCACTCGCTGAACTTGATTCGAGGACGCGGAGGGTAGACGATAATTGCCCTCCCGATGCTGTCCTCTTGAGACATACGACCCATAAATCGTATCGCTTGCAAGCGCAGAAGTCATCGATCAGCGCGCTCCTAACGATGCCTGATGGCGCCGGTCTCATGGTTTGCATGCCTACCGGCGCCGGGAAAAGCCTTCTTTTTCAGATCGAAGCGCTAGAGCAACGTCGCCGAGAACCCGGTTCATGCGTTCTGGTCATCACGCCCACGGTATCGCTCGCTCTCGATCACCAAAGAACCCTTTCGGTCATGCCGGGTTTGGAAAACTCTCGTGCTTTAACAGGCACATCGACACAGGCAGAAAGAGACGACCGGTTAGACACGTTGAACGCGTTCCGCCGTGGTGACGTCCCGATCCTGTTCATGTCGCCTGAACTGGCGCTAGGCATAGGTCGTGAGCATCTTCTAGACGCGGCCGCATCGCCAGACGACAAATTGGCGCCACTAGAGGGCCGATTGACCACTGTCGTAATCGACGAAGCGCACATCATCGAAAGTTGGGGGCGGACGTTCCGCCCCGACTTTCAGCGCCTTCCTTCACTCATTGATGAACTGAAAACACGACAGCCAAAACTGAAGACCTTAGTCCTCTCTGCGACGCTGCCGCCAGCTGCTCGTCGGGTGTTGCGATCCGCCTACCGCAGGGCCGGAGACTGGATGGAGATTGACGCGCGTAAGCCAAGGCGTGAGTTCGATATTGACATCAACGCATTTCCCACCGCCCAGGCGCGCGACGCACGGCTAGACTACCTCATTGATCGGGTGCCAAGGCCACTCATCGTCTACACGACGGTTGCATCCGAAATGGACGAAACCGTTGCTTTTACTGAGAATTTGACCTCGGCCAAGGCGATTTTTGAGCGCCAAAAACGGCGAGGCTATCGTCGGATTGCCCTGTTTACCGGGGATACGGGCAGCGAAGAACGGAAAAAGATTGTCCAGGACTGGGCGCGAGGCGACATTGATTTTGTCGTAGCTACATCTGCTTTTGGTATGGGCGTCGATAAAGCAAACGTACGCACCGTCATCCATGCCTGCCTACCAGAAAGCCCGTCGCGTTACTATCAGGAGATCGGTCGCGCAGCCCGCGACGGTCATCAAGGTCTAGCTATCGTACTCTTTACCGACACCGATGGAAAAGCTCTCGATGACGTTAAATCTGCATTCTCGCAAGCCACAGGCTCGTGGCTGACACGTAAAAAGGCAGAACCGAGATGGAAGAGCCTCTTTCGTAGTCGCTCGGACGTTATTTGGAATTCCGCGAGAGTGCGGTTTTCGGTTGACCTAAATGCCCTTCCTGAAGGGAGCCGTAGTAAGCGCAGTTCGGATTATAATCGAAGCTGGAATATGAGTTTGCTCAACCTTCTCCAGCGAGCGAACGCCATTCAGATCGTTGCTTGCGATCTCAGCGCCTCGAAAGAACGATCGCAAATTGAGGTCGCTGATCTTCGCCTCCTGGAAGATAACACGTCGACTGCGTGGGACGATGTTTTTGACGTTCGCGACCAGGAACAGTCTGAAGCGTTGCAAAACGTTCGCAGCTTCAGCGGGATTATGCGCCGTCCCGAAAACACCTGCATCCTCCAAAGTGTTTTTGCACTCTTACAGGAACCCGATGCCGACCTCATCGAAGAATGCGGTCGATGCCCACATTGCAGAGCGCGCGGTATTATGCCACCAGATTCACCACATGAACATTCCCTCGAGGGCAGATGGCGCACGACATCCGCGCCAACGCCTGGCATTCCGATCGGAATTACCATCGTTGCGCCAGATGACCCCTATATTGCCGCCAACCTTGACGATCTTGTCTTAAAACTGGCTAGAGGCGGAGTTGAGCAGTTTATCACATCCTGCGATCTCGCATCGACCGTCGCAACGGCAATTAAAGATACGACGGTTGAACACGGTTTTGTCCTACCGCATGAAACCGTTGTCGGTTGCCATGCGGTTCATCCCGCCGCGGTTCCCACTGCGCTGATCGTTCGGCGCCACGATGAGCGTGCCGAAATGCTTTTCAAGCAGGCCAAAAAGTGGGTTGATGATAAGTTGATAGAACAACTGATTCTGGTTGCCGACCCGAGTATGCAAATGCAAGGCAGGCGACTGGATCAGGTAATGTCGAAGCGTGCGCCCTACAATCAGTCCCATCTTGATCGTTTACCAGGTCTATTCTCATGAGCATCTTGTCCAGTACGCAAGGCACCCCGGAACGGGTCTGGTCCCTTGTCAGTCTCGTGGCGGCGAATGATGGACGCATCGAGCGCGTCGACGCTGCCAACTGGCTCAATCCCACCTTTCTCGAAAACGGCAACCTCGTCGACGACAAGGAGAGCTTTGCGCAGGTTCAGGGTGCCGCAACAGCGCTTGGCGCCTTGACATTGGACAACAAGGCGCTCGCGCTGAACGAGGCCTGCGACACCACCGATTATCTTTCATTTGCCGACTGGACGCATCAGCATCTGCGGTCTCTTGGAAGCGATCAGAAGGATGCGGTGATCCTCGAAGCCTTTGCCTGGGTGCTTGCGCGTTGTCGGCAGGAAGGAGATTCCGTCTGGTTCAGGGCGATGTCGGCGTCCGAACAGGCCGACGCGATCAACGAGGCGCTTCCGGACGGAAGCGATGATGACGGCGACCGGAGGATGAACACGTCGAAGCTCGCTAGTTGGCGCCGCTGGCTGATCTTCATGGGCCTGATGGAAGAGTTGCCGATGGCAGGTGCGTCGCGATTTCACCTCTCCGCGACCAAAAGAATTAAGAGGCAGATCGACAGGAAAGATTTCCCGCGCAACGTTGAGATGACTGCAGAGGATTTTCTTTTCCGCATTCGAAGCGAAGCGCCATATTTCGACGGTGGCAAGATGTTCCTTGAAAGCGCTCGAAGTAATAACATTGCGCTCGACGATAGGCGCCTGTCACCGGTCTTGAGTTCGGCATTGCGCGACCTCCACGACGCAGGCGAACTCGAACTCAAAATTCTCGGTGACCGGCCAGGCTATCACACCTTGACAGGCGATATCGCGCATAAGGTCCTGGCCTTCCATGCCGTGACCATCCGCGGGGACGTCAAGATATGAATATTCCGATGAAGGCGTGTTGGCGAGCAGACAAAGTGGCGGCTGTTGTCGCGAACGAGGCTTTGGAACATCACGAGGCGGTTTTCCTCGCCACCCATAGTCCTATCAAGGGTTTCGATATTCGGGGCAGCCATCAGGGCGACATTCGGTCCGCTGACGAAAGCGCTGTGCTGGACGCGTTGTCGGCGCCATCACGAAAGCATGCCTTTTGCGTCGTCCAAGGTGAGCCTGGATCCGGCAAATCGCACCTCATCCGATGGCTAGCACTCAAATGGCCGACAGGTCGCGACGTCACCCTGCTAATCCAACGTGCCGATGGAAGTCTTGAAGGTGCTCTCGAGCAGTTGAAAACACGCTTGCCGACGGAGTTCAGACCGCTTTTCGACCGCCTAGGACGGCGTCAAAGGGCGACAGACCAGGGGAGGGCGAAGAATTTCCTCAGCAATCTCGCAAATGCGCTCGACCCGAAATATTACGGTTCGCCATTGGAGGATGTCGACTGGTGTGCCGCAAATCTGCCCGGCGAACTGATTGACAACCTCACGGTCAAGAATGAATGGACCGGACCCGCCCGCATCCTCAGGCTCCTTGATGGCAAAGGAGAAACTGAAGGCTCCGAGCGCAACTCGCAGTCCGCCGTCTTCAATCTCTTTGACATCAGCACACTGGCAGATGCTGCCCGCAGCGTGCGCGGTTCCGGTGTGAGACCAGGTGCTGAGCGTCTGGCGGCGAAGATCCGCGAGGAAGCCGATACGATCGACGCCTACCGTCAGGAAGACTGGGATGATCCGGAGGAACTGCTACGGGAGATCGGACCTCGGGTGCCTTATAGCGCAAAGCTGCTGGAGGCCTTGAACAGGCGGCGAAACGATGCCGTTCAGCATCTACTGGGTGTTTCCGCGGAAGGTCTGAAAGATCTGTTTCGCGAGGTCAGGACGGTGCTTGCGCAGCGCGGTCAGCGCCTGGTTCTGCTCCTGGAAGACATCACCAGCTGGGAAGGTATCGACAACAGCCTTATCGACGTCCTCGTCACCAATGCCGATACACGATCGATCGACGGGCAATCTGATCTTTGCCCGCTTATCTCCGTGGTCGGCATTACTCCTGCCTACTACGCGGACCTGCCGGCCAACTATCGTGGCCGTATCACCCACGAACTCAATCTGGGTCTCGCCAAGCGGGAAGGCGAATTGCAGGATGTAGCCGCTCTGCGAGAGGAAGAGGCGCGGCTTGAATTTGTGGCTCGTTACCTGTCTGCGACCCGTGCTGGCACCGATGTGCTGGGACAATGGCGAGAATCAACGCGCGAGCAGTCTTCGCCCGACGCGCCAAATCCATGTCTGAACTGTCCGATCAAGACTGGTTGCCACGCGACATTCGGTGCGTTCGATGATGTCGGACTTTATCCGTTTACAAGAAAAGCGCTCGGCAATCTGTTTGACGCCCTCAACGAGCGTGACAATGGGCTCACCTGGAAAACACCTCGAGGGATCTTGCAGGCCATTGTCAGCCCTGTCCTTGAACAGGCCGACGCCATTGAGGCTGGGGAATTCCCGACACAACGTCTGGATAACCGGGCACTTTTGCCCGATAGCCGCAATCTGTCGGGCATTCTCGAACAGATAATCGATGCAAGGCTGCCCGAAGGAAGTGATCACGGTCAGATTTCTCGATTGATCTCCTACTGGGGCGATCGCAATCGCTCCACCACGGTCAGGCTCGAGGACGGAACAATCGCGTTCGCGGGGGTTGCAAAGCCTATATATGAGGCCTTCGGGATATCTTGGATCGGGGACGTCGAGACCGAGGTCAAGGCATCTCCTGTCATAACGCCGGTTGTCGAATTCACTCCGGCTGAACCAACTGAGACGGTTGTTGTCGAAGAAAACAACGGTCCACGGCGCAATGCTGCGCTCAATCAAACCTCAGTTTCGATTTCGAGGACCGCTGCCCCTCCTTCTAAGCGGCCCCCACTAACGAAGTCCGAGCTACAAAAGTCACGTGACCAGCTTCGCCATTGGAAAGCGACGGGTGAACTCCTGAGCCCGATGGAATGGAACAAGCTGGTTCATAGGCTTGTCCAATCGATCGATGCGCGAAGCGTTTCACTCGACAGAGATACATTCAAAAGATTGTTCACCGACTCCCAGGTCAAGCTCGAAGGTACCGCGCCGATCCGCCGGGGCTATTTCTGGGTCAGCAAGGATGAATGGGTCCTTTCCGGTCTTGAAGCCTATCAGGCAATGAGGCTCGACAAGGGCTTGAGTAACGGCGAAGTCGAAGTGCATCGGCGTGCACTCGCGGCGCTGCTTCGAAGGCTCGAGCCCCAGATAGAGCAGTATGCCGACCAACGGCTCGGTCTCGTGGACGGGAAGCGTCTGGAACCTTCGGTCATCTATGCGCAAATCCTTCTTGCGCGTGCTTGGCTCCGAGGCACCGCAAGTCCAGATATGCCGCTTCCGGAGCAACTGAAGATCATCCTTTCTGACGAGGATGGTGCCGAAAGCGATCCTTCAACGCGCTCGTTGCAGTGGCGTGAATTCCTCAACAAGACGAACCAGCAACACAGGCTGCTGCGCGTCGCGTTACGCGAGATGCTCTCAATCCCGCAGGGCGAGTCTAAATCCTTCGGTCTGGCCGATGTCTCAAAGCTCGCCGGACCGCTCGAATTGTTTCGGGTCACTTTGAGATTTGCGCCTCTTCCGGAAGACGTGGATTCCGGGATCACCCTCCTGGAAACAGCCAAGGACATTGTGTCGAGCGTCAAAGGGTCGCTCCAGAATATTCTGCGCTATGAACGTGAGCGTCTGGTCAGCCAGGTCGATGGTCTGATGGAGATACGCAGAGGTTCGGCTCTCCGCGACCATATCGAACGCGTCGACAAGGCAATCGATGCCGTGTCGACCTCCGTGCCTGGCGCAAGCCCTGACCTGGTGCGGCAATGGAAGACAATGTTTGGCCGCGTCAAACCGCTGATGGATTCCGACGCGGTCTACGCGGTGCAGAGGTTCCTGCTGGAGGTCAGTGATCTTAAGGAAGAGGGCAAGGTGATTTCTCTTAAAATAGCCGCTGGAGCGCCTTCCCGCGATCTCGCCCAGTTCAAGGATCTGGCGTCACTTGGAGAAACTGTCGTCGCCGAACTGCTGGAGCATGTCAGAGACAAATTGAAAGCCCGGGCCGGCGCATCCTCACTTGCAGACATTCACACCATGGGAACCGCGCTCGTCACCCTTGGCAGTGATCAAAAGGTGACAACGTCATGAGCGACGCCCTTGAGGATCTGGAACTGCTGTTGCCGTCAATCCCCGCCGCAGTCGAGCGACAGCGGGTCGGCGCACAGCTTGATCGTTTGAATGCCAAACTTGCCGATTTTTCCAGTGCCACAGGACGATATACAGCCGTGCGTTCGGTTGCCCTCCTCATTGGTTTCGATGACGAAAACATCGCTGACCTGAGAGAGGCGGCCCTCGATGCCGGGCGCTGCCTGCAAGCGGCGAACGACGAAACCACGCTTGAGGTCGCCGGGCGAAGTTACGACGAACTGAAAACCGCAATTTCAGCGGCGGAAAAAGCAGTTCGCTATAACTGGCGCACGGTGGTTACGAATGAGTACAAGCCGATCGGCGTCGTCGGATCCCTGCTGCAGAGATTTGGCGATGCGCTCGATATCGGCGAACGGATGGTTGCACTCGCCGAACGCGCGGAGCGTTCAACTGTGCTGTCGATCCTGGATTTGTCGAGCGAGATTGCCTCTCTTATTCGTGTGCGCGCCGATCTCGACGCTGAAAAAACCGGCATGACGAAAAACGCCGAGGTGGACGATTTCCTCACGAAGCTTGCCTCGGGTCGGGCGACCTTGAGTTCTGTCACGCCATCAGTCTATTCCTGGCTGAAAGAGCATGACGCACTCGTTCAATTGGCGGTGTCGCCCCGATAGCGCTTGCCACCAAAACTAGCTTCCCATGCAAACGAAGCGGCTGAGCAGCGATCGGCTCGTTGCCGATTGAACCAGTGAATCGCCCATCAGATCGCTCGATTGATGAACGCATGCCCTGCACCCATCGACGCACATTTTCATGCCCAATCGCATGACCTGATCGGAAAGGCGGCTCGATGGGCTAAGGCTTCCATCCGTCACAGCATTTTCAACCCGTTCATAGGCGCTGAGCAGGCGCCCTGTCACGCTCGCTCGATCGTCCACGGCGCCCTGGACGACGGCACTTGCCAATTCCCACATAGTGGGGAAGCGGCCGAATGCATGCCGCAGTTTAATCTCCCGATCACGGACCGCCATGGCAACGTCGTAGACAGCGAAAATCTCGGAACCGACAGTCTCCTGATCGAACAGCATGCGCTGAATATTCGCCGGCACTGTACCGTCGTCGACGCCGAGGCCCGCTGCTATTGTTGAAAGAATTTGCTCGTCGGCGCGATCGACATCGCGCCAGATGGTGTGGTCGGCCCGGCGTTCGAAAAACTTGTCCATGATCACGTCCTCGGTGGCGTTTGGGCATTCATGGATAAAACCCATCCGCCAAAGGTTTTCGAACTCCCCGACATTCTCAATGAACGAACGCGTCGTGCCATCCCCATGAGAAGCCAGTTCGCAGATGGTGATTTCCGCCTTTTCCGCGCTTGCAAACTGCACCGGCAGTCGTGCGTGGAACATCAATTGGTCAGGGTCGCCGCCACTTGCTCTCGCGAACGCTTCTTTCAATCGCATCGCCAAGCTTTGGATCACGCAACTCTTCAGATATCGCTTGGACAATGTCTGGTCACTTGCGGCACTGAACGCCCGTGCGAAGAGGGGCTGGAATTTGGCTTCACCCATAGCTGCGGCAACCTCTGCGACACGATCTTCGGTCAGCAGTGGATGCTCGCTCAACAACTCTGCGCGAATTTCTTCGAAAACGTTCGACAGATCCCGTGGTGACCAGAACTTTAGCAGTGCGGACAGTTCCCTACGCAACTTATCCGAGACGACGGCGCTGAAGATCAGTTCGGCCGCACGGTTGGCCTGATAGGCGTTTACGCCAATGGAAAGTGCCTGGCTTTCGATCATATACCGTGCCATCTGCGATCCGTGCCAACGGCATAGGGCCGGATTGGTCTGGAAGTCGTTCAAGGTTTGATCGATGGTCTGATCAAGCGTGTCGTTGTTGAGCTTGAATGTCACGCCTTCGGGATGGATATGGAAGCCGTGCAAGACAGGTTCCGTCTTCCCCGGTACCGTAAAAAGCTGTGTGATCGACAGAGGAGCAGTTTTGGGATCGTTTACCCTTACCTCGGCGTCGGCGCCCCAGAAGACCTTTGCGACGGCAATGCCGGTTGCTGCCTTTTTGACGCTGCTTCCAAGATAGGCGTCTGTCCGCTCGATCCATGGCCAAAGAGCAGTGCTGCCAAACTGCATTCCTTTCGAAGGATCTGACTTTAGGATCGGGAATCCTCGCAAAGACCCCCGCGCGCCATGTTCGACCCGCATCGCAAGGGGTGCGGCGTCCGGCGCGGGTGCGACTGTACCACCCTGCGAAATCCACTCCGAGCGCCACGAAGCCCCGCGCATCTTGCCAAGACGGCGCAACGTAATCTGTTTTGGCCGCATGTATATTGGCTGAAGACCAGGCAATCCCGAAGACACGTCATCGGGAAGGTACTGCCCAGCGTCGGGCAATGCCGTTATCGCATCGGGCTGATAATCGCCGGCATCAAACCAGGGATGAGTCCCTTCAACTGGTGGCCGCCAGAAAACATCCATGCCATCATAGCGGCGGGTCCCGTTTCCAGGCGCGAGCGATTGCAAAGCCAGAGCAATGTCGTGCCGGTCACCAACTTGGTTTCCGTCGGCGAACAGCCTTAACTGTGGTCCATCGCCAGTTTCAAAGAGAACGCTTGGGATCCAGTCGCACTTTTCACGAAAGTCTTTTGCAAACCGGATGCTGCCAAAATCCCCCATATTTTCAAGGACGAGATCCCAGAACTGGCGCGCACTGGTCGCATCAAACTCCCGCCAGACGTCGGGTCCGAATGCCCTTGCCACCAACATTTCCGCCTGCAGCAACGCTTCGTTGGTGGGACAATGGTAAGAAACGCTCTTCCCGCTTTGGCGCTCATAAACCGCAAAAGCGTCCAACATCGTCGCGACGACCTGTCCTCGCCTCACGAAATAATTCGAAGGGTTCAGCGGCGTATGCAGAGCTTTCGGCTCGAGCATTGTTCTGGGGCGCCGATACCACCAAGAGTCTCGGCTCGAATAGATCGACAGGGTCACGCCGGTGATCGGACGATCGTCGGACCCTCGCCCGCCGCGCCCCTTTCGCTGTATGAAACTCGCGAGGTTAGAGGGCGCATAGTGCTGATAGACCATGGTGATATCGGGGTCGTCATAGCCAACTTCGAGGGAAGATGTGGCGAAAAGGATGTCGGCGTTCTTGATTGTCTCTTCAACCGCGCCCTTAGCCCCTGCATGGATCGGCTGGCGGGCGACAACAAGGGGGCCATCCGTGCGCCGTCGTCCTCGCGCGGTCCATTGAGCCGGGTCGGTCGCGGCGAAGTGCCAACACTCGCCGTTGCGAAATGTGTCACATCCGTATGGCTCTCCGCAACAACTTGTCCGCTCTGATCCTGACGTAGGATCATCATCGTAAAGCGATGTCCGCAATGCGGGCAGGCGATTGTCCTCCGCATCCATGAAGGCGCTGTGGAGGCGACGCAACTTGTCGATCGAATCGAGGAAGACCAGGCTTCTAAATCCGCCATGCCTGCCGGTACGCCTGCGCATACCATGTGACAGGCACATAATCGTCTGTATCGACGTTGAAGCTCCGGCGACGTCGTGTCCTCGTGATTCCACCTCTGGCTGGACGAAGTAGAAATATTCGCGACCCCTGGGATTGATCTCCTTTTCATTTTCGAACGGCGTGATCAGTTCGGTCCGTTCCCGTCCGATCAGATCACTCCATACCTTTGCCGGATCGCCGAGCGTCGCGCTCATTCCAATCATCAGCATAGGCGGTGAGCTGGGCCACTGCTCAGACCGCGCTGCCAGGCGACGGAAGGTATAGCCAACTTGGGCTCCGTGAATGTGCGAATAGAGATGGATTTCGTCAGCGATTAAGGCCCGTGGAGGCGCAAAGTCTGCGTCGTCGCCAAAAATGCGTCCTGCTCTTGGATCCTGCATCCACTGGTGTAGGGAATCCGTAGTTGGCAAGAAGAAGGCGGGTGGATTTGCCCGCAACTGCGCCTTCGAGCCCGCCCAGCCATCGAAATGGAAATCGCATTCCACGCATGCCAGCCTATCGCGACCCTGGTGCCCGCGCCCAACATGGAGATGCAAATCTTTCCCACATGCAGGGCATTTGAAAAATGGAAAGAGAAGGTGTCCGGCACCAAGCTCTTTCCACCCGGCATCCACGTCCCACTCTTTGAGTTGCGCGAAATCTTCAGGGACGCCGCCCAATTGCAGGCCAGCACTCAAGGTCGGCATGCCCTCCTGTTGAGAGAAAAGCGCAAGATAGCGCACCAGGCGCTGCGCCTGATTGGTGGCCAATCGGATACGAGGGTAGGCGAGAATCGCACGCGTACCGTGAATTCCCCTCAGCGCATCACCGCCCGCAACCGCAATAAGCGGAAGCACAGCGGCCTCAGTTTTGCCCGATCCCGTGTCTGCGGCGATAACGAAACTGTCGAACCCGGACTGGTTCTCCCATGCCGCTGCAACTGCCTCAAAGCTGCGGCGTTGAAATCCGGCAAGTTTTGCCTTGCTGCCCCACAATCCCGTCAACGCTTGTTCGAGTGCCCTAAGCGAAGCGGCGTAGTGTGATGGCGCACGCGAAGCCAGTGGAGGAAAGACTTCGATGATCGCTTCGGTTTGCCTTGGCTTGTTTCGATCACGTAACTCGACCTTCAGGCTGCGGACGAGATAAGGACGCCGCGTTGCGTCGCCCTTTACGAAACGTTGTTTGACGTAACGGATTTCACGCGCCAGTTCCGCCATGCGGCTGCGGATTCGTCCATCTGCCGCAACCATGATCCAACCGTTCGCCAGAAGCCTGGACACAGATTCGGCCACTTTCACACGCGGCTTGTCCATGTGCTCTGCGAGCATAGCTGTCGAGGACCAGGCCTCAACGACCCCAAAGTTAATGCGGCCAGCCTCCAGGTTTTCCAGTGCGTTCAAGACCTCGAAGTCTGTATCCGACAGATCCGGTGGCTCAGCGATGGGTCCGTCGTCGTCAGCGTCCTCAATTTGTGACCATTCCACAGTCAATCCGTGGCTGACCGTGCCATAGATCACGAGACCTTCTTCTGCGAGACGGTCAACAGCGAGCTTCAATCGATCGCGTCCCGTCTCGTCGATCCATGCAAAGCGCTGACGGACAATCTCATAGAGAGGCGCCAGCGATCCCTTGCGGCAATCTCGGATGACGCCCGGCAGTGATTGCAGAACGGTCGCATAATCAATTGGTAATTTCGGTGAGCGTGGATCAAGCGGACCCGCAGTCCAAAATGGACCACGCGGGCCGCGCCTTTCGCGCAGATCGACATAGCCTAAACCGTGGAGTTGCGCCAATCCGGACAAGACACTTTCGCGAGTGGCAAGTGCCGTCTTCAGATCCGCCTCCGTTGCGGACGAAAACTTCGAGCGCATGGAAACGCGGTTGACCGCTTCCAGCAACCGTGAAAGTTCCTTCGAGAGGACCGGTTCCGCCTCGGTGTCAGCAATGGTTTCGTCGAGTGCTGCAAGTGGAGTTTCGGCTATGAAGCCCCGGCGTCTGACCTCAATAGTCGCTGCTTGTCCGCCCTCTTCGCCAAAGCGAAGTCGGGCAACCGGTGTTGTATCGAAGACAAACTCGCGGAGAATTTCTGCCTTGTCCACTTGCTCTTGGTTGTTGGGGACGGCCTGGAGGAGGTTTTTGCTGACAAGGACGATGAGTTTCGTCTTTGCCCGGGTAATGGCAACGTTCAGGCGCTCCGAAGAAAAGATAAAATCGGCTTCCGCGGCTGCAAATTCACTGTCGGCGACAGTGTAGGAGAACAGCACAACGTCTCGCTCCTTTCCTTGGATCCTATCGACAGTCTCAACGAAGGCCCCGGAACGCAGATCCGATCTAAGGAGGTTGCGGATGGTCGAGTTCTGCGCTCGATGCGGACTGCAGATGGCGACGTTCGAGGCCCAGAATGCGCTCGAAACGTCCTTTCCGTCCTTGGCGCCCTCGATCCGGTCGACGAGTTTGGCAGCCAAGCCGGCGACGAGTTTTGCTTCAAAAGGATTGGATGTTGCCGCCGAAACTCCCTCGTAGAGCAGCACCGCTACGGGATAATCCGGATCGAGAAAAGCTTCTTCCCAAGGCTCCAACCCCTCCCTCCAGTTGGAAACCAGAGCCAGACGACTGTCTGGCTTGGACGATCGGTATACGCCTGGATAAAACTTCTTCTCGGGGAACGATGCGAGCGGTTGATTGAGGCGGAACGTTTCGTCCAGCGCATATTCAGGCAGACCGGCGGACTTCAGCAGCGAATAGAGGGAACCGCCAAGCTGGCGCTCTCCCATCGCAATCTCTCTGCCGGCGCGGATCGGCGGCAATTGTCTGTCATCGCCGGCAACGATAAGCCGCCCACTTTCGCGAAGCCCTGCCATTGCCATCAGGCCATGGGAGACGACCATCTGAGAGGCTTCATCGACGCAAACAAGATCAAACAGATCGGCCGTATATCGATCGCCGATCTTGCTCTCTCCAAGAATACGGTAAAGCGACCAAACAGAACCGCCCGCAACCACCGCTTCCTGGTCGAGGTCATCCAGAGCGGCTTCCGATCCTTTTTTGCCCAGGATTGCACGATGTTGAATGAGAGGATCAAGCCCGTTGGAGGGCGCGGTACCAAAAAAATGCGTCTCGAATAGACCGGCGCAATGGCGAGCACTGTGACGCGCCACGCTGTCGATCACGTTACCGATAGCGTTGCGGGTAAATGCCGTGACAAACACGCGTGCCCGCATCTCCCGGCGTCGTCGCGCTTGAATGTAGCCCAGGATCAGCCAGGCAAGAAGATGCGTCTTGCCCGTTCCCGGTGGACCCAAAATAAGGCCCGCTCGCTGTTTTGCCAGTCCTAGCCAAGCTGAAACCTGTGCGGAGGTCAGCGGGTGGTCTCCGTGACGCGCAAGGCCTGGGATCGCAAAATCGTTCAACGCCTCGCGCCAGACATCGGGATCATCCGAGAGATCACCAAACGCCGACGGGTCACGCAAAAACTCGAGTATCTGATTGCGGATCGTCATGCCGACGCTTCCTGTCCGAGATAGCTGATAAAGGAGGCGGCGCGCTGGCTGTTCACGTCAAAGAATGCTTTGTCGATAAACCACCCATCATCCGCAGTCGTGTCGAGGAGTGCCTGAAAGGTCCGACTGTCGAGAGCCTGCTTACGGATCTCGACGCAGATCTGATGGCTCGGCAAAGGAGGGTCAAGGTCAACGATGCGGCACGAGATATCTTGCCACATGGCGGGGTTCAGACGCAGGTCGGGTGCGTCATTGTGGAGGATGAGGTCCATGTCGCCTGCCGAAAGTTCCGCGTCGCGACTTTCACTTGGGATATGAAATATGAAGCGGCGACTTCCCCATTGGCCGCCCTTGAAATCCCGGTCGCGACGAAGTCTCGAAAGGCTGCGACCAGCATCGCGCCGGCGCTGGAACGGCTTTGCCAGATGAACCAGCGCTTCCAACAAACCGGCACGGTTTTCCAGCAGTTCGCATGCCAGCAAGACGTCCAGGTCGATCGCATTCAATGGGTCAAAACTTGCCTGGAAGCGGAACGGTCGCTTCGCCAAACGCAACAACGGCGCGCCGTCCCTCGTGGCTCTGCGATCTTCTTCGACAAGCCAGGAAATCAGGCCCTGCGTGGCCATCAGGCGCGCGGCCACATCTTTGACAATGGCGTCTCGCGAGGGCGCATTTCGCGCGTTCTCCCGAAGGCCCCGGATCACCTCGATAGACAGGAGGGACGAAAACGGTCGCTCAAAATCCGGGCCCGGTGCATAGGCATTCCCCTCCGTTCCCAAGATGGCTTCACTAACCTGTCTCAGGTCGTAAGAGACGGCGACCGGCAGGGCATACAGTTGCTCAATGACGCTTCGAAGGGCAGTCGCCGGTAGATGATGGACACCGCGAAACTCCGGTTCTGGAACAACGTCTTCCGGAGGAAACAACCGGACCAGATGCAAAAGACCATTTCTGATCGCGTCGCTGTCAAGGTGACGGCCGATCGCCGCCTGCAGATTGATCGCCTCGGCAGGTTCGTAAAGGAAGATATGAGCGTAAAGCGATTCTGCCTGACTACGACCGTCCTCAACAGCAAGGTTGTGGTCATCGATCTGGGTAAGATCAGCAATAAGCTCACCAAGTACGGCAATCAATGCTTCGCGCTCATGGGCCAGACTGCCGGTTTTCGGAATGACAATCGAGGGCGATCGTACGGGTTTGCCATTTTCGATACGCGTGTAACCCAAGGCGGCTATTCGCTCATCGACCGGGTCGTGATCGACGCTGATAATCAGCGCGCAGTCAATTTTTGCCGGCATAAGATATGTGTGCTCGTCTTCCGTTCGCAGCACCTTATTGCCTGCCAGGGACTTGGCGCGTGTCACCAAGAGTGGCGCGCGCTTGCTGAGCGACCAACTCAGGCCCTGGGTCCTGCTTAAGCCTTCCGCTGTCGCCAATTGGCCAACTTTGAAAATGCGATGCCTGTTGAGAGTACGCTTTGCCTCGTGTGTCAGGCCGGCGACAGCCGATACATCGCGCGTTGCCGGATCTTTTTCAGGGGAAATCGACCGGCGACAGTGCTCCAGATAACTGCATTGTTCGCACTTGAAGTAGAGGTGGAAGAACGTCTCATCGATGCCGTTGCCAAGCTTTTTCTTGGCAATGTGGGGAAGGAGATTGGCGCAGAAATCGTCAACAAGCCGAAGATAGGGGGCAAGCGGAAAGCGTTCGGTCTCATAGTCACTGGATTCCGCCGTCGAATGCTCGGCGATACGCCAGATCTCGCCTTGGTCGCTCACCGTAAGCCTCGGGATCTTCATCTCCCGGATGATTTCCTCCAGGACTCGAACATAAAATGCGACCTGGGTCTTGTGAAAAGCCGTTGCCCGACGTGTGGCCTTGATATCGATAATCGTCAACTCGCTCGATCCCGGGTGCGCGATGGACGGGTCGATGCGGAGCAAATCGGAAATGTTGCGGTTCAGAAAGAGGCCAGTGTCTCGCAAAAAGGTTGGTGTGTTTTTGGGGAAGAGATTGACCTGGGCCGCATAGCGTTCAGGACGCAGACCCCTCAGGAAAGCTGCACTAAGGGTTTCCGACAAAATTTTCTCGTCGTGTCGCGGCCTCAAGGCCGCTGGGCCAAGCGCTTCTACGACTCCGTCCTCGAATTTCTTGCCGAGGATGGCCCATGACTGTTCGCGGATATCCTTGACAATCGGGACGCTGGCCAGTTCCTCGTCGCTGGACAGTTCATATCGGACTTTTCGCTCACACCGGTACTGGAACCACGACTTCACAGTAGTGGCGCTAAAGCCCTTTGCCATCCCTCAACCCATGCTTGTGATTCGCCTACGTTAGACGATGGCAATCCTTTTCCTTCCCTGCAAGCTCCCGATTATCGGGGAAGTCATATTCGACTCGTTCGTGTATCAGGGTTTCTCGGAGGGATCTGTGTGTTTGCGCTTCTTTCCAGCTTGACCTACTACCGTGGGCAAGCCGGTGTTGGAAGGTAGACATCTTCGTTCGCAGCCTCTTGGGCTCACAGCGCGGGCAGGCGGCCATGAAAATGGTGAATTTGTCTCAACTTAATTTGTCGCGCCACAGCCGAGTGGAGCAATAAAATGCGCAAGGCTAAATCAGGCACTGATACCGTGAAATATAGCAGCTTGAAAAACACATCGGCTCAACCGTTCGTATATAGTGAGATACACGCAACGTCCGTTAGCACCGGTCATTAACGTCTAAGTTCCACTCTGGACCGGAGAGTAATTCGTCTTCTGGATCGCCTTTTTGAGTGTAATGGGCTCCCTCTGCACGCAGTATTAGCGATACAGCGGCGTCAAATTTTGGCGCACGAAGCGTATGAACGCCTTCGGACTGGGCTTCCCATTTGGGCTGGAAAGCTCCAGGGATATAAATAGTCCTTATACCTGCTTCATTGGCAGGCTGGATATCACGCGTAAATTGGTCTCCGATCATATAAATCGTTTGGTTGCCCTTCGCCAAGCTCCTGACGCGTTCGAACATCCGGGCTGTTTTGGGAGCTTCGAAAACCCGGTCGATATACTTGCTCAGGCCATTATGCTCTATTGTGCGTAGAACCCGCTTTCGGCTTCCTTCTGTCAGGACAACTGTTGTTGCGCCTATCGAAACCAAATCGCGAAGACCGTCAAGCACGCCTGGCAGAAGGTCTGGTTGCTCGGCAATCATCTTTAAGAAGGTCCGCTCGATTTGTGATACGACATCCACTAATAACCCAGATTGCGATCCGTCATTCCAAGCGCGCCGTATGGCTTCTGACCGGGACAGCCCTCGAAGCGCAAGAGCAATTGCATTGACCAGAAGGCGCGGCGGATAGCGAAGCCCGAGATGATGTCGCTCTGCTATTGCCTGATCGAAACCCCGGACGTATTCCAAACGGTTTTCATCAGGGCTCGACCTCCCAGTAGCACCTTCTACAGCTGAGAAAAGGGCGAGTTGCGCTCGCGCAAACACGCCGTCGGTGTCCCAAAGAGTATTGTCCGCGTCGACTAGGACGATGGGGCCACCGAGGTTGCTATTAGGACCAGAGGCCGCAGAGATACCCGCTTTGTGTCGTATAGACATTTGCTCCGTCCGTGATCTAGAACAATGATACCAATGTCTCTATCAGTTTCACTGAATTAGGCTCCTTTTTCATAGGCGGCACCATAGCAAATAGAAGAGTAATAGCTATAATCCAGTATAAGAGGACCTTGATCGCAGAGGATTGTAGTCGCTGAGCTGGTTCCAGAAACCTAACTTTGTCGGCGACTTTCGCACCTATCAGATACGTTTCGACAATATAATTCTGGAGATACTTGAGCTTGAGGGTTGAGGAAATTTTTGAAGGATCATTTGTATCCAAAAAGCCCTTAGCCCATACGCTAGGCTGAGTACGCGAAATCGGAATCCAAAAAAGAAAAGATTCAATTCTTTGTACGTCTAAGGCCGGTTTCGGATAACGAAAGCGGGATCTAATCGCATGAAAGGTGACGAGTGCGCCCATGATCGCCAACAAAGCAAAATAAGCAAAGAGCACATAACTGGCAATGATAAGACCACTAGTTGTAATTTCCTGCCAATCAGACGACCCCACCATAGACAGGGGATAATTGTCAGCTAAACGATTGAAGGCCAGTCCTGAAAAAGCCGATATGAATGTGAGGATTGTCAACAGACGAGTGGCTTTGCCGTCTTGATACGCTGTTTGGGCCGTTACTTCCTCAAGAGATTCCCGCGCTAACTTCAACGCATCGTCTAGTCCGCTGTCCTCTGGTTTTAAGTGCTGAATCTCGGAAAGGATCGTCTGGATTGCTTCCTTATCCTTCAGGCTTCTTAACCTCTGTTTTTCAGAACGCCTGTCATCGACCCGTGGAAAATAGTTAATCGGTCGATCCAAAAAAGCCTCGAAAACAGCTCTAAAGCAGCCCAGCTTTTTGTCAGTTACATCGCTCATGCTGGCATAAGTCCCAATCGTCGGTCACGGTTGCGGATCCAGAACAGTACCGGAAGCGTCGCAATTACCATGAACAGCTTACCTACAACCTGTCCAGCCAAGAATTCAAGTGAACCAAAAGCGAGCCAGAGAAACATGATGCTGTCCGCTAACAATCCGACCAAACTGCTGACGAAAGCAGCTCGCACAAGCCCTTTCTTCTGTAGCGGCGTAAAAACCATTAGATCTGCTATTTCGGAAGTCAAAAACGCGCCGGCGGAAGCGATAGCGAGCGATGCCGCGGTGAAGGTCGTCGACAGAAAAGCACCAAGAATTATAGCACCAACGGCCCATATCAAGCCTAACCGTCGTTGTATGAGATCGCGCAAAACGAGAGCCAATCCCACCAGCAAAACGCCGCTTGGAGCAGTTAATCCGGGTCCAACCGGGATAACACATGGCCCATTAGGTACACACTCAGTACCAAAATGACCAATCATATAATTTGCTAGCGGAATGCAGCCTGCAAAGAAAACCAGGAATATTCCACCTTCGATCCAACGCCTATGATCCGTATTCATTCTGATTTCCATATCAGATTTCTTGGGCGACAAACTTTTGATAGCCTTTTGCCCTCAAGTCGCAGGCGGGACATTGTCCGCAGCCGTAGCCCCAGTCATGAAGTTCTCCACGCTCGCCAAGATAGCAGGTGTGGCTTTCCCGCACGATCAGATCGACGAGGTTCCGGCCGCCTAGGTCCTTCGCCAACTGCCAGGTCTGCGCCTTGTCGATCCACATCAACGGTGTATCGAGGACGAACCGCTTCTCCATGCCGATATTGAGCGCCACTTGCAGCGCCTTGATCGTATCGTCCCGGCAGTCCGGATAACCAGAATAATCTGTCTCGCACATGCCACCGACGATATGTTTCAGACCTCGACGATAGGCCAACGCTGCAGCGAAGGTCAGGAATATCAAATTTCGGCCGGGAACGAACGTGTTAGGGAGGCCCGATTCCGCCATCTCGATCTGCATACCGCTCGTCAGCGCGGTATCGGAGATTTCGCCCAGTGCGGCGAGTGAAATCGTATGATCATCGCCAAGCCGATCCGCCCAGATCGGGTTGATGTTGCGCATCTGAACTCGCAGCGTATCCCTGCATTCGAGTTCAATTCGGTGGCGTTGACCGTAATCGAATCCAACCGTTTCAACGCGCTCGAACCGATCGAGCGCCCAGGCAAGGCAAGTGGTCGAGTCTTGACCGCCTGAAAACAGCACCAATGCAGTGGACGACATGGCGAGCTCCCCGTTATTCACCTTCATACTCCGCCCAGCAGGCCGGCGTCTCGAACACCTTTACCGAATTTAATTCCCCGAGAAGCGGCTTGACCTTTTTCCATATCCAGACGGCGATGTTCTCTGCCGTTGGGTTTTCTAGACCTTCGATATCGTTAAGTGTATGATGATCGAGGCTTTTAAGAACCGGCCCAAAGACTTTCTCCACATCAAAAAAGTCGATCACGAAGCCGGTCTTAGCATCGACGGTGCCTTTAAGTTGCAACTCGACACGATAGGAATGACCATGCATGCGATGGCACTTATGCGTCGAAGGCACGTGAGGAAGTTGGTGAGCAGCCTCGAATGTGAAAGCTTGAGTGATTTTCATGGGATACCGATCATTTTGTGGGTTTGAAGACTGAGGCGCCAGCGCGGATTTTCAAGGCAGAATGCCGTCACGGCAGCGATGTTTTCCTGCTGTTCCGCTCCGTCCATTGGCTGCAAAAAATAATGCTCGAAGTCGAGTTCAGGCAAATCGTCAGGAAGCAAATTGGACTGCGGGTAGACCAGTTTCAATTCACTTCCCGATCTCAGATTGAATGGTGCCCCGGCCTTCGGGCTGACGCAAATCCAGTCGATTCCTTGAGGAGGCTCGATCGTTCCATTTGTTTCAATGGCGATTTCGAAATCTTGAGCGTGAACCGCCGCAATCAGCGCTTCGTCGATCTGTAGAAGTGGTTCGCCGCCCGTAAAGACGACATATCGTCTGGTTTGTCCGCTACCCCAGGCGTGAGCGATTGCGCTAGCGAGTTCTGATGCATCGCGAAACTTGCCGCCACCATCGCCATTCGTGCCGATAAAGTCGGTGTCGCAGAACTGACAGATTGCTTTATGGCGATCCTCTTCACGTCCGGACCAAAGGTTGCAGCCGGCAAATCGGCAGAACACGGCTGCTCTACCTGCCTGGGCACCTTCTCCCTGGAGCGTTTTGAACAGTTCCTTGACCGCGTAACTCATTAGAAACCTGCCACTGCCTGGTTTGGTTTGTCTGCGCCTGCCTGACCCTCGTTGCGTCGACGTCGAACATCAGCGCGCACGATGCCGACGAGGTACTGAGCGAGCGTGACGATGTCTCGGTTGACGTTTTGAACAGACTTCCAATGCCGCTTGTCGTTTTCCGCAAAATTCCATTCGCCAGACGTCCAGGCGCTCTTGTCGACCAAACATGCTATTCCTCGGGCGAAGTCATCAAACGTTCTGGCACCGTCGAGGAGAACCAGAATTTCCATGACATAGCCGAGGGACATGATACCCGCCCCATGTACAAGGCGCGACGTCTTGGGCGTATGGTCTTTCCATGCGTCCTTGAAGACATATTGAACCGCTTGGTAAAAATCGCTGATCAACTTGAAGCAGAGGTCGGCGCCGTCGGGTTCGCGGATCAATTCACGCATGACGCCGTCGCTCAGTGAATTGATGATGACGCGCTGGATCGCCGTATCTCGAATGAGGCCGCCTGGGTTAGTGTGCTGGTAGATCTGGCCTTCGAGCGAGGAACTCTTGTCGTAGTTCAAGCGGGCTGCGATATCGGCCGCGACCGAACGATCACCTAGACGGCGCGGCAAGCCAGTCACGGTCGGTAGCAGTTCATAAATCAGCGACTTTGGAAGCGGCCGCGTGTTGTTGATCAGCACAAATTGACGGCGAAGCTCCTCGTCATCGCGGCAGATGATGGCCGAGACAAAAACCTGGAAATCCTTTTCGACCACCTGGCTGAGCGCGGTCAGACGCTGCTGTCCGTCGACAATCAAGCCAGGCGCACCCGCCGCGGTGTCGATTTCGACCAAGCACCGGCCATCATTATCCTCGTCGCTTATTTCAACATTGCTGGTGAAGGCCACGACGATCGGGTTTGGCAGGATCGCCTCGGGTTTTTCGAGATAATCGCGAATCTCCCGGATATGGCCCGCAATCTGCGGGCGCTGAAATCCACTCAAGCCACCCTCTGCATCGCGCGCGACCCGTTCGATGACCGCGAATTTTTGCAATTCAGACGCCAGCGCTGCAAATGAAAGAACTGTGTGCGCTTCGCTCTGTCTGGCTCTGATCGCTGGAAATCTTAGAATTGTCATTTCGCCCACTATTGCTCGGGAGTTGGTCAACGAGGGCGTTGTAGACCCCCAGATTATGGATTCCGCGCCGCTTATTGCGGTTGCTGGCACGGAAGATCACCACTTCAATTGAAAGTGACGAACAGATAGGGCAGGCGCACTGCTTCCATGGTTTGTCACTTAGCGTCCGCTTATATCTATCTCTCAGATCCTTGACCGCTTTTGCACCGGGCAATTCACTGATTGTTTCGCCCATGACGGCAGGGGTCGCATAGGCGAGCACCGTATCGAGCGTTTCTTCGAGTTCGGCCTGCCCGCGGTCATAGGATCTAAGCGCTGCGAGTGCATTTTTTTCCATCGCCACCAACTGTTCCTGGTTGAGGGCGCCGCGTTTGGCAAGCCTCATCAACTTGGGATTTTCAAGTGCCTGGGGTACTCGGATGGCGGTGTAATAATCGAGTTTCCCTGACTTGTTTGGTAGATAATAATTCGATTTGGCGTCCTTGAAGGCACGGATCAAAGGTGATGTCGTGTCGAAACTTGTTACATTGAAGGGACCGAAGGTGTCGATCTCGTCGGCTTTTGCAAAGCCGAGGATATGAAGACGCGTGTTTTGGGGGATCACCTCACGGATTGCAGCAAGGCAGGCTTTGATCTGTGAAGCTTTCAAAGGGACTGTACCGCCGAGGGCCAGATAATCGTAGCCCATCGCGACCAGTCGCCGGGCGCCTTCAGCCATGCTCCCGGGGGACCATCCCTGGATGACACCCAGGGGCGTGAATCGATTTGACATATGCTGGGTTGAAGTTCGGAACGCCGACGCGTTCTCAAGCGTGATCTCGAAACGCCGGCGAGCCTCCTCCGTGCCTCCCTCGAAACCTTTCAGGCTTTCGTCGAAGTCAAAAATGATATGGTCGACCGAACATCCGTGCGTAAATCTTGCGTCGTCGTAGAATTCCGCGGTGTCGTCGGGTGTGTAAGGCGGCTTGTCTTCTTTGTGGTAAGTGAACGCTCCGCAGTCGCCAAAGATGGGCAGTCGTTCGAACTGCGGTGTGTCAAGACGCAGGAATTCGCGCGCTCCGACTCTACGAAAACGCATGGCCTGAGCTTCGGTATATTTTCCGCCGACGGCAGCGCCCCCGACAATCCCGCGAGACACCAGCATTCCTTGGTAGGGTGCATAGCCCATAATCTCGTGCGGATAGGCATCATCCCAGTAAGGGGTCCTCCCTTCCGAGTAACGATCTCTGAGGAAATCATAGCCGGGATCGACGTGATCGAGACTGTCAGCAAAAATGAATTTCATCGTGCCGGCCTCGATAGCTTGCGGTCAAGTTGCATCAGATGCTCTGCGAGCAATCGGTTGTGTTGTGGCGTCCCCTGGATTTCATTCCACTTTAGTCCAAGCCCTTCCCATGTTCCTTCCGTCCACGCGCAGAGTGGTGCGATCCTCTGCAGCGCCTCTCGGACCTCGGTTTCGGGTGTCAACGAACTGTCGGCCCGCAGCATGACCTGGTCCATAAGTGCGCCAACTGCCTTGATACCGGCTGAATGCATTAACCGGCTTTCAGTTGGCTGCTTTCCCCAAGCGTCTGGAAAAATATCGCGAACGGCTGACCAGTAGAGGACAAGCGCCTCATACATGGCATCTGGGTTATAGATGTCAGGCAGGAGATATTGGCTCAATGCGCCATGAGGCCCTTTGAGATTCTTCCTAATAGCATCAATGAGAGCAGTATCGTTGACCACACTCTGTTCGTTGCCTGTGTCGGAGGCCCGGCGGATCAACCGATAGAATGGAGATTTCTGTTGCCTATTGAGGAGCGTGCACAGCTCGCTTGGCAGACGGTTCGCCGATAAATCCTTCGGCAAAAGTGTTCCGACCTCTGGAAGCAACTCGTTAATCAATCGGACATCAAGCGCTTTAACTTTGTTGACCAGGATAAACTGTTCTCTGTGGACCTGGACGTCCTGAGATACGAAACCTACGACTGGAACTGGAAAACGACTGTCCTTGGCTTTTGCTAGAGCGAGCGAGCGCTGCTGCCCGTCCACAATCCAGGCGGCGCGATGGCCGTCCTTGCCGACCGGAATGCTCAGTGTCCCCGATTGAGAAACTTCAGTCAGGCCATTTGGCTTTGGGCCACGTGAAACGTCAAAAGTAACGCCGGAAGAAAGCGCCAAAGTTATCGCGTTTGGAAAGAGAACGGGGCCGCTGTCGAGAAATTCGATAATTGACTTCACGTGGCTTCGGATTTCCTTGCGCTGGAAACCCTTCAAGTCCTTCTCGTCCCGGTGGATTCGGCTAATATCAGCGATCCGAGTGAGGTCTGAACCGTGCAGGAAGAACGCGTATACGTCGACCCCGTCGCCCTGCTGCGTCCTAACCGCACGAACCATGAGATTGTTCGAATCAGCGCTCATCTGCTTTCTCCTTCCGGATATCCGCTACAAGATTTGAAAAGCGCTTCTGCTCGCATGCGATGTTTAGTTCGTCGCGCAGTATTCGTAAAAGCGTTGTTGACCGCCCCCCGGCACGCGTCCAGTTGGTGCGGACAATGGATTTAACCTCTTCGTCCGACTTTCGGACACCGGCCTTTGCCGTCGGGCGTGTCCATGTTGCCAACGATGCCTCGACTTGCTCGCGATGAACGCGGCTGGAAGAATGCGGGTTTTTGACGAGTATTTCTTCAACGAAGTGACGTGCTGCTCGTGATGCGAAATCCGATCGGGTTCCAGGTAAACTGCTTTCCGGACCATCCAGGCGATCATCATAAGGAAGACGAGCGCTTTCCAGTCGCGGATTGAGATGGGGAACATTCCGCCCGCCAACGATCCTGATTCTTTCGCACAAACGGTTCGAGATATCGTCGAGTGCGGGTGCGACCATGCGCAGATAGGCCGAGGGCAAGGCGATCAGAATTATCCCGCTACTGCGATTGAGAGCCGCCCTCAAAGCCTCGTGGCCACCAAGCGCCCCCCACCAGTCTGCATCACCATGCCCCTCGAGTTTATCGAGAACGCAATCGTCGCCGCCGCGAGAGACAGTAAGATTATATGAAGGGATTACCTGCTGGCTATGGATCAGTCCAAGCCCAGCAGAAACGATGTGAAGCTCGGCTTGAGCAATGCGCGCTGCTAACTTGGCCTCGACGAACGAGCGGCCACAATAGATATCTTCCGCAGGAACCCGTTCCTCAGCTTTTGCTATTCGGTCATTCCACGACTTGACGACAGCCTGCAAAGAGCCCTGCGACAGGTCTCGGGCGCATAACAAAGGGCTGGGGGTAACCCGCTTTCTTTGCGTGCAGGCGGTGAAGACAATTGGCATAACGGGCGTCTCAGTGGGCGTCGCCCATTTACTGGAGTAACTAGGGTGGTCGTATCAATAACTGCGAATTCCTCGTCAGGTCAATACAGAAACTGCAGGCATCGGTTAGAATGACCCAAATTACTGCGGATTATGAAATCTCCTTCAATGCAGTTTCCCCATGATATCCAAGTTTTCATGTGATCTGGTTGTAATCATTCCGCTCAACATGGCAGAATCGGTCCCGACTGCACCGGGTTCGAACGCGGCGCACGGACTTGATTCTCGCCGCACGGCGCCGGTAATTTCTTCAGAACCGACGACCTGCGGCAGTTGGCAGCAGATACGGAGTTGGTTCATATGAACTCAACCCCAACAACGTTGCCGATATTCTTGGAAAGGTGACGAGTGGGCTTGAGGTTCGCTTCTTCAGCGCTAACGCTGATGTTTTGGAACTCCACGACGCTTACAAGAACGGCGTACAGAGGGAAAAGCGCCAACGACTGAGATCGCCTGATCAATTGTCTGGCGAGGTTCGGATCGAACTTCGATGAAGTGAAAGAGCGGATGCGTGTAAAACCGCTCCCATAAGGTGGCGAATGTTGGGCGCGGTTCTCTTCACGCTTCCATCCAGACCTGATTAAGTATCTTAGCGGCCAGCGCGGCCTTATCCTGCGGCAGAAATCGCCCGTAGTGGCTCGCCACCATGTCCGGCGTATCCTGGATTGCATAGCTCGCCTGTTCGTAGGAGCCAGTCTGCTTCAAGATATGAGTGGCCAGGACGTCCCGGACGTTGTGCGGACCATGGGGAAGCAATCCCCTTATCGCGCCTCGGTCGGTATAAGGGTTATAGATACCGTATCGCTGAATTGTGAGCCGCCAAGCCTCGTAGAATGTCGTTTGGTCATAAGCTGCATCCTTGCTGTTTGTTTTTACAGTTTTGACAAATAGCGTGCCCGGATCGCGGGCATTTCTCAACAAGACCGCCCGGTGCCGTTCAATGTAATCATTCAGGAATTTATAGAGGTCGAGCAGATCGGGTAAAACCAGACGAAACGGCTTCGAACCGAAGAAAGACGAATTTGCGTTCTTGAACGCGTTGGAAGGAATGAGCACTTCCCAGCCCTGGTCTCGGTCGCTCCAGCGGATTTCTCCGCGTTTCATATCCTCCAGACGTCGCTCCGGTGTCGGGAAATGTCCACGGGGGCAGACAAGAAGCTGTCGGAGATTCTTTTGACGCAAGCCGAGATGCAATCCAAGCCGCAGCATCAGAAAGGAGCGAACCGCTTCTGCCGCGGGAACCGGATAGCGGTTTTCATCAGGTAATCGTTTAATTATCTCGTCCGTTATTTTCCGATATTCGGCAAGTGGACTATCGGCTTCCAAAACGCACATGATCGGTTCGAACGGATCCCGGTGAACTCGCATCACGCGCTGGATTTCTCTGGAGCGGTGCGTTGCGTGCTTAAAGCACTCCGCGCATGCCCCATGCCAATCCTGCTGTGCAAAATCGATTTCCTCTACGGTCACCAATCCTGGAACAGGCTGCAGCCCTCTGGCTAATTCAGCATGTTGCCACATCCAACCGGTTTCGGGCCGTGTCATGCCGAGTATCGCGCTCAGCATGTCCTGCTCCCACGATGTGTAAAAGCCGCGTCGCTTTTCTCGCCACTGAAGGTACCAGTCCCAAATACCAGGAAAGACCAGCAAGCCGAACGTTATTTGCCGCAGAGGAATACCTCGCCCCCTGACTTCACTATCTGGAGAAGCAGCAAGGGCGCCGAATAAAAGTCCAAGATGCTCAACTTTTTGAGACGCAGTTTCTTCTCCCCAAACACCGTTTCTCTGAAAACCAACTGATGTCAGGGTTGCTGTCTTAAACCGCACAAGGTTGGCCATTTCCATCGCCAGGCGGGGTGGAGCGTCCACAACGCCTGCAAGCAGATCGGGATCTTCGATAAAATCATCTTCATCCACACTTCCTTCGAAATCTAAAGTTTCCGATCTAGTGCGTGGTGACAATACTGCGCCGTAAGAAATTCCGGGGAACCGGATCGCATATCTCTGTTTGGACGCCTTCCTCTGAAACTGGCGATAATCAGTCGAGCCCGATATGATCACACGCCGGACCCATTCGAGGATCTCTTCCCGTTTGCTAAGGGAAAGCTGATTAAAGTCGTCTGGTAAATGCCAGACAATGCGCCGCCGTTCGGCGGCACTAACATCGCTGCCGAGGTCGTGACCGTATATTGATCGTACCTGATGAGGCAGCCTGGATTTAAAATAACCTTCAGGGAGACGATATCGCTTTTCTAATCTCGTAAGAACGTCGAAGCTTTCGGCAGAGCGTGGCGTCTTCGTTCCATTCACCCAATTCGCTATCGTGCGGATGTCGAAAATCTCATGCTGTTTTATAATTGCGCGGTGGAGGCGCCAGTAGGTCTCACCGAACCTGCGCATATGATAATTCAAGGCCTGCTGGAAAGTCTGCGGATCTTCGGTCCACGCAAACAGCGGTTCCGGAAACTCCTCAATAGGATCCGCCGGCGCTAAACCGGGCGACTCTGGACGCACAGGAATTCTCACCGAGGCCGGGGCCCGGTCCTGCTTTGGCAAACGCATGGCGGGGCGACGATCACGTATTTTATGTTTTGGCGCAGTTTGATCGGATTGGGGAACGCTATTGTCGACCCATCGAATTAGGGCTTCTAATGCAGGCCGAATAATATTCTTCAGCTTCCCTGTTAACTCACAATCCACCCGGCTTTCCGATGCGAATGATAACCAGTCTATCTGGCTTCGGCGCATTGGAGGCTTTCGGTGCTGGACAATCAAATCATCGAGGTATGACTTGATCATATCGAGTATTTCTTCGGACACATGCGGCATGACGCGTTTGTCGCAGAATTCAGAGATCATATTCCGAAATTGAAGAGGTGAAGAAGTCTGTGTTTTCATTGCAGTCCAAATTGCTAAATTGACCGGCTTCTTGCCGGGGCGTGGGCTGCTAATGTGAATTGATTAATCAATTCTGAAGCTTACAGAAATTATCGGGGATGCCTGAGGTTCATGTCCCTTCAAGGCGTTGCGGATGGGATGCTGTACGGTTTACTCGGTGGTGCATCGCCAGCTTATCTCGCGCCGAAGATCAGGCAATTGGTCGCCGATTTCGCTGATGAATGGCTCAGCGACGTCCCCGCCGCATTGAGACTTAAACCCGGAAGCTTTCAGTTCCCTGTGGCCCAAAATAGGACGCGCACCTCGAAGCCTGAACAGAGCCAACTTATAATTGCGACATCACCGGAAGCACGTCACTGCAAATGCATCAGGCGGTTGATGTGCTGAGATTTCACGCCTGACGCAAATTGAACAGGGTTGTTGAGGTCGCAGTTTATCGTCGTGAGATCATAGCGTTTCACATTTTCGCAGTAAACAAACGGGTTGTCTTGTTTGTTTGTTGACACCCAGTCGACATCAAGTCATCTTCTGCTGCAGTGGGCAATAACGTCCACGCAGGGGAACAGGTGATCAATCCGTTTAGCTCGTCGATAATTTTCGACATAGGTGAGTTAGAAGCACCTTTCTTCCTAATTCAAAATCAGAAAGGAAGTATCGTGTTACGCGATGAATATGAATCTGCTGGCTATGGCGAGGTTGCGGTCGGATATGGGAAACGTCCCGCAATTCTGGTTATCGATTTTCAAAAATCTCACACATCGCAAGAATATCCTTTTGGCGGCAAGCCACTCGCAGTAAGAGCGCTTGAGAATACCCGCAAACTTCTCGATGTAGCGCGACCACTTTCGATCCCGGTGGCAGTCTGTTTCACAGCATATCAGAGTGAGCGCGACATGCCGTTCTGGAAAATCAAGCCAGTACGCGATAACTACATTATGCCCAACGATGCGATCCAACTCGAAGATAACCTCGTAGACTCGTCATATGATCTGGTTATTCGTAAGACGGGGCCATCGATGTTCTATGAAACAAAGGTTGAGCCATTTCTTACAAAAGCATCCGTAGATACCGTTATCGTAACTGGCGTGAATACGAGCGGTTGTATCAGAGCGACTGTTATTGATAGTTTCCAGCGCGGCTATCGAACGATTGTTCCTGAAGACTGCGTCGGTGATGTTGAAGAAGGTCCGCATCGAGACAATCTACGGGATGTAGGACGGCGTTACGCTGACGTCGTCGATTTGGAAAGTGTCCTCGCATACTTCAAAACACTTTAGAAACTGACACGTCTCCCCTCTCGTGTGTTAAATTCATGAGAGGGGATAGAATGGATAAACACCTAACGAATGTTGGAAATTCATTCCTCTTTGGTATCAGCCGGATCAACTCTACTCTCGACCAAAGAACTGTATAATTCGATAAGCTTTTGACCAGCCTGCACATCTCTATCGAATAGTTGATAGAGTGCAACTCCTCTCATTGTGGACATCATTAAATGTAAATGTTGAACATTCAGGCCCATCTTTCGGTCGGTGAAGTTTAAGCTTCGAAGAAATTCATCTCTAACATTGACCCATCTTGACATTTCATCCCTTAAACGAATGCCTAGATCGTTATCCAAACGTGCCGCAACCATAAGTTCAAGTGACGCTATATACCGTTTGTCTGAAAACAGATTCTCCCACAACTCGGTTATAAGTTGCGCTACAGTATACTCTTCGGTGGTTGGATTGGCGGTGAATGGCCTCACTTGCGACCAATCATTATGAAGTCGCTGCAAAGCTGCAACAAGAAGATCATTTCTTGAAGCGTATTGATGAGTCAGTGCACCGCGAGAGACCTTCGCTTTCTTTGCAATGAATGCAGTTGTTATACAGTGGTAACCAACTTCAGCCAAGGCCTCCAGCGTTGCGTTGCAAATTTTCGCTTGCGTATTTGATGAACGCTCCGCCTGGGTTTGTCGCTTGCCTTTTCTTCCTGCTCTGCCATCCATTTCAGCTGACTTTTCAATCATAGCACTGCTCCGCCACTGGTAACGAACGTCATCTTCGCTTGATCCTCCTAATCCCATATCTTTTCAATGTTGTTAAAAAAGACAGTCGTTTCAATGCCGTATACCACTCGGTGTAACAAAAAAACAAGCCAGCCCGTTTTTAACTGGACACTCATGCCATGGCGTGTAAGATTGGTGAAAATATACTTCATGTATGCACGACAAAAACAAATGGGGAAATAATTATGACGAGTTATGTCCTTTGCGGTGGCCAGGTTCTGGATGTTGATCAAGGTGTTCTGAAATCCGGTGTTGAGGTATTGGTCGAAAACGACCGGATCGTGAAAGTCAGTGAACAGCCAATCACGGAAGCAGGAGCAGAAAGGATCAATCTGGGCGGACGTACGCTTATGCCTGGACTTGTTGATGCCCATGTTCACGTCGCGGCCACCCTCGTGGATCTGGCGGAAAACGCGGCGCTACCCAGCTCGCTCATTGCGTTACGAAGCGCAAAAATTATGCGGGACATGCTGATGCGAGGTTTTACGACCCTGCGTGATCTGGCGGGAGCGGATCTCGGTTTGAAGCTCGCGGTCGATGAAGGCGCCATAGAAGCCCCAAGACTGGTAATTTGCGGCAAGGCATTAAGCCAAACTGTTGGGCATGGCGATTATCGAGCTCGTTATGACAATCGTCCATTGCATGAAGCGCGACTTGGTAGTCTTGGTCGGATCGCTGACGGTGTAGATGAAGTGCGCCGTGCGTCTCGTGAAGAAATCAAGAACGGCGCTCAGTTCATCAAGATTATGGCGAATGGCGGGGTTGCTTCCCCCAACGACCCAATCCACGTGCTGCAATATTCCAACGACGAAATCCGCGCAATCGTGGAAGAAGCCGAGAATTATGGGCTATATGTTGCCGCACACACCTATTCAGATGCCTCCATTCGCAGGGCGGTTGAATGCGGTGTGAAGTCACTGGAACACTGCAATCTCATCACTCCCGAGACCGCCCGAATGGCCGCTGAGGCAGGTGCCATTGCCTGCCCCACACTTGTTGCCTATGAGGGACTGGCACTGGAAGGCGCAAATTTCGGTCTCAACGAAGACTCCCAGGCAAAGATCGATACTGTACGCCGTGGTGGACTGGAATCGCTTGCAATCATGCGGGACGCAGGTCTACCGATGGCCTTTGGATCTGACCTTTTAGGTCAGCTTCACAAATACCAGTCGATGGAATTCTCTCTACGTGCAAGTGTACTCACAAACCGCGAAGTCCTCCATTCTGCAACAAGGGTTTCAGCGAAGCTGTGCGGCATGGAAAATGAGATCGGCGTTATCGCACCAGGAGCTTACGCAGATCTTCTGATTGTTGATGGCAATCCTCTCGAAGACATCACCACGCTGGAACGCCACGATGAATGTCTCACTGCCATCATGAAAGGCGGTAAATTTCACAAGAACAACCTGCCGGAGTAAGCCGTATGGTCCGAGGCAAATCTCTGACGGAGCGCCTGGGACGGTTGGGAGCGGCGACAATGATTGCATTCAGTCTTGTACTGATGCTTCTGCCCCTGGTGCTTGTTTTTTGGCTATCGATCATCTCGAACGAGATACTGTCGTTACCGGTGGAGGGATATTCACTGCACTGGTTTTCTGAGGCCTTTCGACAACCTCAGTTTCTGAGTGGCTTTCTGCTTTCTATCGCAGTTGCAACTTTCGCCATGCTGGCTGGCCTTTTGGTTTCGGTACCAGCAGCAATTGTAATTGTAAGACGTGATTTTCGAGGGCGAAGCGCCTTGATTCAGCTTCTTATGTCGCCCCTAACAGTCCCAGCAATTGTGATTGGCGCAGCGCTCTATATCGCTGTTGTGGAAATTGAGATTGCATCCGGAATGCCACTCGTCGGGTCGACAGGTGTCTTTGTAGCGGGTCATGTTCTTCTCACAATCCCGTGGTGTCTTCGACTACTTCTTGCTTCACTTGAAGGTGCCAATCTGTCTGTGGAAGAAGCGGCGGCATCACTGGGTGCAAAGCCAGCAACGGTCATTCGTTTGGTAACGTTACCCCTTATCAAGCCAGGCATCTTTGCGGCCGCTGTATTTTCGTTCGTCGTTAGTTTCGGAAATCTGGAAGTGTCGATTTTCTTATCGGGACCGGGACAGGTCACGCTTCCCGTGGCCGTGATGCAATATCTTGAATGGAAGATTGACCCAACCATTGCGGCTGTTTCCGTCCTGCAAGTACTCTTTGTGGCACTGATGCTGGTGATTTCAAACCGCTTTGTAAATATTTCGAGGATGGTTTAATGGCTGATGTTCAAATTAAGGGCCTGACCAAAACCTATGGGGCATTCACTGCAGTGTCAGACATGACACTTGATGTCCAGGAAGGCGAATTTCTTATATTTCTTGGCCCGTCGGGTTGTGGAAAAACAACGACCTTGCGCATGCTGGCCGGATTTATTGAACCGGACGCTGGTTCCATACGCCTCGGAAATAGAGAGATTAGCCAGGAGCCACCACATCGTCGTAACATCGGACTAGTCTTCCAAAATTATGCGCTTTTCCCCCATCTCACTATATTTGAGAATGTGGCTTTCGGTTTACGTCGCCGAAAAGTGCCGGAACCCGAACTGAAAAGCCGTGTAACGCATGCACTGGAGTTGGTCGACCTTTCACACTTGTTGGATCGGTTACCCAGGCAACTTTCAGGCGGCCAACAGCAGCGCGTGGCCATAGCTCGGGCCATCGCCATCCGTCCGGACATCCTTCTTTTCGATGAACCTTTGTCCAATCTTGATGCCCGACTGCGCCTTCAGGTTCGCGACGAACTGCGCAACCTGCAAAAGTCGCTCGGTATCACCACCATCATGGTGACCCACGACCAAGAGGAGGCGATGTCAGTCGGTGATAGGCTTGTTCTGATGCGGGCAGGTCTTATTGAGCAAATCGGATCAGCCGAGCAATTATATCAAAAACCAGCCAGCCGTTTCGTAGCTGACTTTATTGGACGAGCCAATTTTCTAGCCGGAACGCCGTCAGATGGTGGAACTTTTACCACAAACGGTGGGGTTCGATTGCTTACGGCGATCCCATCTGCGAAGGCAAAGGAAGTACTTATTCGTCCTGAAGCGTTGCGGTTGAGCCGTTCATCGGCTCCCTCTCTCAAGAACAATCAGACAGCTCGTATTAAAAAACACGTCTTTCTTGGAGGGATGATTGAAATCGACATCGAACTTAGTGACGGACAACATCTGACGGCCATCGCTTCACCTCGTGAAGTAAACGAGGCTGGTATCGATCTTATCCCTGAAAGCGCCATCACAATTAGCGTCGCGCCGGAGGACGTCGTGCCACTGTAGCCTTTCACCATAAGCGAGACGATAGATCTCCATCATTTCTTACTCATGATAAAAAGGGGAAAATGCAATGACTAAAATGACTAGAAGAACTTTTGGCATTCTTTCTGGCGGCCTTCTGGCATCAGGAATGATGCCATCCCTTGCCTCCGCCGCAGGGCGAATTGTAGTCGGAACATGGGGCGGTGATTATCAAAATTTACAACAGATTCACATTACGGACGCTGTTCTTAAGGACAGTGGTACTCAGGTAATTTATGATCCAGCCGCTGATACGGTACGCCGATCAAAAATGCTTGCAGAACGGCGTTTGCCACGTGGGTCGATGGACATATCCTGCCTTACCCGACAGGGTAGCTACGAAATGTATACAAACGGACTGATTGAAGAATTGGACGAGGCCAAGATTCCCAATCTGAGAAAGGTTCAATCGTTCATTCGCGCTCCCTATGCCGTCCCTCATATCTACACTGGCCGCGTGATCCTTTATAACCCCAAACAGGTAACTCCTGCTCCAACATCGTATGCTGACCTGTGGGATCCCAAGTATGCGGGGCGCATTGGTGTTATCGATCTGCAATACCAGACAACAATAGAATCCGCAGCAATGATTGCTGGTGGCGGCGCATCCAACTATGAACCTGGAAAAGCAAAGCTCATGGAGTTGAAGAAACAGGGTGTGAAAATCTATCCTACCAATGAAGCCCTCGCACAGGCGCTGAAATCTGGTGAAATCGTTATGTGCATCATGTGGAATGCGCGTGGCTACATGTGGAAGAAGGCCGGGATCGACATCGAGATAGCTATCCCGAAGGAAGGCATTTCTCTTTATCTGTCGGATATGGTCGTTCCTAAAAACGCGCGAAACAAGGAAGCTGCCTACCAGTATATTAATGCCATGTTGGAAGATCAGCCGCAGGCAGCCTTTGCCGAGCAGATGGGATATGCGCCGACCAACTCTGAAGTAACGCTACCTGCTGAGCTGGCGGCAGCTGTCGCCTATTCTGAAAGACAGCGGGATCAGTTTCTCCTGCCCGATCTGGAGTATGTCGCCAAAGCTGATGCCGATCTTCAGAATTGGTGGAATAAAGAATTCCGAGCCTGAACCATCGCAAACAATCCTGTCCGATGTTGTCGGACAGGATCAACTCGAACTATTCCGGTAGCGCCATGAAAAAAAGTTCATTATCCGCCGCAGCACTTCTTATGCCATCGACTTTGCTGGTCCTAGTGTTCATGGCTATGCCCCTTCTATATTTGTTGCGGTACAGCTTCAATGATTTCGTTCCGGGCGAGTTCATGGTGAACGGCTTCACATTTGCGAACTTCATCACATTCTTTTCGGATGCCTATTACCTCAAGGGTATGGCTACGACATTGATTATGGCGGGCTTGGTGACGGTTGTCTGTATTCTGCTTAGTCTGCCACTTGCAAACTGGATGTCGCGCCAAAGAGGGAACCTGAAGACCTTGTTGCTTATGGCCGTGATCCTCCCGTTGTTTATATCGAATGCCGTGCGCGCTGCAGGCTGGATGGTGGCTTTCGGACAAACAGGCGTGCTGAATTACTTGCTGTTGAAGATTGGATTTATAGCGCAACCTCTGACCATCATGCAGACACCGCTTGCGGTGTTCATAGGCATTACCGCCGTCAATGTTCCTTATGTCGTTTTAACACTGCAGAGTGTATTCGAAGGGCTGGACGAAAATATCGATTATGCATCTGCAAGCCTCGGAGCAACGCCGCTGCAAACGTTTACGCTTGTCCGCATGCCTCAAATTATGCCGGGTCTTCTCGCAGCCTCGGTTCTGTCCTTTATCCTTACGATGAATGCTTATGCAACCCCTGTTCTTCTGGGCGGCTCATCATTCCGGATGATGTCGCCTATGATCGTTACCGAAATTCTGAACCAGTCGAACTGGCCACTCGGGGCGGCTTTGGCTTTCATCTTGTTGACAGTCACGGTGACGATATCTGTGCTCGCGGGGCTTTTCATTCGTCGGCGATATTGAAGAAAGTCTTCGTCTCGGAAGTACGAGTTGTTATTCTCCAGCATCTGTCGAGCGAATAGTTCAATGCTGGCAGAGGGGACAAAAAAGTAACGTGGTGCCCAATTTTTTGGTAAGGGTTGGAATGAAAACCCCAGTTTAGAAAAGAAAACGACTTGGAACAGTTTAACTAGATTGTTCTTAGTAGATCGCGAACCGCTTGCGTCTCACTTTCTTGACTGGCAATCAACTTGGAACGTATTCACACGGATGATATAACTAAGCTGTTACGTTTCAGAATCCATGAAATCCATATTAATCGCGTATCTTATCTCGCCGTTAGAATTGACGATAACGTTCGAGAGGTAAGCCATTTGCTTCGACGTATCCATTAGAGCTGTGCATCGTCGCGCGATTATTTTCTTCCCAAAGTGCTGACTTAGCAGCAGCCAACGCTTGCGCAATCCCAATCTGGGCTGCAGGCGAAATATCTATCTTGTGGCGACGTACTTCAGAAAGAAGTTCACTGTAACTTCTGGCCAGAGAATGGCAGCAGACCGGTCGCACTGCTGTGCTTGGTCTGTCATCCAACGAGATGTCGATGCGTCGTCATGCTTTCTATATAAGGAGCTACCAACCAGTTCAGTAGATCTCTGCTTTCCGATATTGACGTGGAGCTCAGCATCGGAACAATTTCGGCGTTTCATGAGTTTGTCTCCGTATAAAAATGTATGTTTCGGCGCCAGTATGGAGGAGGGCGAGATGGGAGAATTGTTGTTCTGGATTGTTCTCCTTGGTTTGCCCGCGCTTCTCATCGGCGGATTTGCATACGCGCACTATCTGAAGCGTACAGGTGGTACGAGTTCGGGCGAAGATGGTGCTTAACGAAAGCAGGGATAAATCGATGGCACCCCGCGCAAACTGGAAAGGCCAGCTGAAAATTGATCAGCTTTTGTGTCCGGTCGCACTTTTCACGGCGGCATCGACCTCTGAGCGTGTTTCGTTTCATCTGATTAATCGCAAAACCGGAAATCGCCTCAACCGGGAATTCGTAGACAGTGATACAGGCAAACCAGTACCGCGCGAAAATCAGATCAAGGGCTATGAAGTGTCGTCGGGCGCCTATTTGAGTTTCGACGAAGCGGAAATCGCCGCGGCCATTCCCGAAAGCGACAAGACGCTGAATGTCACGCGATTTGTCAAATGCGACGAGATCGATGACGTCTATCTCGACCGGCCATATTATCTCGCCCCTGTTGGAGGCAGCGATAGTTTCGTACTCGTTCGTGAGGGCATGAAAGCCGAAAATGTAGCCGCAATTGCCGAGACTGTCCTTTTCCGCCGCGCGCGACAAGTACTGATCCGTGCCGACGATGATGGTCTGATAGCTACGACGCTTAATTTCGAATATGAGGTACGAGCGGCAGCGGAGGCATTTGCCGACTTGGGCACTTTCAAGTTCGATCAGGAAATGCTCGACTTGGCGCAGCATATTATCGACACCAAGATGGGCAGTTTCGACCCCGTAGGCTTCGATGACCGTTACGATGCAGCACTGACAGATTTGATAAAGGCCAAGATTGAGGGGAGACCGCTCAAGAAGCCGGTTGCGCCGAAGACTGCCGAGGTTATCGATCTCAAGGAGGCTCTTCGCAAGAGTGCAAGCCTGGGTCGGGCGGGGCAGGCGCCGACCAAAGCAACAAAAGGCAAAGCCAAGTCCGGGGCAACATCTGGAACAAAGTCTAGAAAAAAGGCCGGTTGATCATGGGACAGCCGCTTGAAACCTATCGCAGGAAACGCGATTTTACGCGGACTAAGGAACCACGCGGTAAGTCCTCACGAATGAAAGGTGATCTCTTCGTCGTGCAGAAACACGATGCCAGAAGATTGCATTATGATTTTCGCCTTGAGATGGATGGCGTGTTGAAAAGCTGGGCCGTGACGCGCGGTCCAAGCCTTGTTTCCGGTGAAAAGCGACTTGCTGTGCATGTCGAGGACCATCCTCTTGAATATGGGGGCTTCGAAGGCACGATCCCGAAAGGTGAATATGGGGGAGGTACAGTTATCGTCTGGGATACAGGGCGCTGGAAACCCATTGGCGACCCACATAAGCAATACAAAAAAGGACATCTTGAATTTGAGCTCTACGGGGAAAAGCTCAAAGGTCGCTGGCATTTGGTCCGGATGCACGGAAAGCCAGACGAGAAGCGAGAGAATTGGCTCCTCATCAAGGGTGAGGACGAATTCGCCAGAAATCCAGATGAACCTGACATTCTCGAAGAGATGCCGAAATCAGTAAAAACCGGTCGCGTCATCGCCGATGTCGAACACGAAGCGCCAGGTTGGTCGTCGAAAACAGGTCCGATCGACAAGAAGTCGACCGCTCAAGAGAAGGGTGGGGGCGCAAATATCAAAAATGCGAAGAAGCGACCGATGCCGAATTTCGTCAAACCTGAGCTCGCTACGCTCGTGTCATCTGCTCCAGATGGAAACCGCTGGCTTCACGAGATTAAGTTCGACGGTTATCGCATCCAGGCTCATATTGCGGGGGGCAAGGTCGCCCTTTATTCGCGTGGGGGACTGGATTGGACTGAAAAATTTGGCCAGCAGATCGCCAGCGATCTTGTTGGTACGGGTGTGAACGAAGCCATATTTGACGGGGAAATCGTTGTCGAAAACCAGTCGGGACTGTCCGACTTTTCAGCTTTGCAAGAGGATTTAAGCGAAGGGCGTTCGGATCGGTTCGTCTATTATCTCTTCGATCTTCTGCATGTTGATGGCGAAGATCTCCGCCAGATTCCTCTGGTTGAGCGCAAAACGTTGCTTGAAAAATTAATTTCCGGATCATCGTCAACGCTTCGCTTCAGCGAGGCTTTTGATGCCGATGGGGCTGCGGTACTGAAGAATGCCTGCGGACTTGGCCTTGAGGGCATTGTGTCGAAGCTCAGGGAGGCCGCTTATAGAAGCGGTCGCAGCAACGATTGGCGTAAGTCGAAATGCATTGGACGACAGGAATTCGTCATTGCAGGCTATGTTCCCTCGACGGCAACGCGAGCGGCAATCGGTTCGCTCCTTTTAGGTGTACAGGATAAAAAGGGGCTGGTTCCCGTGGGCCGGGTGGGAACGGGCTTTTCGGTTAGGATGGCAAAAGAACTTTACAAACAGCTGCAAGCCATGCGGCTGGAAGAAAGCCCATTCGCTGTGCAACTGACGGCAGATGAAAGGCGCGGTGCCAATTTCGTCACGCCGCAGCTGGTAGCGGAAATCGAATTTCGTGCCTGGACTGCCGATAAGCGATTGCGTCACGCGTCCTTCAGGGGGGTGCGAAACGATAAGGCTGCCAAGGACGTCATATGGGAGAAGCAAACCATGTCACCTCGTATTTCCAGTAACGGCCCCGAGGAGATCGACGTGAAGCTCACACATCCCGACCGGGTTTACTGGCCGGGCGAGGGTGTCACAAAACAGGGTCTCGCAGATTATTATTCCGCTATCTGGTCTCGCATCGAACCTTTCATCGTCAACCGCCCCCTCGCATTGTTACGCTGCCCAACCGGAATTGACGGAGAACACTTCTTTCAAAAGCACGCGTGGAAGGGGTTGAATGAACATATTATCGAGGTTCAGGACCCAAAGAACAAGGAAGAGGAGCCTTATATCAGCATTCGGGACTTCAACGGGCTGATCGGTTTGGTGCAAGCCGCGACGCTGGAAATTCACCCATGGGGTTCGACTCTCAAAAATTGGGAGCTACCGGATACATTGACGATGGATCTCGATCCGGGTGAGGGGGTTCCCTGGCCGCGCGTGATCGAAGCCGCAACCGAGATCAAGGAACGTCTAGAAAAACTCGGATTGACGACGTTTGTTAAAACGTCCGGCGGCAAGGGACTGCATGTGGTCGCGCCATTGAAGCCGAAGGTCGACTGGGACGCCCTCAAGAGCTTTACAAAAGCTATTGCCGACCAGATGGCTGCAGACAGCCCTGATCGCTATGTTTCGACGATTTCCAAGGCCAAGCGTAAAGGAAAAATTCTCATCGATTATCTGCGCAATCAGCGCGGCATGACTGCTGTAGCACCCTATTCGCCGCGGGCACGTCCCGGTGCTGCAGTTTCCATGCCGCTTGGGTGGGAGGAAGTGACGTCAGCAATAGGCCCGGCCCATTTTACTATTCTCAACACACCGACCCGGCTGGTCGCATTGAATAGCGATCCCTGGCAGGATTTTCGCAGCGCGGAAACGCCGCTGCCTAAGCTGAAGAAATAGGCAGAGCTCTTCGCATCAGCTTTTTTTGTTTTCACCGGCGAGGCTTTTTCGTAGAGCATCCATGATGTTGATAACATTGCTTTCGGTTTCTGGTGCAGTCTTGCGCGGCTTCGACCCCGTTGCCGTTTTCTTTTTCTTCTTTGCAGCAATCATCGACTGAAGGTTCTTCTGCATTGGGTCCTGAAGGAAATCGGGATTCCAATCTTCCGTCTTGCCCTTGATGAGCTTGCGGACCATGGAAAGAAGCTTCGTATCGGGTTTGCCTTCCTTAGTATCTGAAAAATAGTCGGTCGCTTTCCGCACTTCATCGCCGAAGCGCAGCGTCCACAGGACGATCCCGTGTCCGCGTGGCTCAAGCAGCACTGCTCTTTCGCGTCGGTACATGACAAGGCGGGCCAGACCGAAGACTGCGCTTTTTTCCATTGCCTCCCGAATGACGGAAAAGGCTTCCTGGCCTACTTTGTCGGATGGCGCGAGATAATGCGGTTTGTCGTACCAGATCCAGCCAATGCTGTCGCGCGGTACAAATTTGTCGATGTTTATAGTTCTGGTGCTCTCGAGTGCCACAGCCTCCAGCTCATCCTCTTCAAGAATGACATAGCTGCCGTCGCCTTTCTCAAACCCCTTGACCTCGTCGTCATCCCGCACGGGCTTGTGCGTAACCGAATCTACGTACCGGCTGATCACCCGGTTGCCGGTCTCCGCATTCAAGGTGTGAAAACGCACCTTCTCGCTGTCGCTGGTCGCAGGCGTCAGCTCCACCGCACAGGTGACAAGCGAAAGTTTGAGATAGCCTTTCCAGAAACTGTGGGGCACGACCTGATCCTCCGGGAAGAACAGGATAACCTGTTTGACGCCCGATAGTTCCCGATCAGATTTGTTCAGCCTGGGAACCAGTCGCGGTTTTTAGTGGTTATACGGCAAGGAAAATACGACTGGGGTTACCCATTGCTTAAAAAGTCTTCCGCTGTCCCACAGCTCAAAAACGCTGCTACTCAGGACGGGCTGCTTCACGTCAGCGACACCGCGCCGGGAATTAGACGGCTGCGTTGTGGGAGTGGTTTTCGTTATGTCCGTTTTGATAAAAAGGCGATTTCCGCTGCTGATCGAAACAGGATTGCTAAGCTTGCCATTCCACCTGCATGGAGCGATGTCTGGATATGTTGCGATCAGCGCGGACACATACAGGCGACCGGTCGCGATGCGCGCGGAAGAAAGCAATATCGTTACCATTCCGCGTGGATGGCGATGCAGGAGGAAACCAAATTCTCAAGTCTGCTAGACTTCGCCCGTGCACTCAGCCGACTGCGTAAAGCACTTGATGCCGATATGCAGCGACGCTCGCTCTGCCGTGAAAAGGTCATAGCGACCGTCATCTGGCTGATGGATCGGCTATTGCTGCGGGTTGGAAATCCAGATTATGCGCGGGACAACAAGAGCTTTGGGGTTACTACCCTTCGCAATCGGCATCTGCGGGATGACGGTAAGGAATTGCGGCTCGTCTTTACCGGCAAATCAGGCAAAATGTGGAGTCTCAAGCTTTCCGACAAACGGGTTGCGCGTATCGTGCGCTCCATACAGGAACTGCCTGGGCAGCAGTTATTTCAATATATTGACGAGGCGGGTGATCGCTGTCCTGTTTCTTCCCAGGATATAAATGACTATCTGCGGGTGACCATGCGAACCGATTTCACGTCGAAGCATTTCCGGACATGGGCTGCAACGGCAACTGCCCTTGAGTTGCTACGCTGCCTCGATTTGCCTGACAGTGACAGGGTGCAAAAGGAGAGGCTTAATAGCGAAATCGATAAGGTTGCGCACCTGCTCGGCAATACCAGAGCGATATGTCGGAAGTCTTATATACATCCTGCCATCCCCGAATACTGGCTGGCCGGAAAACTTGGCTCGCAGATCGATGCCGCTGGAGCTATCCGGCTAGTTGCGCCTGAGCTTAGCGATGCCGAGCGTCGCACTTTGAAATGGCTGCTTTTCATCGAGGCGGAAAAGAGCTGACCAACGGATGACGATGGCTGTTGACGGTTCACGATCTCGCGGCACGATGCGGTTATTGATTGGCAGGCGCAGAACGCCATTGGTCATCATGATGGCTCGATCAGTATGTTTTAGGTTAGTGGAAAGACTTAATTAACCGCTTTTAACAGCAGGTGGCGAAATGTCGGCTCTCGATCTGGTTGTGACATTAATACTACAGACATATTTCATTCATGAGTTATCCTTTAAATAACGAAATAACCTTAGGCTATTAGATCACGGAGAAATGCCATGAAAATTAAGTCTCTTCTTTTGGCGTCAACTGTTGCTCTTATTGCTACAACCGGTGCGAAAGCTGCTGACGCTATCGTTGAGGAGCCTGCGCCAGTAATCGTTGCTGAACCTGTTTTTAGCTGGACTGGCGCTTATATTGGTGGGCAGATTGGCTACGGGTGGGGAAAATCGGAATTCGAAGATGCTTTCCGTGTGAAACCGGACGGTTTTCTCGGTGGTCTTTATGCCGGTTATAACTTTGATGTCGGCAATAACTTCATTCTCGGTATCGACGGCGATATCACCTATAATAATCTAAAGGACAACTACAGCGCTACTGACGGAGATATTGCTGGTGACCTTGAGAGCAAGTTGCGGTGGTCGGGTGCTGTTCGCGCACGGGCTGGTGTCGCATTTGATCGCTTCATGCCCTATATCGCGGGCGGTGTTGCCTTCGGTAGCGTGAAAAACACGCTTTCAGCAACGGACGGTGTGGATGAAATCAGCGTATCGCAAAGCAAAACCTATACTGGCTGGACGGCTGGTGCGGGTGTTGACTACGCTGCTACTGACAACCTCATTCTGCGCCTTGAATATCGCTACACTGATTACGGTAAGAAGGACTTTGATTTTGGCACGGATGTAAGTGTCGAAGACAAGTTCAAAACACATGACGTTCGTTTGGGCGTAGCTTACAAGTTTTGACAAGCGTAATCTCGGAAATATAGAAAGGCGGCCCGTGGGGCCGCCTTTTTGTTGCAGAGGCTCTTACGAATAATATTCGCCTGGCATTTACGGCTTGAACCCAATATGTTTTTCCTTGGTCGCCTTTGAATCTTCCGCATACCGGTATGGAAAAATTTATGGATAGTGCAGTGCTTTTCTTGCATGCGCGTGGACAGTCGGCCGATGAAATCCGGATGTTGGATTGGAACAGCAATCCAATCGGAAAGCCAGAAAAGTGGCCCACTTCTCTGATAACTGCGGTTCAGATGATGCTGGCTTCGCATTTCCCAAAGGCTATTATCTGGGGACCGGAATTCACCACGATTTATAACGACGCCTTCCGACAGATTCTCGGTGAGAAAGAGAACTGCATGGGAGCATCATTCCGCGATATTTGGGCCGAGGCTTGGGATGAAATTCAACCGATGGTCCAGAAGGCCTATGCGGGTGAGGCCATTTTTATAGAAGACTTTCCCTTGGTGATTGATCGGCACGGATATCCTGAGCAATGTTATTTTACTTTCTGCTACAGCCCGATTTACGATGAAAGAGGGCGAGTGGCTGGCATGATGGATACCGTCATCGAGACCACGACAAGGTTGAGGCGGAAAAGCATGCTCGCATACTGAATGCCGAACTCGCTCATCGGATCAAGAATACCTTTAGCGTCGTAGCAGCGATTGCTGGCCAGACCTTCAATAACAATGCTGATGAAGAGGTGATCAACACCTTTACCAGGCGCCTGTTTGCACTCGGAAATGCACACGATGTGCTGCGATTGGGCAAAAGTTCTGAAGGTTCCCTTCGTCAGATTGTGAGCGGAATAACAAACGCGCTGGCGGTGGCGGATCGCGTGCAGATAAGCGGACCGGACGTTCTGATCGGCCCTAAAGGAGCTTCAACGCTTTCGCTTCTAATCCACGAACTGACCACCAATGCGATCAAATATGGCGCTCTTTCAAACAGTGAGGGGCGTGTGCTGTTGGAAGTGGCTGTCTCAAAAAGGCAAGACGATGCGGTCTTCTCGTTGCATTGGGCTGAGTTTGGCGGGCCACCTGTTATCGCGCCAACTAAGACCGGATTTGGCTCCAAGCTGATAAGAATGGGGTTGTTGGGCGCCGGCGAGGTTGACGCTGACTACCGAACAGAAGGGTTTGCTGTGAAATTCTCTGCCCCTCTTCGCCAATTGCAGGGTGAGGGTCGTCTTTTTGACTCTACTTAGTTGGATCAGGAATGCTTCATTCCAGTCCCTTTTCGTCATGATCTTCCTTATGAGCAGCAGACAGATGGGTATTTGACGTGTTTGGGCCGCCTTGAGATCGGTTCTGAAAGGTCATGCTCGGCCAAAGAGTTACGCCAGGATTCCTGACATCGAAGCGGCCTGTTCGAAAGCAAGTCTCGCGTCTTCGGTACTTCCAATGTCGTGCGTGCATAAAAGGCAAGCCTCGATAGCGACGCCGAGACTACCTAATTCGAACCTATTCCATTGAGACAGTGTTATATTCTCGGCATCTGCTACGGTTCTCACCGTCTGCGTAATGCCGTCCGCAATTTCAATGACGACAGCGTCATCCCAGTGCACCTGTTCCATGTCGAAATCCTTTATACAGTGAACCCTTCACCAATTCGAAAGTTCCGTGGTTCAACAAGTTTATCGCCAGGAGTCGATCAGCTCACCCGTGCAGACGAGTTCCAATTGCTCACTAAATCGTTGGTGACAAAGAGAGATAATTGCATCGTGGGTTTGATTGGAAACGCTGCATACTGCGTCGTGGACAATGATCACCCGATATCCGCGATCTACCGCGCCCAATAGTGTTGCGAGAACACAAAGATCGGTCTCCGCTCCGCTGACGATCACAGTATGAACGCGCCGTTTGTGCAGATATCGCTGGAGGAAGCCTTCGGTCCAGGGGGAGTAAACAGTCTTATCAAGTACAACAGCAGGTGGCGAAAAATCTCCTAACGGGTCGACGAGGTCGATGAATGACGGATCAATACGATTGAGAGTAAGGGTTTCCCACTTGCGGTAGTAACCTCTCCATGCTCCTAGGGCAGCGTCGGGTGACCTTGGAGGTATAAAGCGGGTAAAGATCGTTTCTTCACTGCGCTGGGAGCAGATATCCACGATATTGGGCAAGATCGCGTCAATCCATGGCACGTGCCAAGGCGAAGCAGGTCCGAAAAGATTCTGCATGTCTATGCATAGATGCATGCAGCCGTCTCGCAAATCTCCGCGTAGAAGCCCGGTTTCCAGAGGCATGTTATCCTTCAAGTCTTTCTACGACGATCTGCCCACAGGCTCCCTCAAGCAGACGCAACATCCGCGCCCTTGCTTCGTTCACCGCGTCGGCTGTTGACAAGTGAACATGCTGCGGGTTCTGGAAGTAGACAGAAACGGCAGTTCCTGCATCGTCAAAAAACTGAACCGTATAGGCTTCATCGTCTTCCATCGAAACGACTTGGGTTTCCATAGTCATTTGCCAAACTCCTGCCAAATATGCCGAACCAGCCAGCATTGCTTTCGTTCCAGATTGAAATTCTCGCGGTTTCAGCGACGAGGCGAAGCCGAATACGGCTGGTTCCAACGCTCATCGCGTTCCGCTTCAAAAACCGTACGCTATCGTACAGACAGTCCTTGAGGAGGAACTAACTGGCTGGCTGGGCCTTACCTTACCTGGGGAAGGAGGAGACAAATGCCCTCGATATCCGAGTTCGAAGAAGAGTTGCTGGCACTTGGACCTGCGCTTCACCAGTTCGCCAGAACGATGTGCCATCAGCGTTCCGACGTGGAGGACCTTGTTCAGGAAACGCTATTAAAAGCTCTACGCCATCGCGATAAGTTCGTCCCCTATGGATCGCTCAAATCCTGGCTGTTCACCATCATGAAGAACACATTCTGCACCAGGATCAAGAGATCCCGCCGCGAAGATGCAATTGAGGAGTGGGAGGGGCCAAAAATCAGCCCATCGCAGGACTGGGCTATGGAATTGCAGGATGTCGGGCGGGCTTACAGTAAACTGTCGTCGGCACATAAGAGCGTTCTCGATCTGGTGATATTTAGCGGGCTGAGTTACGAAAAGGCAGCGATGGCGACAGGCTGTACGGTCGGAACGATCAAGAGCAGGCTTAATAGAGCCAGAGCGCAACTCGAGCGCAGCTTGTATACGGCTGAAAAGAGTCTTCGGAAACGATAGCTTAAACGAATTTCTGCAAGTGATTAGAGTTGGCCGCGAAATCCTGATGTCGGGGGGCAAATCGTGGGGGAGTAAGTCTTGCTGCCAGCTCTGAAATGTAATCAAGGTCGCGCAAGCCGCTTTCATATAGTCGTATGATGCATCCTGCAAGCTCAGAGGCTGAATAAGGACGGTCGCTTTCTTCGAGAATTATCGCAGACCGAGAAAAGCAACTACGCATGAAATTAACTTCATCTGAGGAGTAAATCCTGCTGGCTTCATTAAATAACGGCATAACAGTCTCCATCAAGAAACGAAGCTTCAACGATACGCCGTTTACTGCACATAGATAGTCTTAAAACTTCTTCTTTCGCTTTGGTACGATAGCGTACGGAATGGAGACGGTAACCGGTGGGTTTTGGGAACCAACCTTTGTTCTGCGTGTTCCTCTTCATGATGATGGAATGAGGTTCACCATATGCCGTTTCCGCCACAAAATACCATGGCCAACAAACTCTTGGCTTTGCTTCCGTCGTCGGATTATGAGGCCATCATCCGCGACACGATCTATGTGGAACTTCCGCGTGGGACGATACTTGCAGAAACGGGAAAACCGATCGCGAAGGTTTATTTTCTCACGACAGGTATCGGTTCGGTTATTGTGACAACCGCCGAAGGAAAACGTGCAGAAGCGGGAATTTTCGGCTTCGATGGGTATATTCCAACCTCTGCAATCGCTGGCGTCGAAAACAGTTCTTATGATGTCCTGGTTCAGGTTGCTGCGCAAGGTTATGAAATGCCTTATAAGAAGTTTCGGTGGTGGATGGACGAAAACCGCAGTTTTTCCAGGATCATGATCCGCTCTATCGAAGCGTTTTCCGTTCAGCTTGCCTATACCGCCGTCTCGAATGCCATTCATGAAGTCACGCAACGATTGGCCCGATGGCTCCTGATGTGTGATGATCGAATATTAGGCAATGAAATAGCAATCACTCACGAGTTTCTGTCGATAATGCTTGCCATTCGTCGTCCAAGTGTCACGACTTCTCTTCATGTTCTTGAAGGATTGGGCTTGATCAAGTCCAAACGAGGAGTTGTCTTTATTCGGAATCGTCACGGGCTGGAAAGCTATGCTCGAGACGCCTATGGCTGGCCGGAAAAGGAATACTTGCGGCTGATGCAGGGATTTCGACCTGTCGGTGACGCCTAGTTTTGAGGGCCGAAAAGCTGGCTATATTCTTCTTCGGGTTTTCCATAGGCTTCGCCGGCGAAATCTTCGAGCCCTCTCCGGTCACGTATTGTGATGCGGCCTCGCTCTGATCGCACCAGTTTTTTGCCTTCCAGTAGGTGAAGTCCTGTCGTAATGCTGGGGCGTCTTACACCGAGCATGAGAGCTATGAAGTCGTGGGTCAGGATAATTTCATCCCCGTCAACACGATCGTGCGACATCAAGAGCCAGCGCGCCAGCCGTTCGTGAATATGCAAGTTTACGTTCGCCCAGACAGTATAAGAAACCTGTGAGGCGAACGTCTGAATGTAGCGAGCCAATAAACTGGCAAACACGCTGTTGCGATTGATTTCCGCTTGTGCAGCACTGACGGCTATCCGATAACCATATCCGCTGACTTGCATGATCACTTCATGAATGCTGGTTGTAGCCCCAACCGCTCCTGAGGTTGGTGAAAACCCTTCGCGTCCGACCATGCCAGCCTCTGCCAGCTGACCTCTGGTCGTTACGGCGATGACCGAACTGATCCCGCCGCAAAGAAAGTAGAGATAGTCGATCGGTTGATTGGCCCTGACAATAACCTGACCGCGCTCAAGCGTGACAGGTTCCAGGGACGAATAAATACTATTGAGAATATCTGGAGGCAGACTCTTCAACAGGCGGTTGTTCAGTTTAGATTCGTCGTACATCTGTGCTACTTCGGGCAAAGTATCAGCTATTCGCCGTCGTGCCCCCCCACTCTCTTTGACGGTTGGGATTCTATAACACTCTGATTCGGCAAATGATTTTTGGTACGGTAGCAGACAAATCTGGAAATGTGCTGCGATCGAATTTTCCTTTGACGGCAAGCTGAAACTTTTTGTCCCGCTATTGGTTGCATCTTCACAACCCGAAAACAGGAGGCCCAGATAATGCAATTCAAACTGCTGGGAGAGGGAGCGGGGCAGCGGATCTTTGTCGTCATTCTCGTTCCGGAAGAAGCGGTGGTCGCGACACTTACCCGGTTTGTCCGGGAACAGGATCTAACGGCAGCCTCGGTGACCGCGATTGGAGCTTTCCGACGCGCTACACTTGGATTTTTCGACCTTGAGCAACAAGACTATCACCGGATCGAACTTGACGAGCAATGCGAGGTACTCAGCTTGCTGGGTGATTGCGCTCTGGACGAAGAGGGCAATCCAAGCCTTCATTTGCATGTGGTTTTGGGAATGCGCAATGGTGAGGCGAAAGGCGGGCACCTGATTGAAGCCTTGGTGCGACCGACGCTCGAAGTAATTATCAAGGAAAATACCAGCACTATGGTGAGGACCTATCGACCGGAATTCGGCATAGCGCTGATTGATCCACGAAAATAACAATGCAGGGGAGCGATGGCCGCAAAGCGAACGAGTACGCATCACAAAATTGGCTTGCCACCCGTGACTGCTATGGTGGCGCCGGATGTGAAACTCGATAGCGGGTCCGCCAGCATGACATAAGCCGAAGCGAGTTCCGCCGGTTGAGCAGGTCTTTTCATCGGTGTCTGTTTACCAAAATTCCGCACCGCATCCTCTGGCAGAGTCGACGGTATGAGCGGGGTCCAGACCGGACCGGGCGCAACCGCGTTGGCGCGGATTCCCTTTTCTGCAAGAAGCTGTGCAAGACCTGCGGTGAAATTCTGGATCGCACCCTTTGTCGTCGCATAGGCCAAAAGGGTTGGATTTGGCATATCCGAATTGATGGAGGCCGTGTTGATAATGGCAGCGCCGGGTTTCATATGGGGAAGGGCTGCTTTTGTCAGATAAAACATCGCGTGAATATTGATGCGAAATGTCAGCTCCCATTCTTCGTCGCTGATATCATCGAGTTGGGAGAAACTTGCCTGATGAGCCGCGTTGTTCACCAGAATATCGATTCCGCCTAGTTCGCCTACCGCACGATCAATCAACTCGCGACAGGTTTGGGCATGCTGGATATCGCATTTCATCAAGACAGCTTTTCGACCCTCTTTCTCGATAAGTCCTTTGGTCTCAAGCGCGTCTTCATCTTCTTCCAGATAGGCGATCAAGACATCCGCACCTTCCCGCGCAAATGCAATTGCAACAGCGCGACCAATGCCGCTGTCTCCTCCGGTGATGATTGCTCGCAGCCCCTTCAGTTTTCCTGAACCCTTATAGGTGGCTTCTCCGTGATCCGGCTTTGGATTCATCTTATCGGTAATGCCCGGCATCGGCAGGTGCTGGGTTGCGAACGGCGGTTTGGGATATCGGCTTTCCATCTCGGCTTGTCCTTCCTTTTCGCCCTATCGTCCTAACAACGAAATACGCTGCCTGTTCCAGGCGTTCAGAAGCATTTGAAGGAGAAACAGTGATCAATCGATTTGGAAGGACTATTACTGTTCCACATTACGATGAAGAAACAGTGCTTCCGCTATCGTGGATAGGTCATTGTTGCGAGCGCTGAATATAAACCCAGCGAAGCGCTGGCCATCCAGCCTGGGATTGTCCGACAGGGCAAATATAAAGGGTACGGCGCCTCGTTCCAGTTCGGAGATGAGTGGAAGTACCGCTTCCGGCTCCAGAGCGACATCCATAACGACGGCGTCAATGGCTTCGCATTCCAGATAGTCCAACGCCTGGCTGGCCGTTGTGACGGGACCGAGTATTACGGCGCCAGCATTCGCTAATCTGAATTTCGCTTCTTCCGAAAGCAGAAATCCATCTTCGAAAACCAAAATGCGCTTTCCTGCGAAAAGACGCATAGCATCATTGTTAGGACTAATCATTACAAGCAGTTGGCCATGTCTATTACCGAATGACAAGATGTCTCGTGCAGAATTTACATTCCGAGCGATGACACGATTTCGGGAGTGCCGATGCTTGGATAACACCATCTAGGCTCCATCCACGATATCGTGAAGTTTATGACGGGCGCGGTGCAGACGGCTTTTGACCGTTCCGATCGAGCAATCGCAAAGCCTGGCTGTGCGTTCATAACTTTTGCCTTCCAACGCCACCAGCATCAGAACGCGGCGATATTTAAGGGGCAGCGTTTCCATTGCTGTTTGCACGTCGTGCGCCTCAAGCGTGAACTCTTGAGAAGGTTTGACCGAGGCTGTTGGCGATACACATTCGGTCAGGCCCGGCGCCTCGCGCTTTTGAATGCGAATACGCGTGCAGAACGTGTTGCGCATGATGGTAAAAAGCCAGGATTTAAGCGGCGAATAGGGTATGTATTTTTCCCGGTTAGCGAGCGCCTTCATCAGTGTTTCCTGCACCAGATCCTCTGCATCTTCTCTTTGATTATAGAATGTGCGGGAAAACGCGCGCAAAGCCGGTATCATCTCAACGAGATGTTCCGGCTCCAGCATGTAGTCGGGATTTGGCTTGAAAGACATCGTCTTAGCCTTTCCGAACAAAAGTCCGGTTTGAGAATGGGGCGGCACGAGGCCGCCCCTTTGAATTACGAATTCTTATGGCTCTGTTGACCTGCCTTTACATGCTGCTCATGGGTTCCCCCACGGGAAGACGTCTGCTGTTGCTTGTCGCCGCCTCCGCTGCTCGCATGTTTGCCATCGTTTTTGTGGCTCTGCTGGCCGGCTTTCACGTGTTGTTCGTGTGTGCCACCTTGCGTGTGGTTCTGTGCCATTCTCTTTCCTTTCAGTGGTTTTAGACCATTGATTGTTGGGAGTGGAATTTGTCGCGCGTGACATAAGCCTAACCAGAGATAGCAAATGATGTTCCGGGAAAACGACTGTAATAAACTTCACGTTTCGGCGGCGCGCTCGAACTCCGCGACTTTGGCCAGTTCTTTGAGAAACATCGCCCGTTCGCGATCAAAGCCGGTCTGGGCACGTAAACGTAGCAGGTAGGATGGGTGGATCGTCACAAGGATAAGGTGGTTCCCGAACTCGAGAGGGATGCCGCGCGCTGCCGCGATTTTAACCGGCTTGCCGAGAAGGGAGCGGGCGGCAACTGCGCCCAGCGCAACGATGATCCGGGGTTCGACCAGTTCAATTTCACACTGAAGCCACCAGCGACAGGCCTCGATATGGCTGGTCGACGGGCGCTGGTGAAGACGTCTCTTACCGCGCTGGGTGTGTCGAAAATGTTTAACCGCATTGGTGATGTAGCATCGCTCTCGTTTGATCCCGACTTCACTGAGGCACCTATCGAAGAGTTGGCCAGCCGGGCCGATCAAGGGGCGGCCTCCGATATCTTCCTTGTCGCCGGGTTGTTCGGCAACGAAGAAAATTCGGGCATCAATGGGCCCTTTGCCGAAAACGGTTTGTGTTGCATTTCGATAGAGCTCGCAACGCTGACAAGTCTGCGCTTCTGTGCAGACTTGTTGAAGGATGTGCTGGCGACGCGTGATTGCTGAAGATGTCATTGCCGACCTGTGGCCGAAGGTGGCGGCTGCGATTCCGTGGATGCAGGTGGTTTGCTGTTGTCATCCATGAAACCGCGCCCGGGGCGCATTTTTCCGTAGAATTCAACGGCGCCCCAGACAATCATTGCCAGTGTAAGACTGGAAATGAGTATTGTGAGAATACGTCGTCCATTCAGACCTTGTCTGGCCTTGCGTGGATCTACCTCTTTCATAGAACAATCCACCTAGCCCCAGCGCTGGCGTTCGCGTTCAATTTCGTCTGCGGTGTAAGGTGCGCCCGACGCATTGAAACTTTCCCATCCTTCTTCAAGATAAGCGTCACGTCTCTGACCGATATTGACGCGTCCCCAATCTTCCAGAATAGCTTCGACTTTCCTTCGCTCGGCTTCATCGCAACGAACTGCAACCAGCGTGCTACCACGGCGAATGGCTTCGCTATAGGCCTGCGCCTCTTCTTCCGGCACGCCGGTTTCGATAAGCGCACCCACAATACCGCCGGCGACACCGCCAGCCGTGGCGCCGCCGACCAGCCCGACCAGCGTGGCTGTCAGCCAGCCACCGGCCACGACCGGACCGACCCCCGGGATGGAAAGCAGGCCCAGCCCGGTCAACAATCCTGCACCCCCACCTGCGACGGCGCCGAGCCCGGCACCAGCTTCTACGCCTGTGACGGCACTCTGTTCGTCCTTGAGAGCTTCGCCTGCATATCGGCCGTCGGTGTTATTCGAGATCAGGCTGATATTTTCAGCCGGAATCCCTGCTTCTTCGAGAGCACGAACGGCATCGGCCGCTTCGTCGTGGTTGTCGAATAGACCCGTGATATATGCCATTTTAATCTCCTGTTTGGTTTTCCGATCTCAACCCGTCATTGCGTGGTGATATTTCCTTGAAAATCGAGAAGGACCTTCACGGGCTGACCGTCGCGCGCAGCATCGGCGCGCCAAACGCCATCTTCACCGAGTTGAAGATTCATGACGTTGGTGAAACCCTCTTCGGTCAGGCGTTCCTTTGCCTGATCCTCGGTAAAACTGTTCTGCCCAGGCACCGGTGCCTTCGGATTTTTCTCTCCGGGCGTGGTGATTGCGGGAGTCTGAGGTTCTTCAGTAGGTGTGGTTTGGGCATACGCCGCTGGCGCGAGCAGCAAGAAGGTTGCCTCTGCGAGATATCGAATAGACCGTTTCATCGTTGGCTCCCTTGTTTCTGAGGGACTGCCCCAACTAATGAACCCGTACATTGTTCCGTTAGCGTGCGCCGAGAACCATTTCTCTGATCCAGCGGGTCAAAAGCTGATTGTAAATCTTTTGATGATGGTCTTCGGTTAGTGCGTGATCCGCGCCACCCAACATCCGAACGGTCAACGAACGGGAATTGATGAAAGCAGTTTGATAACTTGCGACCGTCGGATGGGGAACGATGGTATCATGCTCGGACTCGACCAGCAGCACGTCGCCTCGAAATTCCCGTGCCTGTCGAAGCGCACGATTGTCATCAAAGCTTATGAGCGCGGAACGATAGGATTGCAGATCGTTGCGATCAAGCCTTGCTTTAGGGACTTGCCAAAGCTGGTCGCGATAAAGTGCGGGGGCTCTTAATGCTAGCCAACGGACGGGCCGAAACTCGGTCAGCAAAGTGGCGAGATAACCGCCATAACTGCTGCCTATGACGACAATCGAACCGTCTTCGACCATCTTGAGACTGGCCAACCGGTCATAGGCGGCAATGGCATCGTCAAGGTTTTCACCGCGCGTTACGGTTTTGTTGCTGGACAGTAATTCCCCGTGGCCGCGCATGTCGAAGGTAAGACAAACGCAGCCGAGAGAGGATATCGCATTTGCTCTTTCGATATCGCGCTCCTGGCTGCCAGCCCAACCGTGCAGAAACAGAACGCCTGGAATGGTGGTATCCGGAGAGATGACAGTCGCGGCCAGTTCGTACTGGTCCACGCTGACGGCGGTGACGTTACGGATCATGATAGATTTTCTCAATTCGCGCATATTTGTGGAGGGGTCGCCCGAAATCGTCATCACCGACATAGACGATGAAATCGTCCTCTCTGAATGTAGGCGGCGGATCGTAGCTCTCGCGCACCACGGCTTGGACGGCGGTAACGGTTTCGTCCTGCGCTAGTTTTTCCAGTGCCAGGACTTCAGCGGGGGATGCACCGCCAACACGCCATGACTGTTCCAACACGCCGCAGCGGACGCCATTTTCCGTGATCGGTCCGACAAGAACGTCGTAATTTCTGCGCGACGCAACCAGCCCAAGGTGTTGCCGGGCAGCTTCATCGTAGCGTCTGGCATTCTCAACGATCCTGTGCGCAACGGGCGATTGGAGTTGATTAAGCAGAGCGTCCCAGCTGCCGCGCACCATACGTAAACGGGTGCCCGCATAAACCGCGTTCCCGTCATTGTCCTGAGAAGTATATTGACGGCCGAGATAGCTTCCGATGTGGTTTTCAATCTGGACCTGTCCGACGGAATAGGTGGTGGAGTTTTCAACGTCCTCTTCGACGACGAGCCCGTTTGCAATGTCGCCGTCTGAAACGGTTTCCAAAAATCCATCGAGGGAACGAACGGTTTCGATGACGGTCTGGTCTTTGCCGCCGGATGCATAGGGTTTTTTGAACCGAATCTTGTGCTTCTTCAGCAGAGCACTTGCGGCATCCAATGCGTGGCGGCGTGAAAAGACCGAAAAGCCCGACAGAACACAATTCTCTAAACAGGCTGCGAAGTTCCCCGCCCAACCTTCCGGCAAATTATCGTCGTCGTGCCAGTGCGGATGGGTAACGAGTTTTGTCGTCATAAAGCTGTGGTGGACAATGCCGCCGTAGAAGCTCTCAATGTGCATTTCGGGATGCCCGTTCTGCCGAACCAGAGCAAAAGTCGGGACGAAAAAAGTTCCGTCGCTCTCGTCAAAGCTTTGCAGAGTAGGCAATAACTGCCTGCCGGTGAGCGAAGACAGGCGGGTAGCCAACGCTTCCACGCTGGCTACGCCATGGGGACTGTCGGAAGATCGGCAGACGACGCGTATTTTACGCATGGGATCATCCCGGAACTGGGCAGTTTCCATGTCATCACCTTGCTGCCAGTCTTGAAAACACTGCGATCAGGCGGCTTCCGCGCGGAGATTGGCGGAGGATTCGGCGAGTTTCGTGAGATCCTTATCGGTCTGGCCTTCCTCCTGTAGGGTCTGGTCGAGAAGTTTCGCTACATCCTTGTGGCCCAGGGTTTCGGCCCAACGTTTCAATGTGCCGTAACGCGTGATTTCGTAATGTTCGACCGCCTGGGCTGCGGATATCAAACCGGCATCGAGAGCAGGGCTATTCGAAAATTCCTCAATGATTTCCTCCCCTTCAGCGATGATGCCTTCAATGGCATCGCAGGTTTTGCCCTGCGCGCGCTTGCCGAGAATCTCAAAGCATTGTTGCAGACGTTCCACATGCCCTTCGGTCTGCTCCCGGTGCTTTTCAAACGCATTCTTGAGCTTTTCGTCAGTGGCTGCGCGGGACATTTTAGGGAGGGTTTTCAAAATCTTGCGCTCCGCATAATAAATGTCCTTGAGCGTGTCGTAGAAAAGGTCGTCGAGATTGCGTTGCTTGGTGCTGGCCATTTCTGGCTCCTCCTTATGGTTATGAACTGTCCTCGTCGTGCGGTTGAAAATCACGACGACGGCGCCCTAACCCGCCAGCAACAAATTTGTTTCGCACCCTTGGAAAAATTCCGATGAGCAGTTGGTCGGTCAGGGCTGTGTCGGGGAACTGGACGGTTGGGTGGGACTTTCTGGAGAGACATCGCCCTTGTCCGATGTGATGAACAGGGTTCCCAGCCCGAACAATGCGGCGGCGAACATGATGACGGCGAGCCACTTCAGGATAATCATCGTTATTTCCTGTTCGTTTTGTCAGGACTTCGATTTATGCTCCGGCTTCCCCTTCCGTTTGGTAGAGGCCATTTGCTCAAGCTCTTTCTCGCTCATGGATTTGGCCATCTCCTTGGATGCTCCACGGAGTTCGCTTTTCGATTTGTCTCCACGTTTCGCAGCCAGCGCCGCGCCGGCAGCCTGTTGCTGTGCTTTGGATTTTGCAGGCATCTTCATCTCCCGTTGTATCTCGATCGGTCCTGGTAATGGATTTCGTGTCTCATTTTCCGCGAACCGGGTTGACAAGATCATGTGGGCGCTCGCCATTGGAGCGTTCAAAGTCGAAGTTCTTTTGCAGGTTGTTCGGTTGGAGCTGACGCGGATTGCCAGGCGCGTTGGATTGCTCGTGCGTCGGACGTGCCTGATGGTCCCGTGTTTCCTGCTGGGATGGTTCGCCCGCTCCGACGCGATCCTTGTTAAAAAAGAGCAATCTGATGTTTGAAGGACCGCTGCAGAACATAATACTTCCTCCGTTCGGAATACCGATGGTTAAACGAGCTTCCGAACCGGCTTGCAGACACTTTGTTCCATCAATAGACGCGAAACTTTGCGATCTAGCCACTGTGACGGACAAGTGAAAAGGAACATGCCCAGCTCTCGGCGGTTATTGAAACTCGTAATAGAGGAGTTTTGATATGGTCCAGGCAAAGAAATGGTCAGCCGAAGTGACCGAACATAGCGACGCGCTAGATCTCGAGCCGCATGTATTCGAGCAGGACGATCCGAAGAAAATCGCAGCTTCTCTGAAACGCTCGGCTGACAAGAGCCACAAGCGCAAGGCGGAGCCGTTTCGCTCGGCCATGTCCATGCTGACCTTCTATATCAACCGAGCTGGCAAGAATTTGCCGGAAAAGCGCAAACAAGTGTTGGAAACCGCCAAAGAAGAATTGCGCAAGGCTTACGGCAAACCAGATCAGGCTTAACCTGCTTTGGACAAGGGAGAGACCAATGAAAATCTATATCGCTGAATGGTGGACAATCGCTCTATCTGCGGGTTCCGCGACAGCGTCCGACCCGCCGGAAATTCCCGAAAATGAACCTGAAGGCATTCCGGTCGAGCCGCCGGAGACCATTCCGCAACCAGATAAGGGGCCATTCAGCCCCGACGAACCCGAACAGATACCGCCCCTTCCGATACCAGAACATCCATCACCCGGGCCGGTCAATCCGGGCCAGCCGACAATGCTTTGCGCGCCACCCTCCTGTTATTCTGAACCGGGATAAGGAGCGGCCTTCAACAATCGTGCCAGATGTACGCAATTGGCAGCCAGTATTTTGGTGGCGGAAACGACTGTTTCGGGTACTTCTTCCAGATCGACGAAATTGGTTGATTGCATCGCCTCGCCCACCCAATAGGTTACGCCGTTGGCAGGCAGGGTGAAGCCCACATCGTTCAACGCCTGATAGAGCTGGGATGACACGAAATGCGCGCCGTCCTCGTTGCCGACCACGGCCGCGACGGCCACACGCCCGTAAGACGGCATTCGGTTGGCATCATCGGTCTCTGAAAGAAATGCATCCATACGTTCCAGCACGCGCTTGCAGAGGCTTGATGGTTGTCCGAGCCAGATCGGCGTGCCGAAAATAAGAATATCCGCATCTAGGATTTTGGTTCTGAGTGCCGGCCACTCGTCGTCTTCGCTTTCGTGCGATGTGACACCGGGTTCGATGTTGAATTCACTCAGCCGCACATGCTCCGTTTGCACGCCATAAGGAACAAGATGCGTATCGAGATAATGTAGCATCCTGTCAGTCGAGGATGGATTCTGGTCGGCACTTCGTTTCAAGGTGGCATTGAGCGCGATAGCTTTGAGCGGAGGAAGGGGAGACACAGTCATTGTCCACCTCCCTTTCTCCTAGTGTGCTTGGGTTCACTTAACGCATCAGCAACGTTCTTGCGGTCTGGGTCGGCAAGACTGTGCCCGGCGGCATCGCGTTTCTTTGCGGGATCGTCGTCAGCGGGTTCGTAACTACGAGGCCGGTTTTCCGGCGGGCCTTCCCATTTCGGCTTCTGATCGGTGGTGCCGGCTTTCGGATCGTGTTTCATGGAAACCTCCGTTTATTGAGACCGCGGCCCAACCTTTCAAACCTCGGATTGTTTCATTGAATGAAAAGGAGCACCGAATGATGGAGCGGGAAATGGCAAGGTTGAAGCAATGAAATTCTGCGGAACAATTGGTTTTCCTCATGGTTTGGACCGGGAGGCCTACGATGATGAAAACAGTTCCACCGGATAAAAGCTCTGGCGCTCGAGCAAGAGGGGCAATCCAACGGGGTGAAACCGGCGACAAGGTTCCCGGCTTTGATCCTGCGGCAGCACCAATGGAAACAGATGCAGAGGCTGGCGGTAGCTCTCAACCGGCTGGGGATCACGGGACACGGCCGTTAACGGCTCCGGTAAAACCCGATGACAGCAGCGCTTCCAGTCATGCGTCCGGCCTGCGCGCATGGGCATCGAAAGAGAATGCGCGATCCGCAAGAAAAACTACGCAGATGCGTGAAGGTCCAGCCTACATGGTTTGGTGGTTCATCATTGCCGTGGTTGTCATCGGATATTTTGTAGTCTCATGGATGTGGCCATGAACAAGCGATCAGAACATGAACGAGGGGAGGGACGTAAGGCTTCGCCGCGAGCGCTCGGATATTTTCCGCGCTTCGCATTAGTCATAGTGGCAGTTCTGCTCCTTCTCCTTCTCGGGTGGAGCCTGACCGGTGGCGGCTCGGTGTCGCAAAAGAAAGGCATCCAGACACCTTCTCCCATAGGCTCCGCCGACCAGCCGAAGACCAAGCCGCCGGTAAAAAATGACCGACCACAAACCGGCACGGGCGGCGACCAGCCGGTGCAGCCGCCCGCTCACCAGAAATGAGGATCAATCATGAACGAGAAATCAACCACCCCACTGACGGATGATGAAGACATCAAGTTCCTGGCCGAGAACTCGGATATTTCTCCGCTGCAGGCCCGCCAGTTGATCGAACGTTTTGGAAGAGATCGACAAAAATTGCTTGAAGAAGCAAAGAAATTTAAAGCGGAAGGGTAGAACCATGGCGCAGATCACACGTGACCACGATGAGATCCGCCAGTGGGCTGAAGACCGAAACGGGCGGCCCGCAATGGTGGAAACCGGTAGTGAAGGCGGTATATTGCGTATCGATTTCGCAGAAAAAGACCAGAATCTGGAGGAAATCAATTGGGATGATTTCTTCGCCATCTTTGACGATAGAAAGCTGGCTTTTCTCTACGAAGAAACGGAGGATAGCCGCTCTAACAAGCTTATAGATGCTGAGCAGAATTCCTGATTGCGACTAACCCGCAAACCCTAGTTCGGCTGGGAATTCAGGAAGGGGCCTTCGAACCGGGCAGAACGTTCACATTCGCTGCGACAGGCGTATCAGGGTGACGCTCCATATATCTCTTGTGAGCAAGTCGCGACGCCAGTTCCGCGATGTAGGTCAAATCCCTCAGCCCGTTCTGGTAAAGCATAATGATTGCAGACGAAAGGTCACTCGCAGTATATTCCCTGTCGCTTTCTTCAAGAATGATCGCGGCGTTGGAAAAGCAGCTGCGCATGAAGTTCACTTCTTCTGGCTTATAAATGCGGCTCGCTTCGTTGAAGAGTGGCATCTCCTTCTCCTTTCGGAAGCATCAACGATACGCTTCCTGACTGTTTAAGATAGCCCCATTTGATCACTTCGTGTTTCGAGCGTGCCTAGGGATCAAGGCAAGCGTCCGCTGCCGTCTTCGGGGTGGCGTTCGAGATTCTGTCGGTTGAGACAGTCGAGAACCCGCTTGCCTCGTCTTCATTCAATGCGATCTGTAGCTTGCCTTCGAAAGTGATCGGATTGCCCTTAAAGGCGTCGATCACCGACCAGGTCCCATCCCCATCTTTCTGAAGTTTGTATCCGTTCTCTACCATGGTCTTCTCCTGTTCTTCGCGGCCTAAATCATGTCAGTCCATGTCGGGCCAGGCCTTGTCTCCCACAAGCGGTACGAACATCACGCCGCCAAGGTCCTCCTCGTCGAATTCCACCGTAGATTTACGGGTGATGCGTAGAAGGCGTTGGGCTCCCGCCATACTGCCGACGGGTATGATGAGCCGCCCGCCTGTTTTGAGCTGTTCCTTAAGAGATTGAGGGATGTCCGGCGCGCCTGCTGCAACAATGATCGCATCGAAAGGAGCCACTTCCGGCCAACCATTGCTGCCGTCGCCCGTACGCACATGGATATTATTGCAGCCGAGGTCTTCGAAGCGTTGTTGGGCGGCTTCGGCAAGGGTGGAATACCGTTCGACAGTAAATATCTGACCGGCAATCATGTGCCATGATCGCTGCGGCATAGCCAGAGCCGGTTCCGATTTCAAGAACGCGCTCAGCCTCACCTAGCCGGGCCGCTGCGATCATGAAGGCGGTCATATATGGTTGTGAGATCGTCTGGCCATTTTTGATTGGTAGAGGTGTGTCTTCATAGGCAAACTCGATAAAGCCTTCATCGATGAATTTCTCACGAGCCACCGTGCCCATCGCTTCCAGCACGCGCGTGTCATGTATGCCGTGATGGACAAGCTGCTCCACCATTTGGACACGAGCTTTCTCAAGATTTCTCATTGTCGCTCTCTCGAGTCGAAATGGACCAATCCAGTCTCTGTAGACATCAGCAGGAAAAACGAACGGTCCGTCCAAATGGTTCCAATGAACGGCTCATAACCAGGCGTGGAACCAGCATCGCGCCAATTAAATGTGAAGCAGGATGTTTTCATGAGAAAAGCCGAACTTTGACTATGATCATGACAGCCCGATAGATCACCTTGTCGGTTATCAATTTTCGGCTTTGAAGGTCGCGTCGAGGCGAGGAAAGTATACTAGACGGCAATCATAATCAACGGTCTGGCCGAGAATGTTAAATGGACAGGTAGTGAAAATAACATTGACAAACTTTGCCAATCTGCGATTTTAATTGCAGTGAAGGGAGAATTTGATGGTAACGATGAACGTATCGCTCCCTCATCCTATGAAAGAATGGGTTGAGGCTCAGGCCAAAACGGGACGCTATTCGAATGCGAGTGACTATGTACGCGATTTGATCCGTAAAGATCAAATGCGCAGCGATAAGATCGCAGCGATGCAGCGCTTTGTTGACGAGGGTTTACAAAGTGGCCCAGGAAGTCGTTCACAGGACGAACTCTTCGCAGTGGCACTCGCTAACACCGAAAAATCTCTGAAACGCAACTGATGGAATTTAAACTCTCTGGTCTTGCGGAAGACGATATCATTGCTATCGCCGAGCAGGGTATAGCAATGTTTGGGCCTGTGCAGGCGAAACGCTATCATGCAGAGTTGTTTAACACTCTGGATTTAATTGCAAAGAACCCACAAATGGCACGTGCACGTGAAGAAATTTCTCCACCTGTGCGGGTGCACCCGTTTAAAGCCCACCTCATTATTTATCAAATTGAAGTAGACGGAACAGTTTTTGTAATTCGGGTACGTCATGCATTTGAAGATTGGGTCGGGGATCTGTTTTAATCTTTGCCTTAATCGTTAAATCTTGTTCCGCACCCAAATTGCTTTTTTGATACGATATTTTACCGGTCATACTCTTGAGTGTCGCAAGTTTTGGGACTTTTGCGACGGGAACGGTGATTATACAAATGCCGATGCAGATGGAGTGTGATTTATGGCAAGCCTGCCCGACCTAATCCAAGCCTATATTAATGCCTACAACAACAAGGATGTCGACGGGATGCTAGTCTGCCTCTCCGACAAAGTGTCTTTCCGGAACATTTCGGGTGGTCAGGTTACGGCCGAGACATCGGACAAGCAGAGCCTTGAAGAGATGGCGAAATTCGGAGCATCGGCGTTTGAAACGCGGCGGCAGACCGTCACAAACGCAATCACCGTCGCGGACACGACACTAGTTGAGATCGCATATTCCGCTGTGGTGGCGATTGACCTTCTGAACGGATGGAAAGCTGGGCAGGAACTGGCCTTCTCCGGTGCGTCGTCGTTCCGTATCGAGGATGGCAGGATCGTCAGCATCGTTGACGAGATCTGAGGGCCGAGAAGGGCCAGTTTGCTATCGCACAATTCCAGAAATCTGCGAGAAGTGGGCATGGAAATGCGATAGTGAGTATCCAGGTGGCTCAGCCTGGTTTCAGGATGTTTGGCGCAGCTTAGAATGGCCACCTTTGGATTCCGATGGTGAGATATTTACACAGCTTGATGACAGCATAACCAGCGGTGCCATGTCCGTAAATATATCCCAACTTGCTGATCTACAGCAAATAATTGACTTCTCGTCTAAAACAAAAGAGTTGATGGTTAGTAAGCTGGATTTTTAGAATAGTCGTCGCTCTGGGGAAACGATATCAAAAGATTTTCCCTAGTTTTCTCAAACTAATATGTATATCCTTCATGTCTAATCGATATTCGTAAATATATTCATTAAGCGTGCGGTTGCTCTTCTTTTGATTAAAGCGTGCGCAGATGTAAGCCATGTTTTCTGCTATTGATAAGCCTCCGCGTGCGACCGGATATATGTGATCAGGGACATTTGCTCCAGGGCCGAAAAGTTTTCCGCAATACGGACATTCTGCACCCTTTTTGAGTTTCCCTCTCCTAATCCCTGCACACTGGTAGTTCGCTGTCCTATTGAGGGAATGTGAATAGAGTTTGGCGCGCCCATATACTTGTCCGCGTCGCCAGCATTATTGTCCAAACTCAATATATGTCGCAGCCTGTGGCACCCACTCGGTGGGAATGAGCAGCTTCCTGCAGTCCATAAGGTCATTTATCGCATTAAGCAGGTGTCTGTGACACAAATACCAGAACGACTTGCCAGTCAAAGAGCTTTGGTTAAAATAGAGATTGCCACTCATTGTGACATTCCGTGTAAAATAAGAAGCTCTGCTTTTCAATGAGCAACTGAAAATAGTGAAAGTCGAAATTAAGAAGGGTTGGAATGTTTAATTTGCTTGGATTTGAATTTTCCAGTTCCATTATTACAACGCCTGTATCGGTTATTATTGCCATTCTGGCGATATATCTGGGACTGCGTTGGCTTAAGAGCTTCTTTGTCATGACACCCCAGCAGCACGTCAGAATTCTTGAAACGTTCGGCCGTTACACTGGCTATCGTAAAGCGGGTTTGTCGATCAAATTTCCTTGGCCATTTCAGCGCGCTCGCTCGCCGTTTTCCTTACAGACGAAACAGATCTCTCTTCAGCTTGGCGTCAAATCCAAAGACAACGCCTTTGTCACCATGCCAATCAGCCTGCAATATCGGGTTATTCCTTCCGCGGTAGAGGCGGCCTTTTACGAATTGCATAATCCCGAAGAGCAGATCGAATCCTACGTCGCAACAGATGCGCGCGCGGTCGCTGCGGCGAGAACATTCGACCAACTTTATACTGATCGCGACGAATTCACGCGCACTGTCCGTGAATCTCTAGACGAAGCTATCAATGCATATGGTTATGAGATCCGTGCCGTGTTGATTGATGACCCGCGGCCAACGCCGGAGATGATTTCAGCCTTCAACGAAGTGCTTGCTTCTCAACGCAGATTGGAAGCGGCGCACAATGATGGAGAGGCTGAGAAAATAAAGCGGACAAAGAGTGCGGAAGCTTCTGCTGCTGCGATGTCAATTACGGCGCGGGGAATCGCAGCCAGTCGCAGCATTATCGCAGAAGGCAATGCGAGAGCCCTTGCGGCCTTTCGAGCGGATACGACACTGACAGATGCCGATGCCATGGCATTTATGATGGAAATCAATCGGCTTGAGGCGCTGAGGGATGCTGCGTCCCACGGAGGAAAAACAGTGTTGGTTACAGGAGATGCACATGGTGGAAATTATGAAACCAGAGCACTCTTAAGTGCGTTGGCAGACGACGGCGGACTGAAATCAGAAAGAGATGCTGGGCGGGAAACTGGTTTGATCGGCACCGTGAAACAGCAGAACGCTCCGTTAAAGACAAATGAGGCCAACGACGAACGGATCAAAAAGAAAAATGATTAGTGGCTCGGGTCAAAAGCTTCCCGAAGCGGATGAAGTCATCAGGATTTCTGCACGGAGAAGAAAGCCCCTATTTAAATCATTGGTGGCTGTGTTTGTTTGCGCCATCTCCGCGGGACACGCAGTTTCCGGCGATGTCGTCGAAATTGATTTGCAGCACGGACTATCGGCCTGCGTCGATCTGAAGCCCGGGCAGGTGAAGAGGCAGGCGAACATTGTTTCCTTCGACGCGAGGTTTATATTGCACCGGTCGATCGGAATGTGTGGATGCATGTCTGCATTGGTAAATTACACCGCAAGTGTGGAAGTCAACGGCATACGGCAGAAACTGCAGCAAGGCATCATTTCACTTGCAGGAGAAGGCGATAGAAGACTGATCCTCGCATCGGATCAGAATTTGATTGCAGGTAAAGATGTCCGCGTCGAACTGTCCTGCGTCGGGGCACTGTGACTGAATTGATTTTGCTGCATGAACGCTATCATGACGCGAGTTTTGACTAATTTTCCAGCTTAGCGATCCAGATTCACTCTGGTCGCGCTTAAGTTAATGTAATGGTGCCCTGAATGAAAAATAGAACGTTTATAGCGGTCGTCATCGCGGTAGCACTGGCCGGGACTGATGTCCCTGTCCGGGCTGACGGTTTCAAAATCCACGAGCTCACGCCCATCAAGCAAGAGTTCTGGTCAATTTTCGATGCCTCCGCGCATCATGCAGAAGAACCGACTAACTTTCGGATGTCCTGCTGCGGAACAGATGACGACCAGCATTTGATGATCGCTATCGATCGCCATGTCGACGAGCAGGGACAGGAAAACAGAACCGACGAAGCTTATCTCAAAGAGTTGGACGTCAGTTCCGAAAAAATCGGTTTCAAAATCGAGAAAATCGATGTCTCCCCTGCGATTGGACGACTTATCCGCCTTCCGAATGTAGGTGGTCTTAAGGGGGTGGATATTTTTGTCGTAGAAGCCGGAGACAGGCTCACAATCCAGTCGGCTGCGCCGACTGAAGAGACCGCAGAGAACAATGCACGGAAGGCCTTGGAAATAGCAAAGAAGTCCATCATTGGGCGATGACCTGGTCTACGGGTAAGCGCTTTATTCAATTGTCTTCTGTTAAGTTTCAGCCCAGCGGTCCGTACGAAGATTTCATAGATAAAAAACTGAAATCGAACGCAGTGTCATCCTTCGCTTGAGCAATCACAGTGCTTGCAAACGATAGGCAACTGCGAAAGCGGATAGGTCGTCGTGTATTTCAGTTACATTGCCGGCAGATCGCAGTTCGATGCGATCATCAGTGTGGGTGCAAACATCAATGATTGCCTCACCGAGGACGAATGCGTCAAAGGAAGCGTTAAGTAGCTGGCCGCCCCCTTCATTCAGGGCTTGTATCGCTTTGTAGAGTGCCTCGGCCTGAGCGGGATTCAAAATCATGATGTGACTCCATCTTGGTATTGGCAGTCAGCATAATCCTGCCCGTGACGCTTGGTGGTCGTCATGCACTAATCCAGACCAGAAGTTGTGCGGAATGGTAATCCTCACTCTTGGCCTTATTAGAGAGCCTTTGGAAGGAGAGAACAAAGGCTTCGAATTTTCATCATCGAAAGGCGAACAGATGACTTACACGTGGGAAGTCATCTGTTTTGTCAGCACCCTGGTGCAGATGCTACGGAGCAATTCGCCTCAGGTTCGACCCAGACGTCTACGCAACTCTTCATTCTCAGCACGCAGCTTTGCAGCAAGTTCCTGGCGTAGCTTGAGGTTCTCTGCTTCCAGTGCAACCAAGCTGGAAAGATCATCGCTGGACGACCCTGCCGACGGCGCGGGCGCTTTCTTTGTAGCAGCGTTCTTCCAGTTATAGTAGGTCTGCTCACTCACTTTAGTCTGCTGCAATGCAGCCTTGAGAGTGGTCTTGCCGTCTTTTGTTGCTTTTTCGATCGAAGCAAGGATGGAGGCGCGCTGGGCCGGCGTGTACTTGTTGCGCTTGTTCTCTACCGGTGGTGTTGCAGCGGGTGCTGCTTTTGAAGCAGCTTTGGCCGCTTTCTCTGGTCTGGATGCGGCGCTCGTGGTTTTAGCGGCAGGTGCTGCAGCCTTTGCGGGCCTAGGCTCAGCTTTTTTGCGTGGCGCACGGGTTTTCTTCGTGATGCCTACAGGCTCGGCGGTTCTAACCTCAACTGGTGTCTCGTTTACTGCTGCAATGGTTTCGTCTGCCATGGTATGCTTCTCCAGATCGATGTTTGGAAATTCATTTAGGCGTCAAAAATACAGGTCAATGGTTGATGTAACAATAAGGCCGTGTACATCATGTGTTCAAGATGAGATGAACTTGCTTTCAGGACATATCGATCAGGTCGGACATTCTGTTAAGTGTTGAAAATCCGCCGCATAATTTGTAGCTACTGCTAAAAGCCCTTTGAGACGCGCGGAGCGTACCTTCAAATCTCCTCTGGAAAGCTACTCACGGATGAAAAATCCAAACCGTAATATTGTCGTTGAATATAAGAACAAGCGTACTCGCAAGGGCTCGTCATCTTTGTGGGGAAATCTGGATCTGAAGTCGATTGCCCGGCAAGTGGAGGCCGATGCGCCCCAATCTCCAGTGGAGGTTCGGGCCCAGCCTGATCTGCCCAAGCCGATCGAGCGCAGAACTGAGACCACGACCATAAATGCTGTGCCGCAAACTGAGCCGGTCATCGAGCAAGTTGAAGAGGCTTTGAGTGAGCAAGAACTTTCCAACATGGACGCCTCGAAACCGGAAGAAGCACTCCTTGCAATGGAAGAGCTGCAAACGGAAAACATGGTGGGAAATCCTGTTGTCAGTGAGAAAAAGCCGTCTGTTGCACGTCGTAAGAAAAAATCAGTCCCGGTTAAACGAGAAGCGGTAAGTCGGATCGCAGCTGAGCCCGATATTCAGGCTGAATTGTCAGCTCTTGAAATAGAGAATGCCGATCTGAAACGTGAACTGGCCGCCAGATTACGCATGGAGAACAGACAGTTGCACAAAATGCTCCAACGATTGGTGCAGCAGTAGAGAAACGGTCGCCAAGACTGCCCTGTCGTCCTCGATAACTGATCTGTTCATGCGTTCTGGTGACATGTGTAACGGCTATGGTCGCCAAAACTATTGAGTTGTCAGGCTTAAGGTGACAGCATTTCTGTGCACTGTTGTGGCTGTTATAGAGAGGTCGATCACGATGAAGTCACTGGGGGAACGTCTCGTTGCGCGGTTGAAGAACTGGCGATCGAAGAAGAAGTCGACTTTGCCGGATGAATTGCCTGATGCTGGACCTGCAGCCGGCGAAAGCTCTGAGCAGCCTGAACCTATATTGGCAACGCGACTATCCATCAAAGTTACGACCACAGATCCCGATGAAATAAATGGCAAGGCAGCAGCCCCAAAGGTCGAGCCCGTCGCTTCTTCTGAGGTGTTATCGTCCGCTGAAGAGCCGAAAGTCCCTCAAGAATCGCCAGTTGTTGTGGAGCCCGAGCGGAAAGAGGAGGGGATAGATGAAATTCTAGCCTCGCCTCCCGTTCTCAAATCACCGCAAAAGCAACGGCGCGTGAGAAAGCCAGGCCCCCAGACTGAAGACGGACCGGTGACAGACGAAGAACTGGAAGAGCTGGAAGCGGAAAATGCGCGGCTCAAGCTCCTATTGAATGAGCGGTTAAAAGCGAAGCAGCATGGTTCTGAAAACTGACAAGCTACTAAACTTCGGATAATTTTGATTCAGACACAGGGTATAGTGATGGCAGTTACATTGTTGCATGGAATCGGAAATCTCGTTTGCGACGGCGTTGATGTGGGCGGAGTCGAATTCAGCATTGCTAGCCCTGAAGATGGTCCGGATGTGACCAGGCGCGGAAAAGTGTGGGGGAACAAAAAGGCAGTTGCAGCAGCAATGAACGCCACCAAGACAGAACTTGCCGTGCCTGAAACCGGAGGCTTGCTTCTCCTGGATATTCAGGATCTGGACCGCGACGGTGGGGCGCTGTTCACTGTTTTACAGCCTGTCACCGTCTGACGACGGAACGGTCGTAAACTTATGTCGATCAACAAAAGTCAAAGATGATCGAAATTTGACTTTATGATAAATACCACTCCCAATATGCAGGAGCGGGGTCATGCATGGTCGTCTCGATTATCATAAATCAAAAGCGTTAAACGCCCTTCTCACCACCGAAGTCAATGAACGGTCGAAATCAGCACAGGATCGTCGTTTCGACGATTGGTTTGGCGAACTGTTTTCTGTACGATAGTCATTATGGTGTGCATGTGCTGTGTTGCGACGTTCATGGTCATCGTCCACATCATCTAAATCCCCGACGCTCTTCCCGGACCGCCGGGGATATGCAGACATCTCCGGTCACGTTATCCGTGATGTTTACACGCGGCGGATCCTATCAAGCACGATCTCAAATTTGAAGTGTGCAGGAAACAATATCCGAAAACACGTATCGGGAATTTGGTAGGCGTCCGGGGCAGCGTGTCTAGGAATCGGATAGTATTGCGGTTCATTCACCGTTAGAGTCTATATCGAGTCACAAAATGCTCAAAACTACTTCGCATCATGCGGATATGAGTCATCGTGAAAGAAAAGGGTTCCGGTGCCGAAATGCTGTTATTAGCAGGCGCGGTATCCTGGAACCGATAGGAAACAATGCATCCTTTGGGCGCAACCAGCTTATTTCATTTGATTGGGACAATACGGTCGCTGCTTTCTCGAAGAAGTCATAGCGGGGAGAAACATTGCATCGCCGGTTAACCGGATATCGCTTTGGCTGGAGTCAACCACTATAGAACCGAGCGCAGGTCCGTTTGAACGAAGTCGTCTCCTACATAGAGCAATGGACAGCCATGCTCGTGAGCAACTTCATAGGAAAAGCAGTCACCATAGTTGAGCGAAGCTGGGTGAATGCCTTTGCCCCATCTGGCGTAAGCGTTGGCGACCCGGCGTGCGGAAGCGGCTGTCACGGATACGATTTCGAAGCCGAGCCCGGAAATCAACGCGTCAACCTCTTCACCGACATTACGTCGCGCAGCAACAATGAGGGCTTCAGTAACTGTTCCGGCGGAAATCAATAGCTCATCAGACTGTTCAATTGCCGTCATGCAAGCTTCGCCTTTGGGCTCATTGAGCACGATCGCCATGAGCGCGGATGTATCGACGGCGATCATATGGGCATCCCATCGTCGTCATAAAGAAAGTCCTGACTACGCGCAGCATTAGCCCCGGGTAATGCTTTCGCCGCCGCCGTTGCCCTCACCCTTTCCATCAGTGCGCGTCGGCCCTTGGGGCCGGGCGCTGCCGCAACGGCTACAAGCCGTGCGATCTCATGGCCGCGACGGGTCAAAATGACTTCATCCCCGGCTTCAGCTCGCTTTACCAGTTCGGTGAGCTGGCCTTTCGCGTCACTGACAGATACGCGCATGGTCCATGTTCCTTTGTGTTTCGCACATACTTAACATAATATATGGTCCATGTTATGGTCCATGTCAATATTGACCAGACAACTGATATTGAATCTGATGGGTTGGTCCCGAACATTACAGCCTATGAGGACGCATCATTTCCAGCGCATCGATTACGTATGCTTGGCGCAAAAACAACATGCAAGGACAGATGGCGGCAGATTATAAATGAAGTCGAACGCATTCGAACGAAACATCGTCTGACCCTTCAGGAAGGTGTTTCAGAAGCGCAATTCCGTGAAATGACCGAAGTTGGCGTGCGTCTTGTCGTCCCAGCTGGAATCCATGACGCCTATCTGCAAGCGGTGCGCCCACATCTGATCACGCTCGAGGAATTCATCGGAGATGTTCGCACGGTGTGACAGCGGCAGTCACTATGCTACGTCCGCTGCTAGGAAGTATGACAGTCATTTGTCCTCCTTACTGGTCGCAAGACCCGTTACCGTAAGACCATAAACGAAATGAGCCGCGGGAATGCACGTGGATTGCCCGATCTGGCATGATGCGTTCAAGCTAATTGCATTGTTGATGGCATCTCGGCATCTTTATTGATGATGCCGGAACATAGGCCTGCTTGGGTGGATTATGTTTTGGGTGTGGAATAAAGCAGAAGCCAGATGTGATCCGCTTTTCTCTGCTGTAACGGATATGTCCGTGAGGATTTGGGGCGTGGGGTATTCGGATTGCGGGCGGTTGAGTTGTTTTGCGGGGCAGGGGGCATGTCCCTTGGATTGAAACGTGCGGGTATCGAAGTGGTCGGGGCATATGATGCCTGGAATCCGGCGGTGGAGACCTACCGTCATAATGTCGGGCGACAAGTTCACAAACACGATTTGAAAGATATTTTCGCTGTTGCGCCTGTGATCGGCGGAATGGCCCCGGATCTGATCGCTGGCGGACCGCCATGCCAGGATTACTCGGTTGCGGGCAAGCGGGTGGAAGGAGATAATGCGTCGTTGACGCGGGCTTTTGCAATGCTCGTCTGTCTCGCCAGACCGCAATGGTTCGTCATGGAAAACGTTCCACAGGCAGCCCGCTCCGAAGCGTGGGCGGATGGGCGTAAAATGCTGGTGCGGGCTGGATACGGATTGAGCGAGTGCAAGCTGGACGCTTCCTGGTATGGCGTTCCGCAGCTCCGAAAGCGTCTGTTCGTTATTGGGCGTCTAGGAGAACGGCATGGGTTCCTCGATTCGAGCCTTGTTAAGGCGCGGTCGGAACGCCAGACGGTCATCAGCGACGTACTGGATATACCGCAAGGTTGGGTCTATGCGCGGCCTTTCCGCGCCGGGCGCGGGGTTCGTGGTATTCACGAACCGTTTCCCACCGTGACGCGAACAGCTTGGGAACGGCTAACGGCTCGCTATCTGAACAATCCCCATCCTGCAGATCCGGTTCCGGCTTCGCAGGCAGCAATGCTGACGACCCGACAGCTGGCGATGCTACAGGGTTTTCCGGAAGGCTGGCAGTGGAAGGGCGCGACACGACAGAACATTCATCAAATGATTGCCAACGCCGTGCCCTCGCCACTGGCCGAAGCAATCGGTCGTGTTATTCTCGCGCGCGAGAATGGTCGAACCATTCCCGAAATCGAAGGCCGCTTTGTGAACTGGCTGATGGAAACGGGGCGCTCGCCCCAATCGGCACGCAATGTCAAGTCGCATGTCAACCGGGCGCGCCGTCTTTTAGGAGGACGAACATTCTCCGATACAGGACTGGAATTGGCCCGGCTGGAACTGAATACCGAATTCGAAACACTGACGGTTCGGACGAGATCGGATCTGCGTGCCGCTCTTCGTCTTTATGCAGAGTATCTCGATCGCAAAGGCAAAGCCGCCCATTCTCGCATCGCGAAGATTTCAAGAATGGCTGCTTGAGGATACGTATTCATCGAGCGCGTGAACCGGAGGCTGGAGCAATTCGGTTATCTGTTGCAAAGAAGTCAGGCGACTTCCTCATAACCACGTTTGCGACGAACCGCGACAAGTCTACGAAGAAGTGCGTTGGCTGATGCTTCGTCCAGAAGTGTTTGCTGCACGGATTGTCCAAGTGTCCCGATCCGTCCCCAGGATCGCATGACGCACCATTCGCCGAACAAATTCGGTTGAACCGATAAGGTGTAGAAGCGCCGCATATTGTTGTGTAGCTCGATCTTACGAAAATGTATCGGAAGTGAACTCTGTTTCGACATGCGCGTAGAATCCGACATCGAAGCGAGAGCGTCCAACGCATTTTATGAATCGATCCTCGCTGATCGATTCATGCCGTTGATGAAATCGCAGCGAGTCCATGGCGATATAAAAATCTGGCGCGATTTTAAATGCCAGGATGGCAGATCTCCCGGAAATGGAGCGATCGGTGCAGAAGCGCTCATTGTCACGTTTCCACCGCTCGTCTGGCGGTAAAGGCTGGGCATTTCAGGTCGTGATGCAATGGGAACGCTGATATGACTTGCCGGTGGGGCAACTTGATGTGGCGCTACCGTATTTCAGGGTACCCACATAGCGTATCAAATCAGAATAATTTGCAATCTTGCGATTCCAGCTTTTGGATTAACGTTGCGGGCATCCGGAAAACTGTTACGAAACCGGATTATCCGATTCATCGATAAACGACGTTTGAGAGTCGGGAACCGATCCAGGACGGTCCCACCGTGTTCGAGGGAGCGTC
>NZ_JBHEEO010000020.1:0-80953 GCF_041929965.1 Brucella oryzae | reverse complement strand
GGTGTAGCTCAGGGGTAGAGCACAACCTTGCCAAGGTTGGGGTCGAGGGTTCGAATCCCTTCGCCCGCTCCAGTTTTCTTCATGAAAATCAAAAGCTTAAGAAGCGCCCTACGGGGCGCTTTTTTGCTGACACAGCTTCGATGACGGCGCGTTGTCAGCAGTTTGTAAGCGCGAGAAATAGCATTCTCGGATATTGTAGCGTGACGCTTCTGCCCCACGATCTGGATGGGGACATAATCCAATGTCGCCAAGACGCAATTTTTTGCTGACGTCTATCAAATTGGCGTTGCGACCTCCGGACAAACCGAAGGTCAGAATTTGGACCGACTGCAAGGCCAATAGAGCGTACTGGAAAGATGAAATGGAAGCTGACAATGAAGCCCAATTGAATTCTTACCGACAGCCGGGCATCAAACATCGCGCTTCTCTTTCCATCGAAGGACGCGCGGATGCCGGGCAAGCAGTGGACTTCCAATATCTCATCATAAGGCCCTCTGTCTGCTCAGGGCTCGAGATCAGATCGGAATGCCAAGATCCTGGACGTTATCGTTCGTTCCCGAACTGCTGCGAACGGACGGCCATACCACCGTCAGGCGATCGCTATTTATCTGTTTATCAAATTGTGTAATTGTGTAATCGTATTGCGTCAACCCGACGGGCGTGTGACAAACTCGGTCATGACGCTTTCGAGACCATGACTTCAATGAACGACGTATCGACCAGTATTTCCTCTCCCGCTTTGCGAATGGGCGACGCCGCCCCTGATTTTGAAGCCCGATCCACCCAGGGCCCGGTTCGGCTTTCCGACTTCAAGGGCCGGTGGCTGGTATTCTTCTCGCACCCGGCCGATTTCACGCCCGTCTGCACGACGGAGTTCGTTGCACTCGCTAAGGCGCATGACCGGTTCGCGGCTCTCGACTGTGCGCTGTTGGGACTATCGGTCGACAGTCTCTATGCGCATCTCGCCTGGAGCCGCGCCATCCGCGAGCTGTTCTCGGTCGACATTCCCTTCCCAGTCATCGAAGATCCCTCGATGCTCGTAGGCCGAGCCTACGGCATGATCGACGAAGCGCCTGAAGACAGCGCGGGCGTTCGGGCGAGCTATTTCATCGACCCGGAAGGCGTGATCCGGGCGATCACCCATTACCCTCTGACGATCGGGCGTTCGGTCGACGAGATGGTGCGGATGGTGGCGGCCTTGCAAGCCACCTATTCGGGCGAGAAGCTGGCGCCGGCCGACTGGCAGCCGGGCCAGCCACTGCTTCATCCCGCCGACGAAAAGGCTCAGGATGAAGCCGACTGGTTCTGTCGGAGGGATGGATGATGACGCTCTGGCAATCGCGGGCGCAAGCGGATATCGCGGCCGACAAGCTTCGCAGGTTCGCTCAGCCGCAAAGATTGATGATCTTGTCCCTTCTGCTCGAAGGTGAAAAATCGGTCACCGAAATCGACATGGCGAGCGGGATCGGCCAGCCAGCACTCAGCCAGCAGCTCGCCGAACTCCGCAAGGCAGAACTCGTGACAACGCGCCGTCAGGCGAAGCAGGTTTATTACAGCCTCGCCGATGACACCGTCGTCTTGTGTGTGCGCAGCATCGAGGCGGTGTTCGGCGCCGGCGATCCTGAACAGGCGCTCTTGAGCATGGTCAAACCGGACGTCCGGCCGGAGCGAAGCGGGATCGTGCGGGGCGCGGCCAACTTCGTGCGAATACGTTGACCGGAAGGCATGCCTTAAACCACTCTTAAGTGTGCAGGCGGGGCACTCTCTCCGAGCATTGAATTGCCGCAGGAGCGCGTCACAACGGCAGAAAGGATACTCTACGATATCGCGCTTCTACAGGTCAATGAGATGCACAGCTACCCCGCGAGTTGATCGCAGGCTTCAAGCGCCTGGGCCGCGTACATGACCGACGGCCCCGCGCCCATATAGACGGCCATGGCCAAGGTCTCGCTGATCTGCTCACGGCTCGCGCCGGCTTTGACGGCACCTTCGGCATGATAGGCTATACAAGGCTGACACCGCGTCGCGACGCCAATGGCAAGTGCAATCAACTCCTTCGTCGTCTGGTCGAGCGCTTCGCCGCTATGTGCGGCCCGTGACATGTCGCTGAAGGCTTTCATAACATTGGGCGCATCCTGCCGGAGGGACCTTACGCCGCCATTCATATTCTCGATGAGTTTTTTCCAGTCTTCGATCATGGTCATCTCCTGTGTTCAAGCATATTGCTGTGCGGCTCCAAACCGTTGGAAGCCGCGAAAGTACGAAATGGAATCAAGTCATGAAGGCGCCAGCGCTGCGATAGAGCACGTAGGCCGCGACGACAAAGATCAGGCCCGCAAAGATACGATTCAGCGTGTTCTTGCCCGTCGACAGGCGATTGGCGAGCATCATGCCAGCAACGCCGCCGGCGAGCCCTCCTGCGATGAACTCGAAGGCAACGGGCCAATCGACGAGGCCGGAAGCGGCATAGTTGAGCGCCGTGGCGAGCCCGAAGCTACCGACCGCCAAAAGTGAAGAGCCGATCGCATTGATTATCGGCATGCCGGTTGCCAGAATGAGCGCGGGTACGATCAAGAAACCGCCGCCGATCCCGAAGAAGCCAGATGCCGATCCGGCGACAAATGCGACGGCGGCCGTGACGAGGCAGGTGCGCAGATCCGCAGGACGTTCCGGAGCGCTTCCGGGCTTACGAGGACGCAGCATGAGGATGCCGACGAGGACCATCAGCAGGCCAAACAAGAAAAGCAGCCGCTGACCGTCGACGAGTTTGCCGAGGGTCGAGCCGGCGAACGCGCCGAGCGTGCCGATGCCTGCGAAGATGATCGCACAGCGCCAGCGGACATTGCCGCTCTTCGCATGGCCGATGAGATTGGCGAAGGCGTTGACGGATACGGCGAGCGCGCTGGTTCCTATGGCAATATGCGGTTGGGTTACTCCGACCACGTAGAGCAGCAAAGGCGTCGCCAGGATCGAGCCACCACCCCCGACGAGACCCAGGGAGAAGCCGACGAGGCCGCCCGAAGCGAATGCCGGGCCGAGATTGGCAAGCATGGCTCACACCTTCCCGGCCAGAAATCGATCATGGGTGACCATTCCGATGAACATGGCGACCGCGAAGATCACTGCGGGCAGCAGACCAAGCGAGAGGGATGCGATTGCAGGACCGGGGCAGAAGCCGGCCACCCCCCAGCCGACGCCGAAGATCGATGAACCGATGATGAGTGGGCGGTCGATGCGGGTCTTGGTCGGCAGCTGAAGCTTATCGTCGAACAGAGGCTTGTTGATCGCGAAGGCGATCCTGTAGCCGATGAAGGCGACGACGACGCCGGCGCCGAGAACGAAGATCAGACTCGGGTCCCATGCACCTGTGATGTCGAGGAAAGCTTTCACCTTTGCGGGATTGAGGAGGCCGGAGATCGCAAGGCCGAGCCCGAAGAGCAGGCCGGCGGCAAGGCTCGTCAGGATGCGCATGGCCGCCGTCATAGCCAGCCTCCGAGCCGCATCACGAGCACTGTCAAGATCGCGGTGATCAGAAAGGTCAGCACCGCCGCGAAGGACCGGGGAGACAGTCGTGCCAGTCCCGAGATGCCATGTCCGGAGGTGCAGCCGGAACCCATGCGCGTGCCGAAGCCGACGAGCAGACCAGCGACGATCAGCAACGGCCAGGACGCCGCAACGACCACCTGTGGGGCTGTTCCGAAGATGACGAGATAGGTCAGCGGACCGAGAAGAAGGCCGGCGACGAAGGCGATGTCATGACCCAAGCGCTGGCCGCGATGGCAAAGCAACCCGCCGACGATACCGCTGATCCCGGCGATGTGACCGTTGAGCAGCATGAGAAGACTGGCCGACAAGCCGATCAGCGCGCCGCCGCCCAGGGGAGCGAAATAGGTGTCCGTCACCAGACAGCCCCCTCGAGCACGTCCAGCGGGATCTTCAGGTAGCGCTTGCCGTTACCCTCCGGCTCGGGAAGCCGGCCGCCGTTGATGTTCACCTGCAGCGCATGCAGGATGAGCTTGGGCATCGGCAGGGTCGCGTCGCGCTCCTCGCGTAATTTGACGAAGCTTTCCTCCGTCTGGCCGACGATATGCGGATTGGAGCGCTTCTCCTTGCCAATGGTGCTTTCCCACAACGGCTCGCGCCCACCGGGCTGATAGTCGTGGCCGGTGAAGACGCGGGTTTCGTCAGGAAGGGCGAGTATGTCCTGGATCGACTTCCAGAGAACTTTTGCGCTGCCGCCCGGGAAATCGGCGCGTGCAGTTCCGGAGTCCGGCATGAACAGCGTGTCATGGACGAAAGCGGCGTCGCCGATGACATAGGTGACCGAAGCAAGCGTGTGCCCTGGCGAGAACATCACCCTCGCTTCGATCGTGCCGACCTTGAATGTGTCGCCTTCGGTGAAGAGCCGATCCCATTGGCTGCCGTCAGCCGGGAAGTCAGGCCAGTTGTAGAACGCCTTCCAGAGCTTCTGCACATCGACGACGTGCGCGCCGATCGCTGTCGGAGCTCCGGTCTTGTCCTTGAGGTAGCGGGCCGCGGAAAAGTGGTCGGCGTGCGGATGGGTGTCGAGGACCCACTCGACGGTAAGGCCCTTCTCCGCAATGTAGGCGAGAATCGTATCTGCCTGCTCGGTGCTGGTCGATCCTGACTTCTCGTCATAGTCGAGCACCGGGTCGATGATGACGCATTTCTTCGTCGCGGGATCGTTGACGACATATTGAATGCTGCCGGTGCGCTTCTCGTAGAAGCCCTTGACCTCCGGCTTGCCGGTGTGTCGATGCGCGGCCAGCCAGTCGCGGGCGTTGTCGGGCGCAATGCCGATCTCGCCGGCGACGGCAATCAGTTCGTCGTCGCTGAGGCCCACGACGTCGGCGTCACCGGCCAGAACCCACATGTAGAAGGACCGGGCCCCGGATCGGCAATGCGCAAGCACCGGACCGTCCGAGGCGACGATCGTCTCCGCGAAGCGCCGCACGTCTTCCGGCCCCATGTTGCTGCTCGTCACCGGGATGAAGACATAGTCGAGACCTGCCGCTCTCGCCGCGGCTTCCTCTGCCGCTGTCCCCGGCTGAGAAGCCTCTTCACCATCCGGCCGATTGTTGATGATCGTCTTGAAGCCGCGCCGGGCGAGTTCGACGAACTCCTCGGGTTGAAGCTGCCCTATGACAGAAAGCTTCTCTGTGAGCGGTATCGGTTTCATCGGGCGGCTCCTTGACACCTGCAAATATGAATTACACACTTACATAAAACCAGATATGTAATTCTGCAAGTGGGAGGAGCACCTTGAATGGCCGTTCAGGATGTCCGAGCAGTTCAGGTGTCGGAGTTGAGGCGCGGGATCATTATCGTTGGTGAAGGGGCAGCAGCCGTCACGGCTGGGGCCGCGCTAAAACGACACGATGGAAGTCGATATCGACGCCAACGTAGTTGCCGGCATATCTGTGGCCGAACCTTTTTCGCCAGCTAAATATCACTCCGCCTCTTCCGGCATCGCCCAGGAGCGGAACACCGACGCGTCCCTCACATCCGCCTTCGCGGCGTTTCTGTCTTGCTGGCGCTGGATGGTTTGCGAGGACGCATCATTTGGACGGACGAGCCTCTTTTTCGGCTTCCTGACTTCAACAATGAACTGGCCGGATTTGTCACTCTTCTTCGAAGATTTGGAACTGAACATCATCACATCTCCTGTGGTTGTGTCACTTGTTCGATATTTGCGTTGTCTTACGTGCGTATCGCGCCAATTGCCGATCCTTCCCTACCGCTGCCAGGCGATCCTTGTGTCCTCCAGAGGCAGGCGGGCCAGCGGGTGATAGGGGACGATGCGCGGCGTGAAGTCGGAGACCGGCCGGTTCGGGGGGATGGAGGCGCGGTATCGATAAGAGCCTTGGCCCGAATCCTGTCCTGTCATCACCGCGAGGAACGCCTTTTCGCCCGCCATCGGTTCGGCGTAGAGTTCCACTTTGACCATCTCCGGCGGCAGTTCGCCGAGATAGACCTCGACAGAGAAAAGGCGGGTGTCTTCAGCCTCTTCCGTATTTACGGCGCCGAAGCGCACATGCGGCCAGAGCCTGTCGAGGTCCTGTTTCCATCGCGCCAGTTCCCGCGCGACCTTGCCGCCTTCCGCCGAGCGCGCTTCATAGGCCACGGCGGCAGGGAGATAGAATTTCTCCGCATATTCCCGAACGGTGCGATTTGTCGAAAACCGTGGCGCGAGGCTGGCCATGCTTTCGCGGACCCGCTCAATCCAGCGAGTGGGAATCCCATCCTGATTGCGGCTGTAGAATTCGGGAACGATGACGTCCTCCAGGAGCGAATAGAGTGCATCCGCTTCCGCCTCGTCAACAGTCGGATCGTCTCCGTGCTCCTCGCCGTCGCCTATGGCCCATCCGACCTCGGGTTCATAGGCCTCCGCCCACCAGCCATCGAGTTCCGACAGATTGAGCCCGCCGTTGGCAAGAATTTTCATGCCGCTGGTGCCGCTGGCTTCCCAGGGCCGGCGCGGCGTGTTGATCCACACATCGACCCCTTGGACGAGCCATTCGGCCTGGCGCATGTTGTAGTCGCGCACGAAGATAAGCCGGGATCTCAGTTCCGGCCGTCTGGCGAATTCGTTCCAGGCTTTGATCAGCGCCTGGCCTTCGGCATCCTGAGGATGAGCCTTGCCGGCCAACACGAGCTGGACCGGGTGCCGGGCATCGGTCAGGATGCGGACCAGCCTGTCGGGATCGCGCAGCAGAAGAGCAGGACGTTTGTAGGTTGCGAAGCGGCGCGCAAATCCGAGTGTCAGGGCATGCGGGTCGAAAATCCCATGGGCGGCGTCGAGCCCACCGCCGATCTCCGCGTCTTCCACGCGCTGGCGCAGATATTGCCTGCGAACCCGATCGCAAAGGTTTTGCCTCGATTCATTGCGCATTCGCCAGATTTGCTGGATGTCGAGCTTGAGGATGCCGGTTTCCAGTCCGGTCAGGTCGCCACGCCAGCGATCCTTGCCTGCGGCTTCGGTCCACAGAGCGTCGGACTGAACCGAGTCCCATGTCGGAACATGTATGCCGTTCGTCACATGCCCGATTGGCACGTCGTCGGTCGGCCAACCAGGGAAGAGAGGCTGAAAGAGCGACCGGCTAACCTTTCCGTGGAGCGCACTGACGGCGTTCACCGCGCCGCTCGAACGGATGGCCAGGTAAGCCATGTTGAACGGCTCAAGGTCATCGTTGCGATCCTTCCTGCCGAGGGCCAGAAAATCGGCGATGGCGATGCCGAGATGATTTTCGGCATAGGACCGGAAGTATTTTGTGATCAGTTCAGGCGCGAAGCGGTCGAAACCGGCCGCGACGGCGGTATGAGTGGTGAAAACATTGCCGACCCGTGTTGCCGCCAGAGCCTCGGCAAAAGATACGTCATGATCGACCCGGAAGCAGCGGATGCGCTCCAGAGCGGCAAAGGCCGCATGCCCTTCATTCAAATGGCAGACCTGCGGTTCGAGCCCGAGTGTGCGAAGGAGCTGCCAACCGGCCATTCCCAATATCATTTCCTGCATCAGACGCGTCTCGGGGCCGCCGCCATAAAGCTCGCTCGTGATGCATCGATACGTGGCGGGATTTGCGGGATCGTTCATGTCCAGCAGGTAAAGCTTCAGCCGTCCGATCTGGACTTCCCAGGTTCTGATCCAGAGCTTGCATCCGGGAAGGTCGATTTGCAGTCGCAACCATTCGCCATCGGCGGAACGCAACGGCTGGATTGGGAGCTGATCCGGCTCGTTGACCGGGTAGAGGGCTTCCTGGCTACCGTCCCGCCCTATCGATTGACGGAAGTAGCCTTGTGAATAAAGCAAGCCCACCCCGACGACCGGCACGCCGAGATCGCTGGCGGTTTTCAGCTGATCTCCCGCCACGTTGCCCAGCCCGCCCGAATAGATGGGCAGGGCTTCGGTCAGCATGAACTCCAGGCTGAAATAGGCTACGGTTTTCAGCGGCGAGGCTGGGTGTGCCTGTTGGAACCATCTCGATTCGTTTGCAGCCTCCCGCTTCTCCTTCAGCAATGCTTCGATAGTTTGCCTGAAATCGGACTGAGCAAGCAGAGCCCTTGTTTTGGAGCGCGAGACGGTGTGGAGAACACCCCATGGATTGCCCGTGGTTTCCCATGTTTCAGCATCGAGCTCCCTCCACAGCCGGTCGGAGGCGTGGTTCCAGGACCAATGCAGGTCGAGAGCCAGCTCCCGAAGGGCGAGCAACCCGCCTGTCTCTTCCGGCTGCCCGTCCATGCACTCCTCCGAAACTAGAAAAACTGAAAGCGAACTCTTCTGCGAATCTCAATATCCGTCCGCCTTAAAACAGCATGAACCCTATAGATGATCTTGTCATCAGTCGTTGACTAAAATCAATCAGAAAGCGCGGAGGGGATCCCGAGGGTAGCCAAATGACGGCAGTCGCGTCCGTGGAAGGCCGAAATGTTGCGCAATCGTCGCTCATCTACGCGCTCATGGGCGAAGACATCCTCGAACAGTGATCTTCCTATCACTGGGCACGAAATCCTTGTTCCGCTCCCACTGGTCGCTGCCAAGCGCATCACCACTGACAAAGATTCATATCGCTGGGCACTTGGGGGCCAGGGCTCCGCGACAGAAGTTATCATCGTCCGATGATTCCTGTTGTCATCGAGTGATGATTAATCTAAATTGCCGCCAAAATGAGGATGTCGGCAATTTCCTGTGAAGACGTTTCCAACACCAGCTTGGTAGGGTTTTGATTTGGCTTCTGCCACATCGTTGACTTGCTCGAATGGGCAGGCTTGCGCCGCTTTCTAATCGACCGGTGGGCGGTGACGCAGATATGCCGAGAAAGCGGAGGCGCATGACCGGATATTGACCTGCCGATCCGTTACAACCACAGAAACAATCCACACACTTGAGGAAGACGATCAAATGTCGGACATCGATGAGAACTGGGTTCGCAATCGCGCGCATGAAATATGGGAAGCAGAAGGGTGCCCGAACGGAAAAGAACTCGACCACTGGTTTCAAGCCATGGATGAATATCTGTCTTTGGTCGAAAGAGATGGAGAGAGCTCGCCCGGTGACCCTGTCCCGGTTCAGGATACCGGTAGTGGGGAGGCGGCCGTAAAGTCCAAATCGCCAGGAAAAATGTCGAAATAGGAAAGCGGCTTTTCGAGGCGTGCGTGGAGACAGTGAGATCTGTCGGCGAACGGAGCCGCCCTTTCATCCAGATAGGTGATCGTGAGGTCTACGCCGACAGCACGGAACGCCGTCGCGTAGCCGACAGCAATGGGCGTCTCATTTGCTACGCTGACGACGAGCCCACGTTTCCCGCACAGATCGAGACCGCCTCCATATCTCACATCATCAAGACGCGCAGGGCATCGGTGGCGATCACCTGCTCCTCGTCCGTCGCAATGATGATCACCGGGATCCGGCTCGCGGCGCTTGTTATGATCGACTGATTGGCGGCGTTCGCGGCGGGATCGAGATCGATGCCGAGCCACATCAGTCGGCTGCAGATGTCGGCCCTGATCGCTGGTTGATGCTCGCCGATGCCGGCGGTGAACACCATGGCGTCGAGACCACCCACCGTTGCGGCAAGCCGAGCCGCTTCTCCGGCGACGCGCAGCGTGAAGAGATCCAGAGCCTCCCTTGCTTCCGGCGCTTCGCTCGCCAGAAGGTCGCGGCTGTCGGCGCTGATACCTGAAGCACCGAGTAGTCCGGAGCGGTGATAGAGCATATCCTCCAGAACTGCCACCGGCATCCCTTCCTGCGACAGCAGATGGAGAAGCACGCCGGCATCCAGCGCGCCGCATCGCGTCGCCATCGGCACGCCGTCGAGGGTCGAAAAGCCCATGCTGGTATCGACGCTGCCGCCGTCCTGCATGGCGCAGAGGCTGGCACCGGAACCAAGATGGGCGGCAATGACCTTGCCGCCGGCCAGTTGCGGCCAGTTGCGTGCGAGCTCGCCTGCGATGAACGCGTAAGATAGTCCGTGAAACCCGTAGCGCTTGATCCCGCGCTCGTGGAGTGCTCGCGGGAGGGCGAAGCGGCGCACCAGGTCGGAATTTGTGCGATGAAAGCTCGTGTCAAAGGAAGCGGTCTGGCGAAGGTCTGGCCGGAGCCGCCTGATGGCGCGGATCAATCTAAGGGCCTGCGGTTGGTGCAGCGGCGCTAACGGAACAAGGGCCTCCATCTGACGTAGTGAACCTTCATCGACAAGCACCGGGCCTGAGAATATGTCGCCGCCATGCACCACGCGATGCCCGATCGCCGCCAGACAGTCGAGCCTGTAGTGCCCTGCCAGATGATTGAACGCTTCGCTGAGAACCTCGTCCAGTTCCTCGCCCGGTTGTGCCTTGAGCTCGACATCGACATGCTGCGACCCTTCCAGGAATTGGAAGCGCAGCGGCGTGCTTCGAAAGTCGATCATGCCCTTGCCGACAGGTTCGAGATGCCGCCCTTCCACGGAGAACAGGCCGATCTTGACGGTCGACGAACCGGCGTTGAACGTGATCAGCAGCTTGGCGCTCATGCTGCTGTCCCCGCCGCGAGCCGCTCGCTGCGGCCCACAAGCAACTTTGCGAGGGCTGCCGAAACGATCCGCGCGGCGAGCGGGTCGGAGCGGCTGGTCAGCACGATCGGCACGCGTGCCCCGAGCACGATCCCGGCTGCCGTTGCTCCGGCAAAATAGATGAGTTGTTTGGCGAGCATGTTGCCTGCTTCAAGGTCGGGGACCAGGAGGATGTCGGCTTTGCCGGCGACCTCGGAGACGATCCCTTTGGTCCGCGCCGCATCGATACTGATCGCATTGTCGAATGCGAGCGGCCCGTCGACGTACGCGCCGGTAATCTGACTCCGCGCCGCCATTACGGTCAGGGCGGCCGCATCGAGGGTCGCCTGCATCTTTAGATTCACCGTCTCGACTGCGGCGAGCACAGCAACGCGCGGCTTTTCGACGCCAAGTGCCCGCAGCAGACCGACTGCGTTCTGGCAAATGTCTCGCTTCTGATCGAGCGTCGGCTGGATATTGATCGCCGCATCGGTAACGATCAACGGCTTGCTGTAGGCGGGCACGTCCAGCGCGAACACATGGCTGATGCGGCGCTCGGTTCTCAACCCGGATCCCGGCGCGACGATGGCGCCAAGCAATTCGTCTGTATGCAGGCTGCCTTTGACAAGGACCGCCACCCTGCCGGAAACGGCAAGTTCCACCGCACGCGCCGCCGCGGCATGGCTATGCGGAGCGTGCTCGATCGCGATCCCGTCGAGGTCGGTTTTCGCGACTGCCGCCGCCGCCCGGATCTTGGCCTCGGGGCCGACAAGGAGCGGCTCGAACAATCCTCTTTCGCGGACTTCGACGGCAGCGAGTATTGCCTCGGTCGAGCATGGATGCACGATCGCCGCGCGTACCATCGGCAGTTCGCGGGCCTGCCGCACAAAGGCGTCGTATCGATCGCTGCGTGCCGTTGCGTGACCGGACGGTTGCGGCGTTGGCCACTCTATGGAATGGGCAGGCGCAATCACCGTCGCAGTCCCTGAGAGGACCTCTTCGCCCTTCTGGTTCGAGCATGTCGTGTCGAGGATCACAACCCGGTTTGCCGGCAGTTTCCTGGTGACGCGAACCGTCGCTGTGATCGTGTCGCCAGACAGGACCGGCTTGAGGAAGCGGAACTCCTGTCCGAGATAGGTTGTCCCGGGCCCGGGCAGTTGCGAACCCAACACTTCGGAAATCAGCGTGCCCGTCCATGCACCATTCGTGACGACGCTATTGAAGACGTGCATCGCCTCGGCAGCCGTATCCGGTGACGCATCGCCTTCGCCCGTTGCCATTGGCGGGTCGATCTCGCCTTTGTCCACGCCCGCGACCCGCACCAGAGAGGCCGTGTCTCCGAGCTCCAACTCGTCAAATGTTCGATTCCTCAGCCTGCCGGGAGCCACGATAGCCTCACTTCTGAAAAACATAGGTGCCGCGAGCACCGCAGAGCGGCGGAAATTCCGAGTCAGACGCGTCCATTTTTGGCGGAGGTACGCGTCCAGCCAGCGACTGCGCCGAAAGCCAGCCCTGCCATTCCTCCCACCAGGACCCCTCCTTTTGCATCGCTGCGCCAATCCATCATCCGGGCTGAGGCAGAGATCAGCCGTTCGGTTCAAGGCGACGCTATAGCGTCGACTACGATGACCGGGTTCGCTAACAATCCCGGCATTCTGGACGCGCTGGTCAACACGAAGGTGACATCCGTCGGGCGCCATGCGGGTATCGTGGCCGTCGCTGTGCGCTGAGAGGTTGGGCACGGCAAGTCCACTCGGAACTGTTTCAGTCATCAGCGGCGCGTTCGCGCGGAACTTAATCGCAAGATGTGTCGAGATCATTCGGGCCCAACTCAAGGATGGCCGCGATGACCATCCTGACGTCTTCTTCCAGCGCCGCGGCGTCTCCCTTCAGAAGAGGGTCGGCCTTGATCACGTCCTTAAGAATGCCAACACCCGCCAGAAACGCTGCGACCAGTGCTGCCCGCCTCCTCGGCACCATCGGGTGCTTGCTCACCAGTGGAGTAACGAAATCCTCTTCGAGGAACTCGTTGAGCACGCGCGAGGCTGCCGGGCTAGCGAACGATTGTATCACGATATCGAGTACCCGAATCTCGTTGGCGGCCTTCCTTGACAGGATCTGCTTCGTCAGAATTGAGGGCAGGCAGCCATCGTCATCGGCGAAGAGTTGCTCGGGTTTGCCGCTCTCCTTGACCGCCTCGTAGAAAAGTTTCTCCTTGGATCCAAAGGAGCGGTGGACGTAAGCCATGTCCACCCCAACGTCGGCCGCAATGTCGCGAAGGCCCGTATTGTCATAGGAATGGGCCGAAAAACGAAGGATGGCGGCTTTTAGAATGCGCTCGCGCGTCGTGTCGTTGGCATCCGGGCTTATGACTCGGTTGGGCATGATTTCTCCTATTGACCGAGTAGCAGGATTAGCTGCACAAAGCTTAACAGTCAACGCATGATGACTAGACTGAGTTCCCTGGGATGGGTGACGAATTCAGTATTATTGCAAATTCCGCAATAATTATTGAGGTTGCCGTCAATCCGGCAAAGGTCGTCGGGCTGCATTTGGCGGCAACGATAAGGCTGTCGACCGGTTCGATCGCCGGTCTGCCACGCATTGGATGCCGAGCTACCGACACCGCGCGATTTCAAGGGCACGCCACTCACTACTGCGCCCAGCTTTTCGAAAGCCGAGGAGAGCAAACGCCGAGACCGTCTGCCGTAGCGAACCCGAACGCACTCAGGGTGAACGAGTCGCCTTCACCAGACGGAGTATTATCAAACGACAGCAACGAAATCATCACCTGTTGACAAGACGGTCAACAGGTGATGATATAACAAAATGCAACGTGTCCGTTTCGATGCGCATGCTTGTTGGGGGATTTCATGTAACCAACAATGAAGTGAGGGGCGATGAAAACCGGCAAGGCGAGAAGGCTACAGAATAGGTCTACACACGACGTCAGCATGATTTCATTCTATTTGATGAAATCATTATCATCGTCTTTAGCCGGTTTTTATTCTGGACGATATCGAGGAAGCCTCAAGGCGACATTGCGCCTCGTCCCAGAGCAAGCGACCTACCTTCGCAAACTGTCGACAATCGATCAGCCTGCCGAGATGCTTGCTGGTCGCGGCAGCAACATCCGCGAGTTTATGACGGGTTGGATAAGTGAAGGAAGGCACACGCCCAAACAGGGCATGGCCAATCTTTCGCCCGTCGGATGACCCCAGGTACATAGCGATCGATTGGTGCTCGGTGCCCTGCGTGCAGCGCCTTCGGTAGGGACACGTTAAACACCAGGCACAAGGCAGAGGCCGGTCATGAACCTCGATCGGCCGCGACACACGTCAATCAAGATAAGGTAGGTTTTTATGGTGAATACTCATTCCCAACATTCAAGCCCAACAACAAAAGAGTCTGACAGACTTTCCCTCGGTGACAGAAAAACTGGGTGGATGCAGTCGTGAAGTCCGCTAAAAATTGGATACTGACCGTTCTCGGTGTCGCGGTTCTCGCTGGCGGTTACTATGGCTGGCGGATGTATGACGGTACGGGCCTGCCGGCCGGGATCGTCGGCGGCAACGGCCGCATCGAGGCAACCGAAATCGACGTCTCCGCCAAGACGGCCGGGCGGATCAAGGAAATCCTCGTCGACGAAGGGAGTCTCGTCACCGCCGGACAGGTGCTGGCTCGCATGGACACCCAGCAATTGGAGGCACAACGGCGGCAAGCCGAAGCCTCTCGTCAACGCGCCGTGATCAGTGTGGATACAGCGAAAAGCCTGCTCGCCCAAAGGGAGGCGGAAAAAGAATCTGCTGCCGCGGTGATCGGACAGCGCGAAGCTGAACAGGATGCCGCCGAACGAAAACTTGCCCGGACCGAGCAACTGATCAAGACCAACGTGACCTCCCAGCAAACGTTCGACGACGACCGGGCGGCGGCACAGGGGGCGCGGGCGGCTACTGCTGCAGCCCGGGCTTCTCTTTCCGCTTCCGATGCGGCGATCGGCGCTGCGAAGGCCCAGATCGTCGATGCAGAGGCTGCCGTCATTGCCGCAGATGCGGCGATTGAAAGTATTGTTGCCGATATCGATGACAGCACCCTCAGATCGCCACGCGACGGGCGTGTGCAATATCGCGTCGCGGAGCCCGGCGAGGTCCTGGCCTCCGGTGGGCGGGTACTCAATCTCGTCGACCTCTCCGACGTTTACATGACATTTTTTCTCCCGACGGCTCAGGCTGGACGTGTCGCAATCGGTTCCGATGTTCGTCTCGTACTCGACGCAGCGCCGCAATTTGTCGTGCCGGCGAGCGTGAGTTTCGTGGCCGATGTCGCCCAGTTCACGCCCAAGACAGTGGAGACCGAGGAGGAGCGACAGAAACTGATGTTCCGGATCAAAGCGAAGATCCCGCCGGAGTTGCTTCGCGAACACATTCAGCAGGCCAAGACCGGTCTTCCGGGTATGGCCTATGTCCGGATAGACCCCAAGGCAGAATGGCCTGAACAGCTCACGAAAGCGCTCGTTCAATGACCGGGGAAACGCCGCGAGAGACGGAGGACCAGACGCAGACTGCGCCGGTCGCGAAGCTGGCGAATGTCGGCCTGTCCTATGGTAAAACCAGGGCCCTCGACAAGGTGAGCCTCGATATCCCGTCGGGCATCATGGTTGGCCTCATCGGCCCGGATGGTGTCGGCAAGTCCAGCCTGCTTAGCCTCGTCGCCGGCGCCCGTACGGTTCAGGAGGGCCGGATCGAAGTGTTGGGTGGCGACATTGCCGACGTGAGGCATCGCAACCGCACCTGCCCGCAGATTGCCTACATGCCGCAGGGTCTCGGCAAGAACCTCTATCCGACGCTGTCGGTGTTTGAGAACATCGATTTCTTCGGGCGCCTGTTCGGCCAGGACCAGGAAGAAAGGCAGCGCCGCATCAGCGACCTGCTGGAGCGGACAGGGCTTGCACCTTTCCCGGACCGCCCGGCCGGAAAGCTCTCCGGCGGCATGAAACAGAAGGTCGGCCTCTGCTGTGCGCTGATCCACGATCCCGATCTCCTCATTCTCGATGAACCGACCACGGGCGTCGATCCGCTATCGCGCCGGCAATTCTGGGAACTGATCGACGACATCCGAAGCGAGCGTCCGGGAATGAGCGTGATCGTCGCGACCGCCTACATGGAAGAAGCCGAGCGCTTCGACTGGCTCGTCGCGATGGATGCCGGCCGCGTGCTTGCAACTGGAACGCCCGCCGAATTGCTGTCCCGCACCGGAGCCGCCAATCTCGACGCCTCTTTCGTCGCCCTCCTTCCGGACGAAAAGCGACAGGGCCATCACGAGGTCGTCATCCCGCCCCGACCCGATAGAGGGGAGGCGGAGTTCGCGATCGAAGCCGAGCACCTGACGATGCGCTTCGGCGATTTCACGGCGGTCGACGATGTCAGCTTCCAGATCCCGCGCGGCGAGATTTTCGGCTTCCTCGGCTCGAATGGCTGCGGCAAGACCACCACGATGAAGATGCTGACCGGTCTCCTGCCGGCAAGTGAGGGAACCGCGAAACTGTTCGGACATGAGGTCGATCCGAACGATATCGAGGTCCGGCGAAAGGTTGGCTACATGAGCCAGGCCTTCTCGCTCTACACCGAGCTGACGGTTCGTCAGAACCTTGATCTGCATGCCCGCCTGTTCAACTTGCCGCTCGAAAAGATCCCGGCGCGCATCGCCGAGATGGCCGCGCGCTTTGATCTCACCGAGATCATGGATGCGTTGCCCGACGCGCTGCCGCTCGGTATCCGGCAGAGATTGTCGCTCGCCGTGGCAATGATCCACGCCCCGGACATCCTGATCCTCGACGAGCCGACTTCCGGCGTTGATCCGGTCGCGCGCGACGGCTTCTGGCAGATTCTATCCGACCTGTCGCGCAATGACGGGGTGACGATCTTCGTCTCCACCCATTTCATGAACGAAGCGGAGCTGTGCGACCGCATCTCGCTGATGCATGCCGGCAAGGTTCTGATCAGCGACAAGCCTCGTGCCATAGTGGAAAAGCGGGGCGCGGCGACGCTTGAAGAAGCCTTTATTTCTTATCTCGAAGAAGCAATTGGCGAACAGGCTTCACCTGCGCGAACACCCCACGCGCAGCGTGAGGAGGAGGCAGATGGGGCGTCGCCGCCCCGAGCCCCATCTGCCTTCAACATGCGGCGCATGCTGGCCTATACACAACGCGAGGCGCTCGAGTTGCGCCGCGACCCGATCCGGGCAACGCTTGCCGTTCTCGGCAGCGTCATCCTCATGTTCGTCATCGGCTACGGCATCAACATGGATGTCGAGAACCTGTCCTTTGCCGTGCTCGATCGCGACGACACCACGGTCAGCCGCGACTACACGCTTCAGATCGCCGGTTCCCGCTACTTCACCGAAAAGGCCCCGATCACCGACTACGCTGACCTCGACCGGCGCATGAGCAATGGCGAGCTCAGCCTGGCGCTGGAAATTCCACCTGGCTTCGGACGCGATGTTTCGCGTGGCACAAAAGTCGAGATCGGCGCCTGGATCGATGGGGCTTCGCCGTCGCGCGCCGAGACCGTCCAGGGCTACGTGCAGGGCATGCATCATACGCGCTTCGAATTTATCCTCGGCAAGCAACTGCCCTATATCGCGCTCGCCATGCTGAACTTCGCCATGCTGACGGCGTTTGCGGTGTTTGTGTTCGGGGTGCCGCTGACCGGGAGCCTACTCACACTCACGCTAGCGGCTTTCCTCTACGTCATCATAGCGACCGGAATCGGACTTTTGATTTCGAGCTTCATCAGCAGCCAGATCGCCGCCATCTTCGGCACGGCCCTCATCACTCTCATTCCGGCAGTCCAATATTCGGGGATGATCGACCCCGTCTCGTCGCTTCAGGGCATTGGCGCCTATATCGGCCAGATCTATCCAGCAACCTATTTCGTGACGATCGCCCGCGGCACGTTTTCGAAGTCGCTCGGTTTCAATGATCTCGCCACCTCCTTCATCCCCCTCCTGATCGCCATTCCCATTCTCACCGGGATGACCGTGGCCTTCCTCAAGAAACAGGCGGCGTGATCCATGCGACTGGCCAACGTCATTCAACTCGGCGTCAAGGAATTGCGGGGGCTTGCCCGCGATCCGATGCTCGCCGTCCTGATCGTCTACGCATTCACGCTGTCGATCTACACCGCATCGACGGCAGTGCCTGAAACACTCAACAATGCGGCGATCGCGGTCGTGGATGAGGATCAGTCTCCTGTCTCCTCGCGCATCCTGACCGCATTCTATCCACCTTATTTCTCTATCCCAAAGATCATTTCGCAGTACGAAATGGACCGCCGCATGGACAGCGGCCTCGATACCTTCGCCCTCGACATCCCCCCGAACTTCCAGCGCGACCTGCTCGCCGGTAAGGCGCCGACGATCCAGCTCAATGTCGACGCCACCCGGATGACCCAAGCTTTCAGCGGCGGCGGCTACGTCCAGTCGATCGTTTCGGGCGAGGTCAGCGAGTACCTGAACCGTTACCGGGGAAACACCACCCTTCCTGTCGATCTGGCTCTGCGCGCCCGCTTCAATCCGTCGCTTAACAAGGCGTGGTTCGGAGCAGTCAACAATGTGATCTTCTCGATCACCATGCTCGCGATCGTTCTTACGGGTGCTGCCCTCATCCGCGAGCGTGAGCACGGCACGATCGAACACCTGCTCGTCATGCCGGTTACTCCGACCGAGATCATGGTGAGCAAGGTCTGGTCGATGGGACTTGTGGTGCTTCTCGCCTCAACGGTTTCGCTTGTCTTCGTCGTGCAAGATCTGCTCAAGGTGCCGATCGAAGGTTCTTTGATGCTGTTTCTGGCGGGCACGGTACTTCAGCTGTTTGCCACCACCTCGCTTGGTATATTTCTCGCGACGGTGGCCGGATCGATGCCGCAGTTCGGCCTTCTGCTGATGCTGGTGCTGCTCCCGCTGCGGGTCCTGTCAGGTGGTGTGACGCCACGCGAGAGCATGCCGCAGATCATCCAGGACATCATGCTCGTCGCACCAGACACCCACTTCGTTATGCTGGCGCAAGCGATCCTGTTTCGAGGCGCGGGCCTGGACGTCGTCTGGCCACAGTTCATGGCGCTGCTGATTATAGGCGTGGCGCTGTTCTTCTTCTCGCTGCGCCGTTTCAGGGCATTCCTGCGCTAGCCCAGCGGTCAGGCCTGCGTGTGCGCGGCATCCTGGGGCAAGGATTGACGATCTGGCCGTAGGGCGATGGAGCGGTGTGAGCGCTACGGTTGAACCTGCGGCCATGCAATTCCCGTCTGCGCGTTTGGCCGGGAAGTCGCCCGCGTGCCTATCGGGATTGCCGCGCAAAATCTCGATCGCATGAGGGGGAAACAGGTGCGCGCCCCCGTATAAGCTGCAAGAGCCGGGAAAAGCGAGCAGCGCACATGCGGGCACAGGAATTGGCAGCGCCATGGCGGGAGATTGAATTCGAATGGGACGCGCTCGCGTTGCTAATCAGGCGGACTCTGGGCACCGGCATGGTCGAACCCAGGGCCTATAACAAAGTTACTGATGACAAACTCCTGTTCTGGTCGGCGCAAGGTGACCGGAGAGCCTTCGACGAAATCATTGTTCGTCACGGTCCGTTTGTTCTAAGTGTAGCCAGCCGCATAAGCCCAAATTTTCGCGATGCTGAGGACATTGCCCAGGAGGCAATGATCAAGGTGTGGAAGCACGCTGGCCGCTTCAACCCAAAGCGCGCTCAGTTGAGAACCTGGCTTTACCAGATCGTCGTCAATCTCTGTATTGATCGCCGCCGCCGTAAAGAGCCGGAGTCCCTTCCAGACAACTTTGATGCTGTCGATCCAGGAGCCGCAGCAGACGAGATTTTGACGAGTACCGAGCGCGATGCCGCCCTCGCTGCAGCCATACGCGCATTGCCCGCGAGCCAACAGGCCGCGATGATACTCGTCTACGAGGAAGGCGTATCGGGTGCTGAGGCGGGACGTATTCTTGGGCTATCGGCCAAAGCAATAGAGCGTCTGCTTGCCCGCGCCAGAACGACACTTCGTGAGCGGCTGCTGGCAGAGCGTGATAAACAGGGAGAATAAATATGTTGAAGATCGAACGTTTTACATCTCTGGCGCGAAGTTACGGATCAAATATTGATCTCTGGCCTGTAGAGGTGCAGGCCGATGCGTTGTCTCTGCTAAAAATCTCGAAAGTGGCGCGTACCGTTCTTGCGGAGGAACGCTTGATGGATGATGTGCTCGCGGCGGCGCGCAGGCATCAAGAGATTTCCCTGTGGTCGCCGGGCGAACGCAATGCCGCCCTGGTGCGCCTGAGAACGAACGTCGCTGCGCGAATAGCGCCAGCACCATCCGGGCCGATCCCGTTCGGTGCACGACTTTTTGCGCATGTTCGCGGGCTATGGCCCGATTTGAATTGGATCGGTCTTTCCTCCGGTCGCGGAATAGCAGTGGCCGCGGGACTGTTCATCGGGATGCACTCCCCGAACTTACCCGCCTCCGGTGACCTGCTTTCCACGCTTCAGGTCGCATCGATCCCAATTTTCGCGGAATGAACAGCAATATGGTTCAGAAACAGGTTGGCACAAGAAAATGGCTGCGAATTGCTCTTCCCCTATCACTCGTTTTGAACATGTTCCTCCTCGCTTTCCTGGGGGGGCAAATGCTGCGTGCGACACCGGAGGTTCCAAAAGGTGTTGACCCTCTTGCTCGCATTCTGGCTGTTGCGGAAGCGACCCTTTCTGCTTCTGACTTCAAGTCATTCCGCCAGACTCTTCTCCAAGAAGAACCGCGACATGCGCGAGCCGTAAAGAACGTTACCCAGGCGCGGCAAGAAATGCTGAAGCAGATATCTTCTGACCAATATGATCCTGTCGCAACACTGACGGCCCTCAGTGCAACGCAGTCCGCCTGGACGGAGTTTATGGACGCAATCGGCGGTCCGTTGGTGGATGCGATAGGTCAAATCTCCCCGGAAGGAAGACGCAAGGTGCTTGGCGATCAAAATGCAAAGGGAATACTGCGTGTTCCCTAACAAGGGGCGATCCGACGGGGGCTAGACCCATCCGTTATCGCGTGATCGCCTTCTTTTTAAGAAGTTAGTGAGGACTGTGTGAAGTGCTCGCTTGCGGAAGTACGGACTGTCGCGGCAGCAGACGCACATTCCAACCCGATAAATTGAATGTATGCTTGAGGATTCCCAGCCGGATCGGCAGCGGCGGCATATCTGATCCATCCTGATAAACCTCGCCAAAATGCTCTTCCAGAAACGGCCAGACGATCGTCTGCGCCAACTGGACCAGCTCGCGCTGCATGTCCCTCCCTTAATGTCGCTCACCAGAAGATCTCAGGTCTGCATAGCAGCTCCAAAAAAATGCAGCGGGAGTGTCGCATCGGGGGGCGCGCTTCGTATCAGTAGCAATTCATCCATTTGGGGAAGCTGCTTATGATCGAAAAATACCGACCTAGACCCACCGCAGCGGCGGCGCGAACAGGGGCGGCTTGCCCCCGGCGCCGATCGATCATGGAACAGGCCTATCTTTCAGAAAGTGCTGTTGCCTCGAGCGCTTGGCAGCAGGCCGGATGGCGATTGCCGTTAGCCCGATTCCACGTTGTGGCTAAGAGAAACAGTCACGGAGATCGGCGCTCTACTCAGGATTACAGGTGACGGACGATGAGAAAGAGGAGCGGTTTTATCTGTCTCACCCTGATTCTGTTCATCGGAATATTCGGCTCGGTCAGCGCAGTTGCCCACGAGCGGGCTTCTACGATCCCTTGGGAAAACGAACCCATCGAGGCCGTTTGTTTCCCAACGGATAACGAAAGGCCGGATGCCGTGTGCGTCACTCTTTATGCCGATCAGGACGGATACGAGCTGTGCGTCGCCGACATGATGGCTTCAAGGGAGAGATGCGTCAGCAATTACCCCTCTGGCGATCCGGAAGATGAAGGCCCGGAAGACAATCGTTGGAGCGTGTTCGATCTGTAAAGGTCCGAGCGCATTCCACAGGTGCTGTTGAGTGCCCAGCACACAGGATCGATCACTTCAAAAGGAGAAATGACATGAACAGAAAAATGTGGATCACGCGTCGCTATGTGCTTGGCGCATTTGCGGCAATGTTGGTGGCCGTGATGTCCAGCCCCGCGTTGGCGGCAACGAGAGGCGCGACAGTCTCCAGCGTCAACCTGAGGGCCGGCCCGGGGACATGGTATCCAGTCGTCATGACAATGCCGCCCAGTGCAGCTTTGACCATCTATGGATGTCTCGACGCGGCCTCCTGGTGCGACGTCTCGTGGGGAGGCGCGCGCGGCTGGGTTTCTTCGAACTATGTCAGTGTTTATTATCAGGGTCAGACAGTAGCTCTTTCGCCGGCGCTCATTCCGATGATCGGATTGACCGTTGTCGCCTTCAATCAGGCTTACTGGAATACCCACTATGCCGCCCAGCCCTGGTACGGAAGCTGGAGCACGTATTATCGTACCGGGCCGGCTTACGGTGGCGCCGCGCGAGGTGGCTGCGTTGGAGCTGCATGCGGTGGTTCCGCTGTTGTTCGCGGCCCTAACGGCGGCGGCGCAGCAGTACGAGGAGTATGCGGCCCGGAACGCTGCGCCGGTGGCGCAGTCGTGCGGCAACCTGGTGGCGGACTCGAGTTCCACAGGGGCGTAATGCAGCGTTAAGACGAACCTCGTTCCGGTTCGGAGACGAACACGCGCCGGCCGTTCATATCCGGATCGCTAGCTATGACGCAAGCCAGGCCGAGGCGGATCACCGCCTCGGGATTTTCGTTCAAAAGCTGAGGACCATTCTGCCGGTGAACAAAACACCTGACAGCGGGCCATGCACATGAGGTGAACCTTGGATACTCGTGCAAATAGCCAAGCCCCGATTTCCGGTCCGTCCCAAGCGCCTCGGAGGCGGTCTTCCAATATTTGGTTGCGCGGCCTGGTGGCTTGCGTAATGGCACTCGTCCTCGCCGCCTGTGCGACAACGCCGCCACCGTCTGTAGCTCTGTCTTCGTCGGCGTTTCTGCGCCCGACCTCGGACAAGACGAAACCTTATGCCTACCGTCGTCCGGATGTGAATTTCGCAGCCTATGTAAGCATCATTATCCCACCCACAGCGATCTACGCCGGGCCGGACGCACAATTCGGCAAGATGTCGGCCACCGACCGGCAGGCACTCGCCAGCTACATGCATCAGGAGTTTTCCAAGGTCCTCGGCCGACGCCTTCAACTCGTTGCACAGCCCGGACCAGGGACGTTGCGCGCCAGGCTGACGCTGACCGGTGCAGAAGCAAGCACACCGGTGCTATCCACCGTTTCGCATGTTCTTCCGGTCGGCCTCGTCGTCAATGCGGGCGCTCAGGCCACTGGCGGTCGTGGCACATTCTCCGGCTGGGTGTCCTATGCCGTCGAGATCGAGGATGCCCAGACCGGCACCCTGCTCTACGCACATGTTGCGAGCAGGAGCGCCAACGCACTCGACATCACGGCCAATTTCGGGGGGCTCGACGCGGCGAAGGCCGGGGTGCGCTCGGCGGCGGACCAACTGGATAAGGAGCTGGCCGGCGGCACCAGATAGCTGAGGACGCCAACTGTGCCAGCCGCTTCACTCAAAGCGGCTGGAAGCGTCCTGACGTCAAAACCTAACAGACGCGGTGGGCCAGAAGTTTACCGGTTCAAAGCCGCGCAGACGATTGCAGGAGATCATACTCTGACTGGTAGTTATTCAAAGAAGCACGAACGACATGGTGCCGGCAGGTATACGCATCGGAGTCGCCTTTCCACCATTCAATTCCGCATGATTGGTCTCGGTTTGATCGGCCTGTTGCTTGCCGCATGCGACGACAACGCCAAGACAACAGCCGCGCCACCGCAATCGGTCCGTGTAGTTCACGCTGCAATGATCGAGCATCAGCGCAGCACAGGTGTCACAGGCGAGATACGAGCGCGCATACAGACCGACCTCGCTTTCCGCTCTGCCGGCAAGGTCATAGAGCGGCGGGTGGATGTCGGTTCACACGTGCATGCCGGAGATGTCCTGGCACGGATCGACGACACCGAGCAGCGCGCGGACGTGGAATCCGCTGAGGCTGGTCTTCTGGCGGCGCAAGCGACACTCAATCAAAAGAACCTCGCGTTTCAGCGCTATCAGACATTGGTGGAGACACGCGCCATCGCCCAGTCGACCTACGACCAGGCGAAGGAGGAACTGGCAACGGCAGAAGGGTCGCTGGAATCCGCCAAGGCGTCCCTGGCGATCGCTCGCGATGCACTCTCTCACACCGAACTCAAAGCCAATGCCGACGGCATCATCACGGCGCGAAGCGTCGAGGTGGGCCAAGTCGTATCAGCCGCACAAGCTGCTTTCTCGCTCGCCCATGACGGTCCGCGCGATGCGGTCTTCGATGTCTTTGAAGCATTTTTCCTGGCGGGCCCACCGGGCGACGAAGCGACCGTGGCACCGGTCTCGAATCCTGGCGGCGGTATCCCTGCAAAGGTGAGAGAGGTCGCGCCGGTCATCGATACGACGACTGGAACGATCCGCGTGAAACTGGCGCTCCCCGATGATATCCAGTGGTCCCTTGGAACTCCCGTAATAGGCACTTTTCATACGCCTCCGGACACTGCAATCACACTGCCATGGAGTGCGATGGCGTCAGACGACGGGAAGCCCGCGGTGTGGATCGTGGATGCAACAACACGAACCGTCGCGCTTCGCCCCATCACTGTCGCAAGTTACCGGGCAGGCGAGTTCACTGCTGCAAAAGGGATTTCCGCACAGGAACTTGTCGTTACGGAAGGCGGCAAGTTCCTGCGCCCCGAGCAGGTCGTGAATTGGGAGGGCGACTGACATGAAGCGTCCCTCCCCGGCCATGCTGCTCTTCATTGCGACGGTCTGCGCCTCCTCCTTGTCCTATCATTCCGCTACTGCGGAAAACGCACCGCCACGACCGGTAGTCTGGATGAACGTCGCTGCCGATCGTTCCGAAGCCATGGGTTTCGCCGGTGTGGTTCAGCCGCGCGTGGAGACTGAACTCGCCTTCCGGGTTCTTGGCCGTGTCATCGCACGGCGGGTGGAGACAGGCGACGTCGTCAGGAAGGGTGACATTCTCGCGGAGATCGACCCGCTCACGCTGCAACTCACCGTGATCAGCGCCCGGGCCGATCTCAGAAATGCGAATGCCCAACTGGAGAATGCCGCGATCAACGAGCGACGCAAGCGCATGCTCACTGCTACCAATACGGCCAGCGCCGCCGATCTCGAACTGGCCGAGCAGGGCCTCAAATCGGCAGAGGCGAATGTCACGCAAGCGCAAGCCAATCTGGCAAAAGCCAACGAGCAGCTCGGCTATGCACGATTGGAGGCTGACTTCGACGGCGTGATCACCTCGACCTCCGTTGAAGTGGGCCAGACCGTTACAGCCGGACAGTCCGTCCTGAAACTTGCACGCCTCGATCAGCGCGATGTCGTCATCGACGTTCCTGAGGCGCAGGTTTCGTTTATCCGTTCGTCCACCCATATCGACGTAACGCTGCAACTCGACGACCGCTTGCGGACATCCGGGCAGGTACGCGAAATCGCTCCGCAGGCCGATGCAGACACCCGAACCTACAGGGTGAAGATCGCCCTGGACAAGGCGCCCGACGTCTTTCGCTTCGGTGCGGTCGTAACCGCCACATTCACAGACGGCGGGCAGGCTCACGACGTCGTGCTGCCCCGCTCGGCTATCGTCGAGAAGGACGGCGCCCCCGCCGTCTGGGTCATCGATCCGCATGCCCTGACCGTGTCGTCCCGCGCCGTTCTCCTGGATCATACCGGGCCGGAAGACCCGATGGTGCGGGTCGATTCAGGCTTGAATGCGAATGAGGGAGTTGTGGTTGCGGGCGTCAGCGAACTTCAGGAGGGACAAAAGATCAGGCTTGGACAGGAGTTGCACCCATGAAGAATTTCAACCTTTCGGACTGGGCGCTCGAACATCGTTCCTTCGTCTGGTATTTCATGATCGCCTTCGCGGTCGCCGGTATGTACGCTTATCTCAACCTCGGACGGGAGGAGGATCCGTCCTTTACCATCAAGACGATGGTGATCCAGGCCCAATGGCCGGGCGCTTCTGCCGAAGAGGTCACCCAGCAGGTCACCGATCGTATCGAGAAAAAGCTCCAGGAGCTCGACAGCCTCGATCGGACGCGGAGCCTCACGACCGCCGGCAAAACCACGATCTTCGTCGATCTTCTTCCGACGACCAAGGCACGCAATGTCCCGGCGACATGGCAGCGCATCCGCAACATGATCGGCGATATCCAGCAGCAGTTTCCGTCCGGCGTCGTCGGGCCGTTTTTCAACGATCAATTCGGCGATGTTTACGGAAATATCTTTGCCTTCACCACGGAAGGCTTGAACCAGAGGCAGTTGCGCGATCTCGTCGAGGATGCCCGCACCAAGGTCCTGACAGTGCCGAATGTCGGCAAGGTCGACATCATTGGCGCTCAGGACGAGGTGATCTATCTGGAGTTCTCCACCCGCAAGATCGCAGCGCTCGGCATCAATCAATCCGACATCGTCGAAACCCTGCAAAAGCAGAATGCCGTCACCCAGTCGGGCTTCGTCGACGCCGGGCCGGAGCGCATCGCGCTACGCGTCGGTGGCCGCTTCATCTCCGAAGATAGCCTCCGGGCGATCAACCTGCGCGTCAACGATCGCTTTTTTCCGCTGACGGATGTTGCAACCGTCAAACGTGGTTACGTCGATCCTCCCTCGTCGCTGTTCCGGTTCAACGGCAAGCCGGCGATCGGGCTTGCAATCGGAATGAAGGCCGGTGGCAATCTGCTTGAGTTTGGTCACGCTCTTGACGAGATGATGGAGCGCATCGTCCAGGATCTGCCGCTCGGCGTGTCCGTCGATCATGTCTCCGATCAACCAGCCGTGGTCGATGAAGCCGTTTCCGGCTTTACCAGAGCCCTGTTCGAGGCGGTCGCCATCGTGCTTGCCATCAGCTTCATCAGCCTTGGCCTGCGCGCCGGGCTGGTTGTGGCGATCTCCATCCCGCTGGTGCTCGCCATCACCTTCATGGTGATGCAATATTCCGGTATTTCCCTGCAGCGCATCTCGCTCGGTGCTCTCATCATCGCGCTCGGTCTTCTGGTCGACGACGCGATGATCGCCGTCGAAATGATGGTGGCCCGCCTGGAGGTCGGTGACACTCTGCGCAAGGCTGCGACCCATGTCTACATATCGACTGCCTTTCCGATGCTGACCGGCACGCTGGTCACCGTCGCAGGCTTCCTGCCGATCGGTTTCAACAACAGCAACGCCGGCGAATTCACCTTCACGCTATTCGTCGTACTCGCGGTTTCGCTGACCGTGTCCTGGATTGTCGCCGTCCTGTTCACCCCGCTGCTGGGCGTGACGATCCTGCCGAAGACGATGAAAAAGCACGAGGAGCACAAGAGCCGTATGGGCGCCGCCTTCTCATGGCTGCTTCAGCTCTGCCTTCGCTTTCGCTGGGTGACCATCATCGTAACAATTGCCGCGTTTGGTCTGTCCGTTGCCGGCATGTCGCTGGTTCAGCAGCAATTCTTTCCCGCGTCCGACCGTCCGGAGCTTATCGTCGACTGGAACCTGCCGCAAAACAGTTCTATGGCCGAGACGAGCCGGCAGATGGCGCAATTCGAGCGGGAAAAGCTCACCGGCAATCCCGATATCGATCACTGGTCGAGCTATGTCGGCAGGGGCGCCCCGCGCTTCATCCTGTCCTTCGACGTCCAGCCCGACGATCCCACCTTCGGCCAGATCGTCATCGTCTCGAAGGGTATTGAGGTCCGCGACCGGCTCAAGGCCGACCTGCAGGCCTATTTGCTGAAAACCTTCCCGGGCACCGACGCCTTCGTCAGGACACTGGACATCGGCCCGCCGGTGGGCAAGCCAATCCAGTATCGCATCTCCGGTCCCGACATTCAAAAGGTCCGCGACCTGGCGCAGAAGACGGCTGGTATCGTGATGTCGCACCCTTCCCTGACCGGCCTCGTCTTCGACTGGAACGAGCCGGCGCGCGTCGTGAAGGTCGACGTCCTTCAGGACAAGGCCCGGCAGCTCGGGGTCTCGTCCGAAGATATCGCGACCGCCCTCAACGGTGTCGTCCAGGGTGCGACCGTGACACAGGTCCGCGATGCCATCTATCTGATCAATGTTGTCGGACGGGCAGAAGCGAAGGAACGCGCCTCCATCGACAGCCTGCTCGACCTCCAGCTGCCAAACTCCAGCGGCAAATCCATCCCGCTCTCTTCCGTGGCCAGATTCGATTACGGCCTGGAACAACCGACGATCTGGCGGCGCAACAGAATACCAACGATCACGATCAAGGCGGGTGTTCGCGACAACCTGCAGCCTGCCACGATTGTCCGGCAGCTCGATCCGAAGATAGAAGAACTGAAGGCCTCTTTGGAACCGGGATACGATATTGCCATCGGCGGTACTGTCGAGGAGAGCGCCAAGTCCCAGGCGCCGATCATAAGCGTGGTGCCGGTCATGATTTTCGTCATGACAACGCTTCTGATGACGCAGCTTCAAAGCTTCCACAGGTTGTTCCTTGTCTTCTCGGTCGCTCCACTTGCGCTGATCGGCGTCGTTGGCGCGCTGGTCTTGAGCCAGGCGCCATTGGGTTTCGTCGCAATCCTCGGCGTGCTCGCCCTGATCGGTATCCTCATCCGGAACTCGGTGATCCTGATCGTCCAAATCGAAGACCTGCGCACAACAGGAATCCCGCCGTGGCAGGCCGTCGTCGAGGCGACGGAGCATCGGATGCGACCGATCATGCTGACGGCCGCCGCTGCGACCCTGGCGTTGATCCCCATCTCAAGAGAGGTGTTCTGGGGACCGATGGCCTACGCCATGATGGGCGGCATCGTCGTCGGAACCGTCCTGACCCTGCTGTTCCTTCCCGCTCTCTATGTGACCTGGTTCAGGATTCCCCGCGATGTCGAACACAATTGATTCCACGGCATCGCTGCGACGGCTTTCGTTACTGGATGCCGTTGCCGCCCGAAAAGCCTGCTTACGCAATTCACGCGCGTGGCGAAGGCGCATCATATTGTTTCCGCTCCTTCTTTCCATGCTCGGCGGCTGCGCTGGCCGGCCGGAAAATGTCCTTCAGCCCGTGGCTTTGACGACGAACGACACAAGCCGCGTCGACATGCTGGTCGCGACCACCCGAAAACCCGCCGCAGATCCCGGCGAGCTTTATTCCGGAGAGCGCGGAACGGCGATCTCGCTCAACAACCTCACCGTTTCCATCCCGCCGGATGATGGGCGGAAGATCGGGGAGGTCCAGTGGCCGAAGCGCGTGCCCCCCAACCCTGCGAAAGAGTTCGCCGTGCTCAAGGACGAGAAGGTGATCTCAGAGCAGCAGGCGCTCAACTGGTTTCGCAAGAACCGGAATGCAAAGCGGCAGGTGATCATCTTCGTGCATGGCTTCAACAACACCTATGCGGATGCCGTCTTTCGTTTTGCCCAGATCACTCATGACGCCGGAACCGATGCCGCTCCGATCCTGTTCACCTGGCCCTCCCGCGCCAGCGTTCTCGGCTATCTCTACGACAAGGAAAGCACGAACTATTCACGCCGTGCCCTGGAGGATTTGATCATCCAGGCTGCCCGCAGCCCTGACGTCGGCGATATCACCATCCTTGCCCATTCCATGGGAACATGGCTGACGGCCGAGGCTCTGCGCGGGATCGCGATGCGCGAAAAGACGATCCCGGCGAAGGTCCGCAACGTCGTGCTGGCGTCGCCCGATATCGATGTCGACGTCTTCCGCCGCCAACTCATAGAGATGGGACCGAAGCGGCCGCAGTTCACCATTTTTGCCTCGACACGCGACCGGGCGCTTGAGGTATCGAGATGGATCTCCGGCGGAGTCAACCGTGTCGGCGGTGTCGATACCACCGCTTATACCGGCGTGCTGAAGCAGCTTGGGATCACGGTGATCGATACCAGCACCGTGCGTTCCAAGGACGCCCTCGGCCACAACGCCTTTGCCGATAGCCCGGAAATCATCGGGCTCCTGGGGAAACGCCTGGCTGGTCAATCCCTCGAGGGCGGTCAGGTGACATTGGCCGATCACGTCGGGATGGCGGCAATCGGTACGGTCAATCTGGCCGGCTCCGCGGCGAGAACTGTCGTTGCAGCCCCGATGTCGGTGGTCAGCCCCGAAGCACGGAAGATCTTGCAACAGGAACTATCCGGGACATCAGGGGGCCTCGTCAATGGACAGATCGCTTACTGAACGTCAGCGAGGCTGTATCATTCGCTTTACTATGAAGGGAAATCGGCAATGAACACCATTCAGGCAACACCGGCGGCTGTTACTGTTGTTGGCAATAATCTTCTGTATTTAATGAAACACAATCGCGTCTGCATTTTCACTTGCCATCATCCAGCATGAATGGATATATGGTCGCCGGCAGTCATCGCATGATGACATGAAATTAACCTGTCGGTTCAGGGGGATGCTGGCCTTTCCCATGTCAGCCAAACTGCTGACGTATTTGGGGCGAGCTGAGGGCGGGAATATGCAGCAAGAAAAATTCATCACGACAGCCTCATTGGACGCCGGGGAAATCAATCTCATCCATCGCTACTGGTGCGCCGCCAACTATCTGTCGGTCGGCCAGATCTATCTTCTCGACAATCCGCTCCTGCGCGAACCGCTCCAGGCCCAGCATATCAAGCCGCGCCTGCTCGGCCACTGGGGCACGACGCCGGGGCTGAACTTCATCTATGCGCACCTGAACCGGGTGATCAAAGCCCGTGATCTCGACGTCATCTATATCTGTGGCCCCGGCCATGGCGGGCCGGGCATGGTGGCCAATACCTATCTGGAAGGCATCTATAGCGAGATCTATCCGGAGATCGCCGAAACGACCGACGGGATGCGAAAACTGTTCCGCCAGTTCTCCTTCCCGGGCGGCATTCCGAGCCATGCGGCGCCGGAGACGCCCGGATCGATCCACGAAGGCGGCGAGCTCGGTTATGCGCTGGTTCATGCCTATGGCGCGGCCTTCGACAACCCGGACCTGATCGTCGCCTGCGTGGTGGGTGACGGCGAGGCGGAAACCGGTCCGCTGGCAGCAAGCTGGCATTCCAACAAGTTCATCAATCCGGCCCGCGACGGTGCGGTTCTGCCGATCTTGCACCTGAACGGCTACAAGATCGCCAATCCGACTCTGCTTTCGCGCATCGGCGACGAGGACCTGAAGAAGCTGTTCGAGGGCTACGGCTACGAGCCGCTCTTCGTCGAAGGCCATGAGCCCGAGGTGATGCACCGGCTGATGGCCGGCGCGATGGACAGGGCGATGGAGCGTATCCGGGCGATCCAGGATAGGGCGCACGGCGGTGCCTCCCCTGCCGAACTGCCGCGCTGGCCGATGATCGTGCTGCGCAGCCCGAAAGGCTGGACCGGTCCGAAGGAAGTGGACGGCAAGAAGGTCGAAGGCTTCTGGCGCGCCCATCAAGTGCCGGTTTCCGGCTGCCGGGAAAATCCGGATCACCTGAAGATACTCGAAGACTGGATGCGGAGCTACGATCCGGAAGATCTGTTCACTGCCGATGGTGGGCTGAAGCCGGAACTGAAGGCGCTCGCGCCAGAAGGCGACCGGCGCATGGGCGCCAACCCGCATGCCAATGGCGGCCTCTTGCGCAAGGAACTGAAATGCCCGCCGCTTTCCGACTACGCGGTCGACGTGCCGGAGCCCGGCAAGACCGTGGTGCAGACGACGGAAATCCTCGGGCGTTATTTGCGCGACATCCTGACCCTCAACGACGCGGAGAAGAATTTTCGCATCTTCGGCCCGGACGAGACGGAATCGAACCGGCTGGGTGCCGTGTTCGAAGTGACCGACCGCGTCTGGATGGAGAAGATCGAACCATACGACGTACATCTGTCGCCCGACGGGCGGGTGATGGAAGTGCTGTCGGAGCATCTGTGCCAGGGATGGCTGGAGGGTTATCTGCTGACCGGGAGGCACGGCCTCTTCTCCTGCTACGAGGCCTTCATCCACATCATCGACAGCATGTTCAACCAGCATGCCAAGTGGGTGAAGGTGACTCGCGAGCTGGAATGGAGAAAGCCGATCTCGTCGCTCAACTATCTGCTCACCTCGCATGTGTGGCGGCAGGACCATAACGGCTTCTCGCATCAGGATCCCGGCTTCGTCGATCTCGTCGCCAACAAGAAGGCGGACATCGTCCGCATCTACCTGCCGCCGGATGCCAATACGCTGCTCTGGGTCGCCGACCATTGCCTGAAGACCTGGGACCGGATCAACGTGATCGTTGCCGGCAAGCAGCCGGAACCGCAATGGCTGGCTATCGAGGACGCCGCCAAGCATTGCGAGGCGGGCATCGGCATCTGGGACTGGGCGGGCAACGAGGAGGATACGGTTTCACCCGACGTGGTGATGGCCTGCGCCGGCGACGTGCCGACGATGGAAACATTGGCGGCGGTGACCATCCTGAGGGAAGCGATCCCGGACCTGAAGATTCGCGTCGTCAACGTCGTCGACCTGATGACGCTGCAGTCGAAGGACCAGCATCCGCACGGGATTTGCGACGAGGACTTCGACCGGCTGTTCACCACCGAGCGGCCGGTGATCTTCGCCTATCACGGCTATCCCTATCTCATCCACCGGCTGACCTACAAACGCACCAACCATCAGAACATCCATGTCCGAGGTTTCGTTGAGGAAGGCACGACCACGACGCCCTTCGACATGACGGTGCTGAACCAGCTCGACCGCTACCACCTCGCCATCGAGGCGATCGAGCGCGTGCCGGGGCTGAAGGAAAAGGCCGGTCATGTGGTCGAAAGCCTGCGCGGCAAGCTGCAGGAGCATTTCGCCTATGTCCGTGAACATGGCGAGGATATGCCGGAAATCAGGGACTGGGCATGGCGATCCGGTTCTTAGCTTGCGACAGTAGAACAACATCCAGTCTGTCCCCGCCCCAGAGCGTTTGTGACAGGAATTCGAGACGGTTCCCATGGTTCGTATCCTAGCCCAAGCAATTCTGTCTGCTGCAGGCGTTGTGGTGGCCCTCTTCGTTTCGAGAGACGCGGTGGGTTTTCCCGTCTACGAAATGGTCGGCGCGCTGTTGTTGATCGCAGCTTTGGCCGTCATCGTCTGGTACGGCCCGCGTGTTGTTAAAGCGCTCTTCGGCCCCCGCTCGAAAGAATGATCGAGCAGGGCAAGGAAGGTGCGCGTGATACGGAACAGCAATCCTTCCTGAAGCCATGAAATACTCGAAAACGGAAAAATTGTGAAGGTAAACGATGCGGAGTTGCAACAGGAGATAGCGTTGGAAGAGTTTCTTGAGCAAGTAAAACATACCGGGCTCTCGCTTCGGGACATGCACATCATTCTTGATGCTCTGCCAATTCCAATCTCGTGGGCGGCAATACCAGCGGGTAAGATTCAGTTCATGAATCGTGCTTTCAAGGAGACCTTCGGTTATGACGAAAGTCATTTCGAAACCGTGGGTGCGTGGATTGAACAAAGCTATCCAAAAATAGAACAGCAACTCTTAGCTCGTGAGTACTGGAACCGTCTGCGGAGAGCCGATTCCACCGGAATATCCAAAGTAGAACCATTGGAACTGGACGTGGTGTCGGCGGATGGCGGTATCGTTACCGTCAACCAGCGTGGCATCCTTCTACATGACATAGGGGTCGGGATTGCTACATTCGAGGATGTCTCCGAGCGAAAGCGGGTGGAGGAGACGCTAAGACGCATCGCCTTCGAAGACCCATTGACGAGCCTTGGTAATCGGCGGCGGTTGTCAGCAAAATGGAACAGTATCGCAACGTCTTATGAAAACGACGTGCGGCCGATGATCGCTCTTATTCTGATCGATCTCGATGAATTCAAGCCAATCAATGATCTACTGGGACATAATGCCGGTGACGAAGCGCTGTTCTTGATAGCCAACAGGCTTCGCGCATGTGTTCGCAGCGACGATGCTGTGTTCCGATTGGGTGGGGATGAGTTTGCCATTCTCGTAGAGAACATGGGATCGCCATACCAGGCAGAACAAGTCTGCCGACGTGTCGAAAGAGCGCTCAAGCAGCCCATCCAGATTGGCGGGACGAGGACTGTGCTTGGTGCAAGCGTTGGCGTGAGCCTCTATCCTGACGACGCGACTGGTCTGGCGCAACTCATGAAACATGCCGATGAGGCACTCTATCGACTTCAGCGGGCCAGCAAGGGTGGTGGGCATGGTTCTCGCCGCCGGAAGCCACGAGATATCCGAAGAGCTCACCGCAACGCAACGTGCATGACCGCGAGCGGCCGAGGAACAACCGGCCGAACAAGTCAAGTTGGCAGCATAGATGAATGGCGAAGTGAGCAGGCGAAAGCAAGGGACTGGATCCGGTCTTCAAGAGCCGAATAGTCGCTTAGCGATTACCTCTAAGACAGCATAAAAGACTGTTGGATGCCGGATCTCGCGCTTGACCTGCGATATTTACGATATGCATTGTTGGTCGCCGAACACGGAAGTTTTCGCCGTGCGGCGGATGCGGTTGGCATGTCCCAATCTACTGTAAGCCGCCGGGTCCAACTGCTTGAACGACGTCTTGGTGTACCCCTCTTTACTCGTAGTCGCACCGGAGCAAAGCTAACCGTTGCAGGAGCGCGGTTTCTGCAAAACGCCGCATTCGGTGCATCCCATTTGCATCAAGCTGTGAAGGACATGCAAACGGCGCATCACGGCGACACAGGTGAGATACGAATCGGGCTGATGACGTCCCTGGCAAGCGGATTTCTTTCAGATCTCGTAGGCGAATATCATTCCCGCTTCCGCGGTGTAGAGGTGAAAATAGAGGAATCGACGTCCGAAGTGGCAGCCGCCAATCTTCTCAGCGGCCGTATCGATGTGGCCTTTCTTCCGGGAGAGCCTCAGTTAGCCGGTTGCAAAACGGTTCAACTGTGGACCGAGCGACTTTTCCTTGCGCTGCCAAAACGGCATCCTCTTGCAACGGCAGAGAGCGTTTCCTGGGCAGATGTGCGCAACGAGACATTCCTGATCCCGGCCGGTATCGCTGGTGCGGAATTGGATCAATATCTACTGCGGCAGCTTTCCAAATCCGATTCCGAACCGAGAATATCCATTCAGGGAGTCGGACGAGACAATCTTTTGAACATGGTCGGAGAAGGGTTCGGCATTTCGCTCATATTGTCGTCAACGTCCGGCGGTGCACACAAGGAAGTCGTGTTCGTTCCCATCTTGGATGGCCTGGAAGACATTCGTTTTAGTGCTGTCTGGTCGCCAAGGAATCATAATCCAGCACTGAAGCAATTTCTGGACTTGGCCACTGGAAAAGTTCGATGGAATGCAATTGCCAATCAGACCGATAGCGCTCGGTGAGCGGTGCCGGCGGCTCCGGTACTTTAGCGCGATTCGTCAATCTTTGGTGTTTGAGACGATGCGCCGGAAAAACCCAGAACAGCGCGCTTTTGCTTTGCGAAGCCGCGATCGGTCGTAATGAATCGCTGAAGCATAGGCACGATCAGCTTGGCGGGATCTGCCGACGATTGGCCTTGTTGCTGACGGTGGAGCAGCTCCGCATAGGCAACAAGATCCCGATATAGCGGTCCGGGAAGTTCAATACTCACCTTGACGGGCTTGTCGTCGACGAGCGGCCCGAGTTTCAATTTTGTCATCGGGCTAACCTCTATAGGGCTCCATCACAAGGTCTCGGGTGACGATGATCCGCACCGGGAAACCTGGCCTGATGGTGAGCGTGGGCGCGATCTGCAACTGGCGGCGGATGATCTGCTGACCAGCATCGTTGATGGTATCTTGCGCACCATTGCGGATAGCCTGAACCAGCCGGTCTTCGTCATCCATGGCAAGCTCTGCGCCGACCGCGAGCAATGTCGAGAGGCCAGCAGCTTTCGCCAGATCCCACCAGTGGTAGTCGACGCCGTCCTCGAGACCGGCATAGCCCTGCGTGTCGGCGCCGGGCTGTCGTTCAAGGACGATGGATCGGCCATTCGGGAATATCAGCCGGTTCCAGACCAGCAGGACACGCCTCTGCCCGAAACCGACATTGTTGTCGTATTGGCCGATGATGCGGGTTCCTTGCGGTACGAGCAGGATGCGGCCGGTCGGGCTGTCGTAGATGTTCTCGGTGACCTGGGCGGTAATCTGGCCGGGGAGATCGGAGCGAATGCCGGTGATCAGCGCTCCGGAGATTACCGAACCGGCCTGCAGCACATAGGGCGACACCGGCGGCATCACGCGATCGGCCGCCACAGTGCGTCGGTCGACGGCGGCGTTGAGGAAGGCGACCTGTCGGTCCTGCGCAGTAGGAGTGCCAGCCTGATCGAGACCGGCAAGATTTGTGGTCGTATTCGCGTCAGGCGCTATTGCGCTTGCCGTCGTGCGTGTTTCCGTCTGGAAGAACACGCGGCTGGTTCGGGCGGATTCCGCTTCGGCGAGGCGGCGTTGTTCGGCCGGATCGACACCCGGCGCTGTCGGCACAACAACAGGCTGGCCACGATCCTGCGCACTGAGGATCGGACGGCCGAGATCGCCGGGCAAAGCCGGCCCCAGGATCGGGCCGGTATAGTCCCGCGGCAGGCCTGCCAGACCGTCGGCCGTGGTCCGGTTCTCGGTGGTATAGAGTTCTTCGCCACCATTGCCACGATCTCGGGTCTGAAGAGCATAGATCAACGCGCCACCGATGCCGAGCGATGCGACCAGGCCAAGGCCGAGGAGCACCCTGCGCGATAGCCGGGTTACGCGTGGTGGTTCTGCCCGCAAGCGCATGGGTGGAACAGGACCGAGGGTCTGGGTTGCATCTTCGCGATTATCGGCCTCCCTCATGACGACCGCCCTCCCTTGATTCGGGCTGTCGGCGCCTGCACGACACCGCTTGTTCGAACGATCCTCACAGTCTCCTGATGCTTGCCGCTACCCAGGCGCAATTCCGCAGCACCGAAGAGGCGATCCACGATCAGGATATTCCGATAGATACGGGTATTGGCGATCTGCACCTCTCCTTCCGAACCGATGACGAAGAGTGGCGGGAATTCCCCCTGCACGATACCGCGCGGGAATTCGACATAGACCTTGCGGCCATCGTCATAGACGGAGACGGGCCGCCACGGCGGCGTGTCTCCGGTGAGACCGTAGCGGTAGTTTCGTGCCACGACAGCCGGAATAGCCGGCGTGTCCGGAATGGACTGCTGCGAGCCCGGCACCTGCGGGTAAGACCAGGCGACCGACGGCATGTAGGGCGTTTCGCCGGATCGCAGTTCGAGCATGTAGGTGCGTCGATCGGTGGAAATCACCAGATTGGTGGTGATGTCGGGGCGCGAGGGTTTCACAAGGACATGGACGCGCCGGGTGGTGCCGCTGCCGCTCTCGGTGTCGCCGATAATCCAGCGTGTGGTGTCGCCGGCAGCGATCGGCCCGGCTCCGGTCAGGCTTTCGCCGGGTTCAAGCGTGATGTCGGTGATCTGGCCGGGTGCGGCATAGACCTGATAGAGGGCGCCTTCGCTCCAGGGATAGATCTGGATTGCATTGTAGTAACCATCCCGGCGTGGCTCGACGCGGGCCGCCGCATTGGCATTCTGAACCCGGCCGGTCGGCGTGGTTGCGGTGGCACCCCCACGCGCCGGCGTCCAGCCCGGCGGAATGTGCAGCGGCTTCGGGCGCTCATCCCTCAGCACGGTGGGAACGACCGGCAATGCCGGCACATCGGAATCGTAGCGGATCTGCGGCGGCTTCTGCGGCGTGGCGCATCCGGCCAGCGCAGCGGTGGAAAGGAGCACGGCGACAATGGCGGGTTTGCGGAAAGAAGGGGTTCCGATTGTACGGATCGGCGACTTCTTCATTCGCCCATCTCCCGCGACCACGATATTGCATTGACATAGATGCCGAGGGGATTGGCCTTGAGTCGATCAGCATCGCGGGGCGTCTGGATCACTATGGTCAGGATCGCGGTCCAGCGCTCGGTGGTGGAAAGCTGTCCGTTCTCGTATCGGCGCTCGATCCAGGCGACGCGGAAGCTGTCGGGAGATGCGCGAATGACGCTGGAAACCTCGACGGCAACCTGCTGCTTGCCGACCTTGGTGAACGGGTCATTGCTGCGCGCATAGTCGTTCAGCGCCGTCGCGCCCCGATCCGTCGTCCAGTCATAGGCGCGGAGCCAGTTCTGGCGCACGATGATGGGATCGGCGGGAATGCTCCTGACCTGTTCGATGAAACGCGCCAGATGCCACGCGACCTGCGGATCTGTTGGACGATAGTCGGCCGTGGCGGCGGCGACGGTCTGTGCCTGACCGAGCTTGTCGACCTGCACGACCCAGGGCACGACGGTCCCTCGCGTGGACTGCCAGACGAGTGCTGCGGCAAAGCCTGCCGACAGGATCAGGCTTCCAAAGGCCATGAACCTCCAGTTCTTCGCCTGCACGCGGGCCGAGCCGATGCGCTCATCCCAGACCTGTGCGGCCTTCTGATAGGGTGTCTCGGGTTGCGGCGTCTTGCCGTAGTGGGTTGCCGGTCGTTTGAACAAGCTCATGAGCGGTCACTTTCGGAGAGATTAACAGAAGAGCCGCCGCCATGACTGTCGCCGGAACGAACGGCATGGGCGGCCGCGGAAACGCCGTGGCTGACGTGCTGGCTGCGTTTCATGCGCCTGGCCCAATCGGGGGCGCCATTGCCCGAAGCTACGGGGGTGGCGGCAAAGGAATCATCATTGGCGGCTTCGGCACCGCCGACCGTGCCGAGGGTGGAAAAGCCGCCGGTGGCGCTGAAGCCGCCTTTCACGCCTCCGGAGAAATCCGATTTAACGCTTTCGGACGCACGACCGATCGCGCGCTTCAGAGGCGAGACGGTGGCGGAGCCTGCTCCTCGCGCGACACCGCCGAGACCGGACGCCACACCGGCAGCGCCGGTCTGCCCCATCGATCCGAGATTGTAGGCGGTCGAGGCGGCACCTGCCGCCGCTGCGCCACCACGAACGGCAGCAGCGCCGCCGGACAGTGCCGCAGCCCCACCGCGCAAGGCCAGGCCAGCCGCACCGCCTGCGGCAAGTGCAGCACCTCCGACGGCGAGGCCGGTGCCAACGGCAGCACCAGCACCAAGTTGCGGGCCTCCGGAAACCAGACCGTTGGCAATGCCCGGTCCGAAGATGCCGAGGCCGAGCAGGGAAAGTGCTGCGAGCACGATCGCCATCGCGTCGTCGATCGTCGGCGTGACCCCGCCGAAGCCGGAGGTGAACTCGCTGAACAGCGTCGAGCCGATGCCGATGATGACAGCGAGCACCAGCACCTTGATGCCGGAAGAGACGACACTGCCGAGGACCCTTTCGGCCATGAAGGCCGTCTTCCCGAACAATCCGAACGGGATGAGGACAAATCCGGCGAGAACGGTCAGCTTGAATTCGATCAGCGTGACGAACAACTGGATCGCCAAAATAAAGAAAGCCAAGAGGACGAGCGCCCAGGCGAACAGCAGGCATGCGATCTGGATGAAATTCTCGAAGAACGCGACCCAGCCCATGAGGTCGGAAATGGATTCCAGGAGCGGCCGGGCCGCGTCGAGACCGACTTGCGCCACCCGGCCGGGACGAAGGAGGTCCGCCGTCGAAAAGCCGGTGCCGGAGCCTTTGAGGCCGAGGCCGGCGAAGCTCTCGAAGATGATCCTCGCCAGATTGTTCCAATTGTCGATGATGTAGGCGAAAGCCCCGACGAACAGGGTCTTCTTCACCAGTCGAGCGATGATGTCGTCGTCGGCGCCCCAGCTCCAGAACAGGGCGGCGAGCGTCACGTCGATGACGATCAGCGTGGTGGCGATGAAGGCGACCTCGCCGCCGAGAAGACCGAACCCGCTGTCGATATAAGAGGTGAAGACCCCGAGGAAATTGTCGATGACGCCGCTGCCGCCCATGGATCACTGTCCTTCGATGGTCTGTGGGGCGGCCGGTACGGACGTCCTGCCGAGGAAGCGGTCTCGCGTTTGCGACCAGATGCGCAGGCATTCGGCGTCGTTCGTTGCGGCCTGCCCGAGCTGCTGGCACCGGCGCTGTCCAACGCGAAGTGGATCTGCCGGCGATCCGACGGCGGCCGTGGGGCGTGTCCATGGTGCGGGCGCCTCTCTCCTTCTGAGCATTTCGGTCGCCGTCGCGGTGATCGCGACGGCGACAAAGACGACGGCGCCCAAGCGGGCCAGCATCTTGCCGTCCATGGCCCACGCCCTCAGTTGAACATCTTGGCGCTGCCGGCCTGATAGCCGGAGCCCGGCGTCAGGAAGCGCTCGCGCTGCACGCGACCCTGTTCGGCCGCGGCGGCGCGTTCTGCCTCGGTGAGCGCGGTGGACCGGCCATTGGCGGCAAGCAATGCCGTGAGGTCGGAGAGCTGCTGCGACTGGAGGGCGAGAAGCTGATTGCCTGCCTGTGCAGCCTGAAGCGCGCCGGTCGCGCTCTGGCTCCGGCCAACCAGTTGTGACATCTCGGTGCGGTTGGTATCGATATTGCCGACCACGGTGGCCTGCACGCGCATGGCGTCCTGAAGGCCGCCGACGCTGTTGCGCCAGCGCTCTTTGGCATCGGAGACGAGCTGCGCATCGGTGGCCGAGAGCGAGACATTGGCGTATTTCGACTGGAACGCCTGGTCGATCTGGCCGACGTCGAAGGCGATGTTCTGCGCCTGGGACAGAAGCTGCTGCGTGCGGCTCACCGACTGCTGGATCTGCTGGAGCGACGAATACGGCAGGCTCGCCAGATTGCGGGCCTGGTTGATCAGCATCTGCGCTTCGTTTTGCAGGCTGGTGATCTGATTGTTGATCTGCTCCAGGGCGCGGGCGGCGGACAGCAGGTTCTGCGAGTAGTTCGTCGGGTCATAGACGATCCAGGCGGCGGAAGCTGGCGGCGCCAGAACCAGCGAAGCCGGGCCTGAGACGGCAAGAAAGGATGCGGCAAGCAGCGCCGTGCGGGAATAACGGGTGTTCATGAGGAAGACTCCTTGTCCGGCTGGAGGATGAGATTTGCAAGGTCGGGAATGAGGTCCGCGGCCCAGTCGACGCCGCGCAGACGCAGCCAGGCGGCAAGGAAGCCGTCCCGGCCGTGCTCGGCGAAGATGCGAGCGATGGCGGACTGATCGGATTTCGAGGAGGCGGCCGTCAGCGCCAGACCCACTTCGGACAGGCCCAGGTCGAACAGGCGGTTCCCCCTGCGGCTCTGGCAGTAGTAGTCTTTCTTCGGCGTGGCCCGTGCGAGGATCTCGATCTGGCGCGCGTTCAAGCCAAATCGTTGATAGATGGCGGCGATCTGCGGTTCGGCGGCGCGCTCGTTCGGGAGAAGAAGACGCGTCGGGCAACTTTCGATGATCGCCGGTGCGATCGCCGAATTGTCGATGTCGGAGAGCGACTGCGTGGCGAAGATGACCGAAGCGTTTTTTTTTCTGAGGGTCTTCAGCCATTCCCGCAACTGTCCGGAAAAGGCTTCGTCATCGAGCGCCAGCCAGCCTTCATCGATGATGAGCATGGTGGGCGAGCCATCGAGTCGGTCGCCGATGCGGTGGAACAGATAGGACAGCACCGCCGGGGCAGCACCTGTGCCGACCAGCCCCTCGATCTCGAAGGCCTGCACCGACGCGCTGCCGAGGTGCTCGGTTTCGGCATCGAGCAGCCGACCGTAGGGACCGCCAATGCAATAGGGCCTGAGCGCCTGCTTCAGATCGTTCGACTGCAGCAGCACCGTCAGGCCGGTGATGGTGCGTTCCTCGACCGGCGCCGAGGCGAGAGAGGTCAGCGCCGCCCAGATGTGCTCCTTGACATCCGGCGTAATCGCAACGCTCTCGCGCGTCAGGATGGCGACGATCCAGTCGGCCGCCCAGGCGCGTTCCGGCACGTCGTGAATGCGGGCGAGTGGCTGGAGCGAGACGGAAAATGCATCGCCTTCGGTGAGATCGCCGCCGAGATCATGCCAGTCCCCGTCCATGGCAAGGGCCGCAGCCCGGATCGAGCCGCCGAAATCGAACGCGAACACCTGGGAGTGGGCATAGCGCCGGAACTGGAGCGCCATGCAGGCGAGCAGCACGCTCTTGCCGGAGCCGGTCGGCCCGACGACCAGCGTGTGCCCGACGTCGCCAACATGAATGGAAAGCCGAAACGGGGTGCTTCCCTCGGTCTTGCCGAAGAGCAAGGGGGCGCTACCGAGATAGTCATCCCGTTCCGGTCCCGCCCATACGGCGGAGAGGGGGATCATATGGGCGAGATTGAGCGTCGAGATAGGCGGCTGGCGGACGTTGGCATAGACATGCCCCGGCAGCGAGCCGAGCCAGGCATCGACGGCATTGATGGTTTCGGGCATCGCGGTGAAATCGCGGCCCAGCGCGACCTTCTCGACAAGACGGAGCTTTTCGTCGGCCAGGCGAGGATCGGTGTCCCATACAGCGATGGTCGCCGTGACATAGGCCATGCCGGCATAGTCGGCGCCGAGTTCCTGAAGCGCGATGTCCGCATCGGCCGCCTTGTTAGTAGCGTCGGTGTCCACGAGAACCGACGCCTCGTTGCTCATGACTTCTTTCAGGATCGCGGCGATCGACTTGCGCTTCGCAAACCATTGGCGGCGGATGCGGGTGAGGAGCCGGATGGCGTCGGTCTTGTCGAGCAGGATCGCGCGTGTCGACCAGCGATAGGGAAAGGCGAGCCTGTTCAGCTCGTCGAGGATGCCGGGCGTGGTCGCGGTCGGAAAGCCGACGATGGTGAGGATGCGCAGATGGGTGTTGCCAAGGCGCGGTTCCAGCCCGCCGGTCAGGGGCTGATCGGCCAGCAACGCGTCCAGATACATCGGCGTCTCGGGAACCCGGACGCGATGCCGGTTGGTCGAGACAGTGGAATGCAGGTAGGTCAGCGTCTCGCTGTCGTCGAGCCAGTCGCATTCCGGCATGAAGCCGTCGAGCAGCGCCAGCACGCGATCGGTGCGATCGATGAAGCCGCGCAAGATCTCGTTCGGATCGACGCCGGAGCGTTCGCGGCCCTCATAGAGCCAGGTCTCGGCGCGGGCTGCATCCTCGGCATGTGTGAGATAGGTGAAGGTCAGGAAGTAGCCGGAAATGAAATGGCTGCCCTGTTCCTCGAAATCGGCCTTGCGCTCGGCATCGAGCAGCGCCGAGGCCGGATCTGGAAAGCGGTCGTCGGGATAGGTCGCAGCCTCCTGGCGCTGTGCTTCCACGAAAATCGCCCAGCCGGAGCCAAGACGCCGGAAGGCATTGTTCAACCGGGCGGCGACGGCGACCAGTTCGGCAGCGACGGCGGATTCGAGGTCGGGACCGCGAAATCGGGCGGTCCGTTGCAGCGAGCCGTCCTTGTTCAGAACGACGCCCTCCCCGACGAGTGCCGCCCAGGGCAGGAAGTCGGCGAGGCGGCTGGCGGTGCGGCGATATTCGGCAAGGTTCAGCATGGTCGTGCTCCTCAGACCGCAAGATGACCGGGGATACGCAGATGACGGCGACCGACTTCCACGAACAGTGGATCGCGTTTCGCCGCCCAGACGGCGGCGAAATGCCCGATTGCCCATATGGCGAGACCGACCAACCAGAGGCGCAGGCCGAGGCCGACCGCTCCGGCCAATGTCCCGTTCATGATGGCGATGGCGCGCGGAGCGCCGCCGAGCAGGATGTGCTCGGTCAGCGCCCGGTGAACCGGGACATTGAGCCCCGGCACATCGTCGATCCGTAAGAGCGCCCCGGCCATCAGACCAGTACCCCGCCGCCGAAGGAGAAGAAGCTCAGGAAGAAGGAGCTGGCGGCGAATGCAATCGACAGGCCGAAAACGATCTGGATCAGCCTGCGAAAACCGCCGCTTGTGTCGCCGAAGGCCAGCGCCAGGCCGGTGGCGATAATGATGATGACGGCGACGATCTTGGCCACCGGCCCCTCGATGGATTCGAGGATCGACTGAAGCGGCGCCTCCCACGGCATGGAGGATCCGGAAGCATGAGCCGGCACGGATGCCATCATCATAACGACGGCGAGCGTGGTCGGTCCCATGAGGTGCCGACGGATGCCGCGCAGAACGGACGGTGCGCACGCCTGATCCGGCGCCGTGGGCAGGATGGGCGGAACATGGGAGGTCATGACTGTTCTCCTTTCAAGAGCGGTTGGCGATCAGGGGAAAGGTGAGCGGAAGCGACCCGGTAATCGCCGTCGGGGTCGAGCCCTTCGACGCGGGCGAGTTCGGAGAGACGGCGCGCGGAACCGCGGCCAGAGAGAACCGCCACGATGTCGATGGTCTCGGCAATGAGTGCCTTGGGGACGGTGACGACAGCTTCCTGGATGAGCTGCTCGAGACGGCGAAGCGCGCCGAGGCCGGTGCCGGCATGGATCGTGCCGATGCCGCCGGGGTGCCCCGTACCCCAAAGTTTCAGGAGATCGAGGGCTTCGGGACCGCGCACCTCGCCGACGATGATGCGATCCGGCCGGAAACGCATGGCCGAGCGTGCGAGATCGGTCAGATTGGCGATGAAATCCTTGGTGCGCATCGGCACCTTGTTCTCGGACTGGCTTTGAAGCTCGCGGGTATCCTCGATGATGAGAAGCCGATCCTGCCCCTTCGCCACTTCGGCCAGCAGAGCATTGGTGAGTGTCGTCTTGCCGGTGCCCGTGCCGCCGGCGACGAGGACATTGGCGTGCGATGCGACGGCCTCGCGCAGCAATGCCGCCTGATTGGCGGTCATCGTTCCTGCCGCAACATAGTCGTCGAGTGTGAACACCGAGATCGCCGGCTTGCGGATGGCGAAGGCCGGACCGGTGACGATCGGAGGCAGGAGACCTTCGAAGCGTTCGCCGCTGTCGGGCAGTTCGGCCGAAACACGTGGAGCGCCGGCATGAACTTCTGCGCCGACGTGGTGAGCAACCAGGCGGATGATGCGTTCGCCATCCGCGGGCAAGATGCGCTCGCCGGTGTCGGACATGCCTTCGGAGAGCCGGTCGATCCACAATCGCCCATCCGGATTGAGCATTACCTCGACGACACCGGGATCTTCCAGAAAGCGGGCGATGGATGCACCTAGCGCAGTGCGCAGCATCCGGGCGCCACGCGCAAAGCCTTCTGAATTTCGATGCGAGACTGCCATCCGATCCCCGTTTCTCGCCGAGGAAAATCAGACGGTCCCCGGATGGGGATGATTAAAGGAGCCAGAAATTATGCTGATTCAACAAGGAATTGGCGTCGTAGTAGCGTAGCGTGCAAATACAGGGAAACGGCGGTGCCGCGATCTGCTTGATCTCGCGAAAGCCGTCACTACTCGCCATGTGCGCCCATGCGCGGGGAGCCCTGACTGTCAGATGAGTCGGCGACATCCTCGGAGATCTCCTGCCGCAGTTTCGGCCCCTGGGCGAGCCGGCGGCCGAGTGCCGCGACGAATGCCTCATAGCGCTCGCCGGCCTTGGCTCGCGCCGCCTGTACGGCCGGTTCGGGCAGTGCTGGCGTGGTGGTGAGCCAGAAGCGAACGAACACGGCAAGCGTCTCGACCGAAATGCCGACATCACGTTCCAGCCGCGTCATGCGGCGATCGATCTGGTCGAGACGCTTGGTGATCAACGCCTCGCGCCGTTCGGCGTCGTCCGGCGACAGGAAGGAGGCGACGGCCGCCTCCACGATCAAGGACATCGGCTGCTCCCGGCGCGCCGAATAGTCCGAGAGCATCGTCATGACGTCGGGTTCGAGATAAACGGAGATCTGCGTCTTCTTTTTCCTGCCGGTCATGCGTTCACAGCTCCATCCCGTCATTCGGATCAAGCGACACCTGCCGCGCCACACCCTGCATGAGCCGGGTCATACGACGGTTCCGGGTGGCTTCCTCCTCCATCTCATCGGGGGGATCGATCTCGAACTCGTTCTCGATCGGCTCCTTTTTCTCGACGGGTTTCACCCGGCTCAGCTCCGGCTGACGCCGGCGTTCGGATTCGGTCGGGTCCTCATCCTCTTCGGTGGCGCCCGCCACGACGTCATCGAACGGAGGGCGGGTCGGGATCGGCAGGCGGCTCCAGTCATCCGGATGCGGTTCGCCGGCACGGACCAGTTTCGGCGGCGGTAATATCCGCTCCTGAAACCGCGCATCCTCGAAATACCGCGCCTTCTTCGCCCGGATCGGCGGCGTTCCAGCGACCATGACGATCTCGTCGGCCGGAGGAAGCTGCATGATCTCGCCAGGGGTGAGCAGCGGCCGCGCGGTTTCCGAGCGCGAGACCATCAAATGCCCGAGCCAGGGCGACAGCCGATGCCCGGCATAGTTCTTCATCGCCTTCATCTCGGTGGCCGTGCCGAGCGCGTCGCTCACCCTCTTCGCGGTTCTCTCGTCATTCGTGGCGAAGGACACCCTCACATGGCAGTTGTCGAGGATCGAATTGTTGGCGCCGTAAGCTTTTTCGATCTGGTTCAGCGACTGCGCGATCAGGAATGATTTGAGACCATAGCCTGCCATGAAGGCCAAAGCCGACTCGAAGAAATCCAACCTTCCCAGAGCCGGAAACTCATCCAGCATGAGCAGCAATCTTTGTCGTCCCGCCTTCGCCTGCAGATCCTCGGTCAGGCGCCGGCCAATCTGGTTGAGGATCAGGCGAATGAGCGGCTTCGTCCGATTGATGTCTGACGGCGGTACGACGAGGTAGAGCGTCGTCGGCCTCTTGCGGCCGACGATGTCGGTAATGCGCCAGTCGCAACGGCGCGTCACCTCTGCAACGACAGGATCGCGGTACAAGCCCAGAAACGACATGGCGGTCGACAACACGCCGGATCTCTCGTTGTCGCTCTTGTTCAGCAGTTCGCGTGCAGCACTGGCAATGACCGGATGCGGACCGGCTTCACCCAGATGCGCCGTCTTCATCATCGCGGCGAGAGTCGACTCGATCGGCCGCTTCGGATCGGACAGGAATGCCGCGACGCCGGCCAGCGTCTTGTCTTTCTCAGCATAAAGAACGTGCAGGATGGCGCCGACGAGAAGCGCATGCGACGTCTTCTCCCAATGGTTCCGCTTGTCGAGCGAGCCTTCGGGATCGACCAGGATGTCGGCGATGTTCTGGACGTCGCGGACCTCCCATTCACCCCGCCGCACCTCGAGCAGCGGATTGTAGGCGGCGGACTTTGCATTGGTCGGATCGAATAGCAGCACGCGACCGTGCTGGGATCGGAAGCCGGCGGTGAGTGTCCAGTTTTCGCCCTTGATGTCGTGGACGATGGCCGAACCGGGCCAAGTGAGCAACGAAGGCACGACCAGGCCGACGCCCTTGCCCGATCTGGTCGGCGCGAAACACAGGACATGCTCCGGACCGTCATGCCGCAGATAGGCCCGATCGAGCCTGCCGAGAACAACGCCGTCCTGGTCGAGCAGACCGGCGTCCTTCACTTCCTCAGGCTCGGCCCAGCGCGCCGATCCGTAGGTCGCGACATTCTTGGCTTCGCGTGCCCGCCAGACCGACATGCCGATGGCAACCGCTATGGCGATGAAACCGCCAGATGCGGCGATATAAGCACCTTCGACGAAGATCGGTGGCGCATAGGCGTCGTAGAAATACCACCACCAGAAGAAGGCTGGCGGGTAATAGACCGGCCAGCCGGCGATCTGGAACCAGGGATGGCCGAGCTGCGGCTGGAAGCCGAGCTGCCAGGCCGTCCACTGTGTCGCTCCCCAGGTCGTCATCAGCACGATCAGAAGGACGGTGAGGATCTGTCCCCAGAGGATTTTCGTCGCGGACATGGCGTTGGTCCTTTCTCCGATATTGAGGGTTAGAGGCCGAGCCCCCGTTTGCGGCCAAAGCTCCAGTCGATGCCGCCGTCGCTGCGAGCGACGCCGGAGACGTGCCGGCCGAGCTGCTTTTCCAGCGATGGAGACCACGGTACGAGCTGGAAGCCGAGGCCGTCGTCAATCATGGCGAAGCGGCCGGAGGCGAGTGTGAAGCGCTGTCGATAGGTGCCGGCGACATATTCGCCACTGCCGGCGCGGTTAAACGGCTGGCCCGTCTCGGCGGCGAGCTTCTCGCCGAGTGCGTCCAGTTCGCGGCGACGCAGCATGTCGACCAGCCTGCGGGCGAACGCCACGCTGCGCCCCTGTCGCTCGGCCAGACCCTGCTCGACAAGATGGTCAGCGCGCCGCTCCATGGCCCGTTGCACCTCGGCGCCGAAGCCGCCGTCGGAGAGTGACAGCGGCTCCCTCGCGACGGCCTGCCGGTCGAGCCAGGTCGCGCCCGACGCCGTGACCTGTCGCTCGATGTCGAGATCGCTGCGAACGGCGAGTGCGACGCGACGCTCACCGCGCGCATCATCGAATTTGCGTAGCTCGACGATCGAGCCGGGAGCGCTGTCGCCGGCAGCATCGAGGTCGGGCAACTTGATGTGATGGGTGCGGCCATCCACGCCGTCGACGACGGCATAGGCCGAGCCTCTCAGCTCGTCGTCGAGACCGCGATCGACCAGGCGGCCGATGATCGGCTCATCGAGGCTCTCACCGGCCAGCACATAGTTAGCCGAGCCGCGCTCGATACCGCGATCCGTCAACGCCTTGTGCATGCGCTTGATAATGTCGCCGCGCTCGCCGAGTTCGCGCAGCACCGCCTCCGTCTCGGGCTTGATGAACCATTGCGAATGGCCGACCTGTCCGGCCAGCCCAAGGACTTCCAGTCTGCGCAGCCGTCCGACCTTCAGGGCATGGAACACGTCGGGCTGGCGATCGGATCGCGGCGCAAGATCGATGATGCCGGTTTCTCGTGCATCCCGGACAAGCTGACGATCGAGCTGCGTCCAGCGCTCGGCTTCGATCTGGCTCTCCAGCGTGCGGCGGATGTCGAGGTCGGTGCGCGGTCCCAGCTCCTGGGTGATGAGATCGCGCGCGCGGTCGCGCATGCCTTCCTTGATATAGTCACGCGAGATGACGAGATCCTGGCCGTTGTCGCGGACACCGCGCACGATCAGGTGGACGTGCGGATGTTCGGTGTTCCAGTGATCCACCGCCACCCAGTCGAGCCGGGTGCCGAGATCCTTCTCCATCTGCCCAACGAGATCGCGGGTGAAGGATTTGAGGTCGGACATTTCCAGCGCGTCGTCGGGCGAGACGATGAACCGGAAATGATGCCGGTCATCCTCGCAGCGTTCAGCGAAGGCGCCGGCATCGGCGTTCTCGGTTCCCGGCCCGAACAGCCGGGCCTTCTCCCCGTCACGGGTCACGCCCTCGCGGCGCAGATAATTGAGATGGGTGCCGAGCGGCGCGGTGCGGGCCGAATGGCGCACGACACGCGCCTTGATGACGGCGCCGCGCGAGCGGGACGAGATCAGCCGATTAGCCTGGATACTGGCGCGCTGGCCGTGACCGAAGCGTGAGCGATTGCCGGAGACGACGCGGCCGGAGCGAGACACGCCGCCGCCCGCCTTTTTGGCAGCGGCGAGCGCCTGCGAAATGAAGGGCCGCGCCGATTGTGCCCGACTGGACCGGATACGCCCCGGACGAATTCGGAACTCGCGTTCATCGGCCATGGCGCAGCCCTGCAATGTTCAAAAAATCGCGTAGAGACAGAGGGTTGGATCGTTGACGAACATTGCGGCAAAGACGGGCAATGTGCTGCACAGCGAAGAAATCCAAACAAAAACAACCGCCCGATCGGCGCGCAATGTGCGCCCTTTTATCCTGCCATCCCTCGGTTGCTGCTTCTGCCTCCACCCCCGGCACCCACCATGATGCGCCAGAGCACGACAAGATGCCCAAAAGCCGATCGAGGGTCATCGCGGACCGTCCCCCTCGCGCCGAACGAGGAAAATGGAGTCTTCCTGTGGTCCGGCGGCGCTATCGTCCTGCACCGGAACGGAAGGATGAAGCCCACTCGGCGTACGGTCGGCAGCGCGATCATCGTCACGCGGGCGGTCGCCTCCACGCGCCACGAAGAGCGGTGCTTCGCGCCAATCGGCCGGCGGCTGGAGCACGATGCGCGTTCCGTCCGACGGCGCGGCGGCACCAAGCGCGGGCGCGAGCAAAGCGACATAGGCGCGCGTCTCTGCCGGCAGAGCGCGGCCGGTGGCGAGATGCTGGTCGTAGCGCGCCGGGCCAGCATTATAGGCAGCAAGCATCGCCGGGACCGTGCCGTAGCGATCAAGCATCTCGCGCAGATAGGCGGTGCCGGCGATGATGTTGTCGCGAGGATCGAACGGATCACGACCGAGCCGGTAACGGGCGCGCAGTTCGGCCCACGTATCGGGCATGATCTGCATGAGGCCAAGCGCACCGGCGGGCGATACCGCACGCACGTCGTCACGGCTTTCGGTGTGCTTCACCGCGACGATCCATGCCTGCGGGATAGCGAAGCGCTGCGACGCCTCGGCGATGTGCGCGGCATGGGGATCGGCGATCGCGGCGCGGGTCGGCGGCAGCGATTGCGCAACAGCCGGACACGCCGCGGAGGCGGCAAAGGTCAGGCCGGAAAGAAGAAGGGAGAGTGCCGAGCGTCGGACGGTAGCAGAACGTCCGACGCAGGCACGTTGCCGGATTGCCACCGTTCAGTCCTCCTTCCGCTTCTTCGACGGCGGGTTGGTGTGCAGGCCCCAGGCGGAGCCGTCGTCACCGGCACGGAAGAGGTTTGCGCGAAGCGTGCCGCCGAACAGCGGGCTGTAGATCTCGATGGAGACGAATTCGCCGGCGCGGTCGCCGACATGCGACCAGCCAGCGCCGATATCGAGACCTTCCTCGTCGCCGAGCAGAACGCGGTAAGCAGGGGCATTCTTTGCTTCCGAAGGCTCGGCCGGAACGAAGGTGATTTCCTCGTCGATGCCGAGCGCCCTGAAACGCCCTTCGAAGCCGGATTGCGTGCGGGTGAAATGTCCAATCTGAGCCATGCTCATGGTCTCCTGTGTTGTGCGGCAAGGTTGCGAAACTTGCGCCGTCACCGCGTCGGCGCGCGCCAGACGAAGCGGCCTTCGCCGTCGTCGTCGGTGTAGAGGGGGATTGCCCGGCCGATCACGGCGGAGGCCGGAAGCGGCCCGAAATAGCGGCCGTCGAGACTGTCGCGGACTTCCCAGTTCATCAGGAAAAGCTCGTCATCCGCGACGACGCGGCAGCCCTGCCAGATGGGCAGCGCGCGGCCGAGGCGATCGCGGTCGAGCGCTTCGCCCATCTCGATCCCATCGACCGTGATCAGGTCGCGGCTGCGGCACACGCGCTGACCGGGCAAGCCAAGGACGCGCTTCAGCAGCGGCACGCCGCGGCCGACATAGCCGCGCTCCACCATGAAGTCGGCGAGCGGTTCGGGCGGCATGACGGCGACCAGTTCGGGCACCTCCAGCCGATCGGCTGGCGCGATGGTGTAGAAGCCGATCGGCGCGCTTTCGGTGGCGTTCCAGATCAGCTTGGTGGATGTCGGGATGAACGCGGCGATGGCGACGCCCATCGCCGCGAAATACGTCACCATGACGTAGCCGAAGCGGGTCATCGGCCGATCTCCCGCCGCTTGAGCCACGCCTGATGACGCTCCATCGTGTAGGAGCGTGGCGTCTCGCCGGACTGCATTCGGTGAGCGATGTGGCGCCAGTGATCGGGGGCGACGTCGCAGGCGTCGATGCCGACACGCTCGATCGCATCGATGTGGCGCAGCACGTCCTCGACCTTGGGCCAGCCCTCGATCTTGAGCAGGATCTCGCCACCGGGACGCACGAAGGGCAGCGTCTGATAGGTTTCGCCCGGCTCGACGGCGCGCACGATGTCGATGCGTGATATGATCGTGCCGAAATCGTTGCCGGCCCAGCGGGCGAAGGCGAAGATGCTGTTTGGGCGGAAAGAAATGACGCGACGGCGGCGATCGAGGATCAGTTCGCCGGATTCCCGGCCGAACCTGATCCAGTATTCGACCTTCTTCTCGATCCATGTCAGCTCGACATGGGTCATATCGTCGGTAGAGCCTGCGGACGGCAACGGGCCGCCGCGCAAGCGGGGAGCCGCATTGCCGGTCATGAGGGGTCTCCTTGGGTTGGCGGGAATTCACGAGCGAAGAGATCGCGCAGCATGTCGGCGACGGTGACGCCGCGCCGGAAGGCAGCGATCTTGATCCTGCCGCGCAGCTCGGGCGTCACGTCGATGGTCAGCCGGGCGGTGAAACCGCCGGCGTCACCATTGCGGGGCGGCGCGTCGGCAGCCCTGATCCACTGGTCGGGATCGGCAGGCCGGGAGGCGAAGCCTTTGCGGGCGGGACGCTCGCTCATGGCGCGGCCCTCCCGTCGAACCGCAGCACCGATGCGATCCGGGCGCGCGCCTTCTCCGCCATGTCGGGTCTGATCTTGCAGCCGAGATAGCGTCGGCCGGTAAGCCGGCAGGCTTCACCGGCCGCGCCCGATCCGGCGAACCAGTCGCCGACAAGCCCGCCCTCCGGGCAGCTTGTTCGGATCAGGATTTCCATGAGCGCCGAGGGTTTCTCGGTCGGATGGATGGCACGGCCGTGGCAGTTTCGCAGGTAGATAACCGAGCGCATGAGGCGCGGCCCGCCGTCATGGCTGACATAGTGACCGGCATCGATATGGCCGGTGTGCGGCGGGCGCATCTTGCGCCGCACGGTGCGCGCCGTCGCATCCGGCGTGGTCTGGACGTCGTTGTAGATGTCGCGCCAGGCGGTCTCGGCCGGGTAGAACTGGACGGCCAGTTCATGCACGCGCTTGAAGCGGTCCGCGTGGAACGACGATCCGTTCTGCTTCTCCCAGACGATCTCCTGGGCGATCTGCAAACCGGCATCGGCGAACTGGTCGGCGGTCGCCATGAAATGGCGCAGCGAGCCGAATACCCAGAGCGAGCCGGTGGGTGTGAGCGCCACGCGAGCGAGCGTGATCCAGTCGGCGACGCGACGATCCCAGGCAAGCGATGTGTCGCCGTAAGGGGGATCGGCCAGGATCAAGTCGAACGGGCCGCGTGCCGGCATGAGATCGCGGCAATCGCCGGTTAGCACGGTTTCGGTGAGGACTGTCATGATGCGGCCCTCCCGATTTCGAGATGCTCGATCTCGGCGGCCAGCGCCGCGATCTCGCGCGCGGCCGGCGTGTCGTCGTCAAGTTCGGATGCGAGGCGACCGGATTGCGCGGCAACGGCAAAAGCGATGCGCTGGCCGATAGTGGTGGTCAGCACCGGCGGATCGTGATCGGCGAGTGTCTCGGCTGTCTCGCGTGCGAGCACGGTGCGGGCGCCGCAGCGGTTCAGCACGAAACGTGCGGCCAGTTCCGGCCGGTAGATGAGCGCCTCGGAGAGCAGCGCCAGCATCTCGGCCGAGGCCCAGCCGTCGAGCGGCGACGGCTGTACGGGGATCAGCACGAGGTCGGCGGCGAGCAGCGCCGAGCGCATGAGGCCGGCGACCCTCGGTGGCCCGTCGATGACGATATGATCGACGTCGCGGGCAAGTTCAGGCGCCTCACGATGCAGCGTATCGCGCGCCAGGCCGACGACGCCGAACAGGCGCGGAAGGCCCTCACGGCTGCGCTGCTGCGACCAGTCGAGCGCCGAACCCTGCGGATCGGCGTCGACCAGGGTGACGCGCTTGCCGCGTGCCGCCCATTCCCCGGCGAGGTTCAGCGCCAGCGTCGTCTTGCCGACGCCGCCCTTCTGATTGAGGAAGGCGACGATCATCGGCGTCCTCCCGGTGGATCGAGAGGAAGCCGAGGTATTTCGGGATCGGATGCAGGGGTATCGGGGAGATCGGGAGCCGATCGGGGGGCGGACGGCCCGGCCGAAACGCTCTTTTTCGCGGCTATGCTGAGGCTTCTGGCAGCGTCGCGGATGAGGTTTTCCACATCGCGCGCGCGCTCTTTAAGGTTAGATTCTTGGTTAGACTCTAAGTTAAGGGCGCGATTTCGTGTTTGATTTCCGCGCGTTACCCCCTGTTTGGGTTCCTGATAGCACGAGCCTCCGGTTCCCGATAGCACGATAGTCCGGGTTCCCGATAGCACGAGGCTATCCACAGGTTTTCCACAGGTCGGAGTGGGCTCGAAAGCGAGCAGCGTGCGCCCGCCGATCTCGGTCTCAAGGGAGAGCCTGTAGCCCGGCAGTGGCTGGCGCCGGATGATGTCGCGCAGTTCGAAGGCGAAGCGCTTGAACGGCGACAGGCTGCCGGATTTCTGATGGAGATGGCGGAAGTCGAAACGCCAGCCGTCGCGCTGGCGGCCGCCGTGCTTGCGCACCAGGCGGTAGAGCCAGCGGTCGAGGCCGCCCGTCAGATCGAAATAGGCGCGGTCGATGGTCAGCACGAGGGCATCGTCGATAACGGCCTGGTAGAACCAGTCCGGGACGATCATCTCGATGCCCTCGGGACGGCCGTTGCGGTCGGTGCGCTCCTGCCATTCGTTGATCCACGAGAAACGATGGCGACGGCCCTCGGCCGGCTGGCGGATCGAGGTGGACACCGTGGTCGATTGCAGCCGGTCGAGTGCTGCCTTCAGGCGCTGATAGTCGCGCACGCTGGTGCCACGCCCGACATAGGAAAGGATTTCGTATGGCGTGGCAGCCATCAGCCGGGAAGTGCGAAGCCCGGCATCGCGGGCTTCGACGATCTGGCTTGCCGCCCAGATCAGGATATCGGCGTCCCAAATGGTCGCCATGCCGTGATCGGGGACGGCCTCGACCCGGATCGTCACATTGCCGGCGACGAAATCGATCGGCGCGACGCGATGGGTCTTGGAAAGGGAGAAGAAGGGATAGGCCATGAGATCCTGCGCGTCTCGTGGCGCGAAGTCGCCGGGGAGCGCCCGGAACAGATCGAGCTGCCCACGCTCCGAGAGGGACCGATGCCGCGCCGCCATTCGAAAAACCGGCCGCGATCAGCGTGCGTAGCGGCTGGGCTGCGGAACGGCGGGCAGCGCATGGCGCTTCGCCGGCAGCACCTGGCCACGCGGATCGGAGGTCGAGGTGACAGCGCCGAGTGCGGCCCAGGCTTCAAGATCGTCCACGGCGTAGACGACACGCCCACCCAGCTTGCGATACGAAGGACCAGTCCCGTAGGTCCGGTGCTTTTCGAGGGTTCGAGCGGAGAGGCTGAGGAATTCAGCGGCCTCCTTGGTGCGAAGGAAGCGCGGCGGCAAAATGACGGGATCGGGTCGCATGGGGCGGGCCTCCGTGGGGTTGCAGGCGGCCGCTGCGGATTAGCGGCGGACGGCGACCACGGTGGCGGAGGGAAGCCTTCAGGGGGGATGGGGAACTAAGGGGGACGAAAATCCCCACCCCCGGCTCGCCAAAAACAGTTAGGATCGATGGCGGTGACGCAGCAATTGGAGATAACCGCCGCTGGTCATGGCGAAACTACCTTCGACGAGCCCTATGACGGCATCGCGCAGAGAAGATGTTTTCCATGGTTCGGCGGCGATACGCGCATCACCATAGATGGCGATCGCGATTTCGCGGTAAGTCGCCCCGTCCAGGCGCGCGTCGAATGCGCGCAGCATCTGGCGGATACGCCGCCGGCGCTGCGACGTCAGCCGCATGTCTGTGGGGACACGACGGCGAAACAGCATCGCGCAAAAGCGGCTCAGCGCATGAAGCCGATCCAACGCGGCGGCATCGAGGATCAGAACAGCGACAAGGATGCCGTCGGATGGGGCATCGATACGGGTGACTTCGAGGCGTTCACCGGCAACGTCGATCCGCAGATGGAGAGCATCGATGCGGTCAAAGGAGTGCGCGCGGATGAAATCCTCAGCAGCGGCGGAATCGCCTGAAGCGAGGGACATCCTGTGGAGTAGAATTGCCCCAGGGTCGGCATTCGGGGTCCAGAAGATAGGATGATCGATTGCTGTGTGCCGGGGATCGGCGGCGAAAGCACAGCCCCCATTGTTCGGCGACGGCACGAGCCTGATCGCTATCAAGTTGCCCGCGCGCAGCGAGGCTCTCGTAGGCTTTCCGGTAATCCTCGTTTCGCCGAAGGAATTCCCAAGCAAGCTCGGACGTCGTCAATCGATCAATAAAGTCATAGTCGGCGTCGGACCGCCAGTCATGTTGTTCAGGCATCGCCTGACCTCCACATACGCTTTACGACTGTGGGCAATGCAAGGGCTACGATCTCAAGTTGCTTTGGTTTTGGGAACAACGAAGGTGGCGTAACGTGATGCGGGTTCTGCACCACCTGGATCGAAGGTCAGTGAAGGGCGGCGCGCATCAGGCTGGAATAGCCCTGCTCGGCCATCCACTTCGCCCGAGCCAGATGCGAGGCGTAGATTCGATGGGCGCGTTCTGCGTCTTTCCTGGGATCAAGGCGCAAGACCAACTCGGCAACCTCCTGCCAATCCGCGCCATCGGCCTCCGCATCGAGAAGACGCAGATACAGCTTTAGATGCGCCCGGTCGTAGGCGGTGAGCTCCGCGTCAGCCGGCGGATGGTCCATGAGCAAGTTTTTGATCACACGATCCCCACTACTGAACCCTATCCAATGTATTGGTGCTTGTTAACGGATTTGTGATGGCAAAACAGAGGTGGAAGCCGCGAATACGACGCCTCCCTACAGTCGGGACAGGATTAGAGAATTTCGCGAACAAGCATAACTCCCACACCACGATCGGAATTGAGGAAGACGATGCCGTTGTCTTCGAAAGACCGACGAACCTGATCGCGTGTGGTCTCGTATACCTCGAAGCCGCTTTCGGATTCGAGGCGTTTGAGGGCGGTCAATGATACACGGGCCTTGTCGGCGAGCGTCTCCTGCGTCCAACCAAGCAACGCGCGCGCGGCCCGAGATTGTCGGGCGGTGATCATGCATGATCACCTCCCACATGGACCTACGCACATTCCAAAACTACGGCTATTTTAGTCGTTCTTGGCGTGAAAATCCAGAAAAAACCCTATTTGATTCAGCGAATCCGGCGAACGGCCGCGAACTGATTCGGTTTCGGTAAACGCCGGCCTAGTGGCGCATGCGGGGCCACCGCCCGCAGGCGGTGGCCGACGCCGTCCGGCTCAAGCGAACGGGTCTATCTCCTTGATGACGGTATCGTCTTCTCCGTCGTATTCGGCGGCGGGCATCACGCTGAGTGTGCCGTCGCCGGCGCGGAAGACGACGATAGTGACCATCAGGGTGGCGGCGAGGCTGAAGGCGAAGGCGTGGGCATCTGCAAGGGACATTTTCCGGCTCCTGTTTGGAGGCGGGGACCATTCCCCGCTCGACAGGCGCCCGATGTGTTTTGGTCCCGGCCGCGATCACCGCCGAGGCGAAGCCTCGCGCGGCGGCATGCTTCGCATAGTCCGACCCTTCATGGGTTGATCGTGGAAGGCCGGGATTGAAACCAAGGTTGCGCCTCAAAGAGCGGGGTGGTGCGCGCTGACATGAGCTGGAAATCCCTGCATTGCCGGATATCCGAGCTTGCCGATGGCGCCACCCTGATGATCTCGATTATCCTTGCACCATTGGCGACAGTTGCGTGATGCCCGCCGCCGAATATGACTGGGCCGGATCAAGCTGTTCCCATTGGCCTGAGCCGGATGGGGCCTCGGCTCGGCAACACCAAGGCAAGCAAGCAGCGATCACGATATGATGCGAACATGGGAAAACCCGGCGGCTTGCGCCGCCGGGCCTTTGGCACCCCGCTCAGAACGGGATGTCATCGTCGAAATCGCGCTGTCCTTCACCGTTCTCGGTCTGCTTCGCTCGCGTCAGGAACGTGACCGACTCGGCGATGATCTCGGTGCCGTAGCGGTCATTGCCCTGCTGGTCGGTCCATTTCGTGTAATGGATGCGGCCCTCCACCAGTACCTTCATGCCCTTACTGCAATGCTCCTGGACCGTCTTGCCAACGCCGTTGAAGGCGATGACGCGATGCCATTCGGTATCCTGGACCCGGTAGCCGTTCTCGTCTCGGACAACCCGGCCTTCCGAATAGCGTGGGCGCGAGGTTGCGAGCGTGAAGTGGGTGATGCTGGTGCCGCCCTGGGTAGTGCGGGTTTCGGGGTCCTGGCCGATGTTGCCGGCAAGAATGGCGATGTTTGTCATTTTCGTATCTCCGTTGCGCCTCGGAGGGACCATCCCTCCGACGAGACCCGGCCAAGGCCGTCGGGAGATGCTTGCACTGGCGCTTTCAAGCGGCAGCTTGACCCGTAAGGCCCGGAGTGGGGCGGGCAGGCGCTTGCGCCAACTCGGTCCGGAGCCGCGCGGGTTGCGGTCAGAAACCGAACGGTCTTAGGGGATCAGTCAGTCGGAGGGATTGGTGCCTTTGAGAGCACAAACGGAGATATGCGGCGCAAACCATCGTCCTTGCCGGTAACAGCGTGGTGCCAGGCTCCGTGCTGAAACCCTTATCAGATCGGTGCGCCTGCAAGAGCCTCTTCACCCGTGACCTCATGCCGCCAGCCGGAAGGCCGGCAGTCCGGACGTAGCCGTAACGGCTATCGGGTTTCAGGCACATGGCGCCGTTCCCGGCTCGCCGGCTGAAGGAACGATCCAGTAGTATTGAGAGACGGAAACATGAAGGTGTTCGCGGTTGCCCCCCGCTATACGGATACCGGACCGATGCGGAAGGTGCTGACCGTAACATCGCGCGGGATTGTCGTTCGGTGACCGCCTTCCCCTGCCGGGCGAAGCAGGCCGCGAATGAGGATGACGAACACCGCGCTGATCTGCCATCTCTCATCTGGGCGGGTGACAAAGAAACGGCGGCGCAAGCCGCCGGTTTTTTCCATGGAAGCAGCAGGTCGCGCCCGCTTCAGCGCGAGAGGATCGCCGTACCGAGGGCGTTGAGATTGAGCAGCGCCGCAACGCCAATGAACAGGCCACCGGCTCCGCCGAGCAGGTTCAGCGCAACCGTGGAATCGATGAAGTTCTTCGTGACCCCGTGGACGAGCGCGTAGCCGGCGATGGTCGCGGGGATCGCGAAGACAGCAAGCGCGATCAGCCGCAAGGCCGGGTTCTTCGCAAAGCCCACAACGGCGATGACCAGCGCCACGGAAAGCAGCGCCGCGCCAATGGCAGCAAGCCCCGACATCAGGAAACCGGCCTCCATTCCATGAACATATTGGAAGGCGGAAAGCCCAACCATGAAGGGCAAGGCATAGATGGCGAAGTTATAGGCGATCACGCACATGGCGATCGTCAGGGAGATGGCGAGCAGGATCAGGGTCATGACAGCCTCCAGATGAACGGTTGAGGATCACGTCAGGCTGCCAGGAGATACGCTCCGCCTGCGACTATGCCAGTTCACCGTTGCTGCAAGGATGCTCCATTTGAGCCAGATCAATGGGATTTCGTCAAGTATTGGCGGCTGAAACAGCCGCCGAGCGGCGGCGCTTTACGCGCCGCCGTCGAACTTCATGACGGGAATGCCGAGATTGCGGGCCTTGTCCTCGAGATTGCCCTGGATGCCGCCACCGCCGAAGATGAGAACGCCGACCGGAATGACTTCGAGCATGGTATCGTTGCGCTTGAAGGGCGCCTGTTTCGACGAATACTTCTTGAAGTCCGGTTCGAAGGCGATCTGCGTCACCTTGCGGATGCCTGCCCAGTCGGAAGCGATCTTTTCGGCGCCTGTCTTGGCGCCGCCGTGGATGAGCACCATATCAGCATGCTTTGCATGGACCTGATCGAGCTTCGCCCAGATCAGGTGATGGTCGTTGAAGTTCGTGCCGCCGGAGACGGCAACCTTCGGTCCGGCGGGCAGCAGCACCTCTTTCTCCGCTTGGCGCTTCGCAGCAAGGAAGTCGCGGCTGTCGATCATCGCGGCGGTCAAGTTGCGGTGGCTGATTTTCGAGCCGGTGCGCGGCCGCCAAGCGCTGCCGGTGTGGTGCTCGAAGGCTTCTGTGGCGACTTCACGGAAGAGTTCCATGCTGTTGCGCCGCTCGATCATGGTCTGCCCCTCCGCCGTCAGGCGTTCGAGTTCGACCGACTTCACCTCGCTGCCATCCTGTTCTCTCTGAAGGCGGCGCTGTGCCTGCTCGTTGTCGTCAAGCTCGCGTTCGACCCGGCTGGCGGCGCGATGGAAGAGATTGACGGTTCCCCAGAGCAGCTCTTCGAGATCGGGTTCGAGGCGAGTGTCGCCGAGTGTGGCGATGAGGGCGTCGAAGATGTCTGCGACCGCGGCGGCGACGGTATTGCCCTCCGGCAGCGGTCGAGGATCGGGTTCGTCCTGAAACGGACGCCAGCCGTAGAGCTGGAGTTCCGTGAGGACATGATCGGTGGGAGATGAGGCGTGGACCGGCTCGAAACCTGCATCATCGTCTTCGTTCGTCATCGGGAGCGTCCTTTGTCTGGAGACCGCGCCCATCGCGGCCTTCGCAGGCGTCGAAGCTCACGGGCGGGACGGACTGGCAGCCCTCGCACTCCCGCGAGGGCCTTGATGGCCGGGTTCCGGCTATTTTGTTTCGCGCTGCAAAGGCGGCATCGCCGCCGGCGGAAAATAGCCGGGACACGGCCATTGCCTGGCCGGCCAGCTTGTGAGCCGATCGTCCTCTCAGAAGGCCGTGGGCGCCGCTCTCTCCGACACGAGAAGGATGCTTCCGATGATGAATGGAGGCGGCAGGTGGAGATGCCCTTCCGCACCTCATCCCCCGCCGATGTCCTCATCCCTCCATGAATCGGCTAACGTCTTCGGGGTGAAGCTGGTCCTTCAGAGCCGCCCGAAGGGCGTCGACGCCGCGCCAGCGCAGATCGTCGTTGAAGTCCTCGCCGACCGGCGACACCGGGATCGCCTGGATGCCGACGCTCGCTGCTCTGTCGATCAGGCTGTCTCTCGCGCTATCGCCTGCCGGATCGCGATCTCTGAGGACATAGAGCCTGCGCAGTGTCGCCGGGAACAGGATGGCAGCGAGATGTGCCGCCGAAAGCGCCGCCAGCATCGGCATGTGGGGCAAGACCTGACGGGGCGACAGCACGGTTTCGATGCCCTCGCCGGCCGCGAGCACCTCACCGGCAACGCCGAAGCGGACGCCGTGCCCGAGAAGGTCACCCATCGCCCGCCTCGGTGTCTCGACAGGCGCCTTGCCCGAACCGTCCGGGGAAAGCCAGGTGCGGTGAGCGCCGGTCTGCTTGCCGTCGAGATCGGTCACGGACGCGACAATCGCCGGCCAGATCTCCGTGGGCGAATGCTCATCGGGCCTGTAATAGCACCGCGGATGGTAGCGCAGCGCGGAGCCACCGACGAGCGACGTGATCGCCCTGCTTCTGAGGTAGATTTCCGCAAGGGTGCCGCCGATCGGCTGCGACATGGCGAAGAGCCGCCGGGACGCTTCAGGCGAACCGATGACAATGTTTGAAGTCATTCCGGTCGGCGTTCTCGGCCTCGAAGGTTCGGGATGGGGCAGCGAGAGGAACCGGCGCGCTTCCTCGGCTACGTCCTTGAAGTCGATGAGGCCGAGCGCCTCGCGGATGACGTCGAGGAGATCGCCATGCTCGCCCGTCGCGCCGTCGGTCCATTTGCCGGCCGGGCCTTTGGCTGTGTCCTTCAGACGGACATAGAGGGAGCGGCCGGGGCTGTTCTGGACGTCCCCGACCAGCCAGTAATTGCCGGAGCGACGGCCGGAGGACAGATATTCGCGGCAGACCGCCTCGGCCTGCCTGCCGAGACGGATTGCCAGATCGGAAGCACCGTGACGGGCCATCACGCAGCCTCCCGCTCGCCGATGCGCTCGACCGGCCAGCGGTCGAGGAGCTTGGCGAGAACGACCGGCCCGTTGGCATCGACAGGCACGAACATCCTGAGCTTCCACGAGATAATCTCGTGGAACAAGCCGTAGGCCGTCAGGCGCTCGCGCATGGTGTCGTCGAAGCCGGAAAGCTCGATGCGGTTGGCGCCCATGACACGGACACGGCGAAGCTGGAGACCCTCGGCGAGATCGAGGATGGTGCGTCCGTCCATCAGCGCCGTGAAGGCTTCGTCGGGCGTTAGCGACGTCGTGCCGGTCGTGGTCGCTGTTGCGGCCCAGGCCGGCGAGACACGGCGACCGATGATGCGCTCACCTTCGTCGGTCTGAAGACGATAGACGCGGGTGGATTCCTGTGGCAGCCGCTTCCAGATCGGTAGCAACAGGCCGGCGACGACATGGATGGTGCCGTCGGTGAACTCCGGCACCTCGGCCAGCTCGGCGTCCCAGGCCGCGGCAAAGGCATCATGGTCGGCTTCGAGCCAATAGGTCTCGGCCATCAGCTTCACCGGGATGTTATGCCCTTCCATCGGCCGGATCAGGCGGACACGCCGTTCGATCTCGCCATCGTCGAGCATGACGCTCGTGATTGGGATCTGCACCGCGGCGCGGCCCGACCGCTCGTTGATCAGCAGCATGGCGCGCGGATCGTCCAGATGGCCAAGGGCTTCGGTCAGCGTGACCGGCCGGTTGCGCTTGCGCTCGGTGATGGTCAGAAGGCGGGTTTCGGCACCGGTGCCCGGATGGACATAGATGGTCTTCCGGTCGGTGACGACGAAGCTCTCGGCCGTCAGCGTTTCCAGCCCGACATCATAGGTGCCGCTGGCGACCGCCCCTTCGATCTTGGCCGCGAGAAGCTGCTCGAACGCGGTGAAGAGGATGCCCTGAAGCTCGATCGTCAGCGCCAGCAGGCGATTGAGAAAGGTCGTGATCGGCGGCAGATCGTCCTTGATGCCTGTCGAATCCATCAGCTTCAGGCCGGTGGCGCTTTCGAAACGATCGAGGCTGCATCCCTCGACCTTGCCGCGGACCAGCAGGAGATAGAGCTGGCGCAGCGCGTCGCGAGCATAAACGCTCTCCAGATTGTCCTCGGGGCGGAACAGGCCCTGGCCGCCGGTCTGGCGCTGGCCGCGCGTGATCGCGCCCAGCGTGTCGAGACGGCGAGCAATGGTCGAGAGGAACCGCTTCTCGGCCTTAACGTTGGTGGCGATCGGCCGGAAGAGCGGCGGCTGTGCCTGGTTGGTGCGATGGGTGCGGCCGAGCCCCTGAATCGCCTTGTCTGCCTTCCAGCCGGGTTCGAGCAGGTAGTGGACGCGCAGCCGCGTGTTCTTCGCCGAAAGCTCGGCGTGATAGGACCTGCCCGTGCCGCCGGCGTCGGAGAAGACGAGCGCACGCTTGTCATCGTCCATGAAGGCTTGCGTCTCGGACAGATTGGCGGAAGCCGCTCGGCTTTCGACCACGAGACGATCGATACCACCGGAACTGCGTTTCCTGACGATGCGGCGGGAGCGGCCCGTCACCTCGGCCACCATGTCGGTCCCGAAATGCTGGACAAGCTGGTCGAGGGCGCCGGGAACCGGCGGCAGGCTGGCGAGCTTCTCGATCAGGGCATCGCGGCGGGCGACCGCCTCGCGGCTCTCGACCGGCTGGCCGTCCCGATAGACCGGCCGTGACGACAGGTTGCCTTCCGAGTCGGTGAACGGCTCATAGAGCTGCACCGGGAAGGAATGTGAAAGGTAATCAAGGACATACTCGCGCGGCGTAATGTCCACGCGGACGTCGTTCCATTCTTCGGTCGGCAGGTCTGCCAGCCTGCGCTCCATGAGCGCCTCACCGGTCGAGACGATCTGGACAACGGCCGAATGGCCCTGCTCCAGATCGCTGGTGATCGAACGGATCAGCGTCGGCGATTTCATCGACGTCAGCAAATGCCCGAAAAACCTCTGCTTGGCCGACTCGAAAGCGCTGCGGGCGGCGGATTTCGCCTGCTTGTTCAACGTGCCCGTGTCGCCGGTGATATTGGCGACCTGCATCGCGGCGTCCAGATTATTGTGAATGATTTGGAACGCGCCGGCATAGGCGTCGTAGATGCGCCGCTGCTCCTGCGTCAGTTCATGCTCGACCAGTTCGTATTCCACACCGTCGAAGGAGAGCGAGCGGGCGGTGTAGAGGCCGAGCGCACGAAGGTCGCGGGCGAGAACCTCCATCGCCGCAACACCGCCGTCTTCGATCGCGGTGACGAATTCGGCACGGTTGGCGAAGGGAAAATCCTCGCCGCCCCAGAGGCCGAGCCGCTGGGCGTAGGCGAGATTGTGGACCGTGGTGGCGCCGGTCGCGGAAACGTAGGTGACGCGGGCGTTCGGAAGCGCATGCTGGAGACGCAGGCCGGCGCGGCCCTGCTGCGATGCGGCAACGTCGCCGCGCTCTCCTTTGCCGCCACCGGCGTTTTGCATCTCGTGCGCCTCGTCGAAAATAATGGCTCCGTCAAAGTCCTTTCCCAACCATTCGACGATCTGTTTGACGCGCGAAACCCTTGTCCCACGGTCGTCGGAGCGTAGCGTGGCATAGGTCGTAAATAGGACGCCTTCCGGCAGCGTGATCGGCTTGCCCTGCGGGAAGCGCGATAGCGGCGTCACCAGCAGGCGCTCCATACCGAGCGCGCTCCAGTCCCTTTGCGCGTCTTCGATCAACTTGTCGGATTTGGAGATCCACACCGCCTTGCGGCGGCCCTGCATCCAGTTGTCGAGGATGATGCTCGCGGATTCACGGCCCTTGCCGACGCCAGTGCCATCACCGATCATGAAGCCACGCCGGAAACGCACGGCATTCTTCGCGTCTTCGGGTGCCGCGCTGACGAGATCGAAGGTCTCGTCCACCGTCCACGAACCGGCGAGATAGTCGGAATGGGCCTCGCCGGCATAGATCAGGGTTTCGAGTTGTGCGTCGGAGAGCAGGCCGTGAATGTTGGTCGGTAAGTGTGGCCGGTAGCTTGGCTTCGGCGGCGCAACACTCGCCATCGCCACCGATTGCACGAGCTTGGTCGGATGCGCCGTAGAGCCGGGAATACGGATAACCTGAAGTCCGTATTCCTCGTAGATGGCGTCGGAGATACGGCCATCCTCGGCCGCCTGCCAGTCGACGGTCTCGTATTCGAGCGCCACGGCTTCGGGCTCGGCCAGCGGCGCGGAAGGAGCCGGCCTTGCGGCAGCGGCACGGTTCAGATAGCCGCGCACGGTGCGGGGCGCGGGCGCGGTGACCACAGGGACCGCGACGGACGGATCGACAGGCAGGCGCACAGGCAGATGCGTGTCGAGCCAGCCCATCAGCGTAGCAACATCCGGCGCGACACCGGGAGCGGCCGGAAAGAGAGCCGGATCATCGGCGGGCAGCTTGTCGATGACGGTGATCCGTGTCGGGATCGTCGTGCCGTGCTTGGCATAGACCGAGCCGTCGATCGCGGCGGAGAAGACGACGCGACCCCGCTCCTGCAGCCGGGTAAAGGCAGGAGTCCAGGCAACATTGTCAGGCGCGAAGTTCGCGCCGGTGATCGTCACCAGTCGTCCGCCGGGTGCAAGACGCGCCAGCGCCGAGGCGACGTGGCGATAGGCGGCGTCGGCCATGCGACCCTCAACATTGGCCATGGCAGAAAATGGTGGGTTCATCAGCACGATGGAAGGAACCAGACCGGGATCGAGATGATCGTCGATCTGGGCAGCATCGAAGCGGGTGACGGAAACGGCCGGAAACAGGGAAGAAAGCAGGCCGGCGCGCAGCTCGGCCAGCTCGTTGAGCACAAGCGCGCCTCCGGCGATCTCGGCGAGAATGGCGAGCAGCCCGGTGCCGGCCGAAGGTTCCAGCACACGATCGGCGGGCGTGATCGCCGCTGCCGTCGCGGCCACCAGGCCGAGCGGAACCGGCGTCGAGAATTGCTGGAAGGTCTGTGCCTCTTCGGATCGCCGTGTGTGGGTCGGCAGGAGGCTGGCGATTTTCGACAGGGCGGAAAGTCGTGCAGCCGGAGAACCGGCTTTACGGAAAAGCGCCTTTCCGTATTTGCGCAGGAAGAGGACGGTTGCGGCCTCGCAGGCGTCATAGCCGGTTTTCCAGTCCCAGGCGCCGGCCGCATCGGAAGCTCCGAAAGCGGTTTCCATTGCGGCGCGCAGCGTAGCGGCATCGACACGCTGGCCGCGCTCGAGATGGGGAAGAAGAAGATCGGCGGCCGCGAAGACGGAAGCGGCCGTGTCGGTGTCGGAAGCAAGCGGGAGTGACGCGGAAGCAGGAGCCGCCGCAGATGCGGAAATCATGTTCATGGGAACGACCTCGGGAGAGCAGAACAGGATTGAGCCGCGCAGCGCTCTCTCTCGACCGCACAGGCTCAAACCCGTCCCGGCAACCCTCTCCCTCTCCGTCCCGAGGAAAGACGCCCGACTACGAGGTGGAAATAGCCGAGGCTGCCATGACAAGAGCACCCGACCGTTGGGTGGGACGCTCAGCCGATAGACGTGGGTTTCGATGATCTCAGGCATCAGGATCACCTTCATCGAGAACCTGGGCGGGCCAACCATCGGTATAGGTCCATGCGACGGTCTCGCCGGTGGCGAGATCAAGGACGTGCGCCCCGCCGCCGAAACCATCGATCCGCGGGCGTGAGCAGGTGTTGGCGTACTGGAAACCCCAACGACCTGTCAGGCCGAACTCGGCCGCGCAGATCTTCACGAACTGGATCAGACGCTCGGGATCGCCGGTGACGTCATCGTGCATCCAGAGCTGAGTGCCACCATGTTCGGGCTGGATCGAGAGAAGGAAGCCCTCGGAAGGCGGTTCCTCCGAGGCGCCTTCCTCGGAGAGCTTGTTGTAAAGGTCGAGCGCGCGGGCGGCATTGTCGGGCGTGCCGACGTCGAGCAGGCAGGAGAAATGAGTGAAGTAGTTGGCCATGTCAGGCTCCTGAAACGCAAATGCCCGGCGCGATGGCCGGGCGAGGTTGAGGGGATGCTTGCGGCTATGTCAGAGGCGGAAGTGGGCCACGAGCCGCTGCGCGTCGGCGTGATGCCGGAGCATTTCGCGATAGAAGCGCTTGCGGGCTTCCCGCTTCGCCGGATCGCGGCGCGCGGCGCGGATGACGGCCCGGTTGCTGTCCCAGACCATGATGTCGAGCCTCAGATAGGTGGCGTACATTTGAGCCCCCTACAGTTGATGCCTTCGCACAGGGCGTCGATCCGAGTCAGATCAAGGCCGGCGTGAGCGCCGTCATTGGTGAGGATGCTCCCGAGCGGCGGATCGATGTCGCCCCGCGCAAGGGCGATCTGAAGAAGCCGGAGACCAGCCAGTACGGCATCGCGCTCCTGGGCCGTGACCGCGACGGTCAGGAACGCTTCGATGGTCTCGTCATCTTCGAGCAGGCGAACGCCGTCGTCCGCGTCGATTTCGAAGTCGTCATATTCCGACACAGAGCCGGTAGCGAACCATTCGCCTTCATACATGAAGCTGTTGGCGAGGCTTCGCGCCTGCTCCGGCGTCGCAGCCTCGACGACGGTTTCGTAATAGACCAGGGCATCATGGCGTGCGGTGACAACAAATTTCGGCATGGGGGACTCCTCAAATGAAAGCGCCCGGCGCGGGGGCCGGGCTGGATCGGGGAATGTGGTGGGGCATCGGGGTCAGGCAGCCTGGAACAGCGCTGCCCGGACGGTCTGCCGCCAATCAGGATGAACCAGGCGGCCTTCGAGGACGCTGGCGCGGAAACGAAGCACGCGGGCGGTGCTGTGATTGTCCCATCCGGCCTCCAGGGAGGCTTCGCCGCGCAGCTTGCTCGCCTTTGCCACGACAAGGCGGGCCTCGCCGTCGGAGGCGACGGGATCGCACCATCGGATGCCGCGCTGCCACGGCTCGCCGGCAAGCACTTGCCGGTGCTCACCGTCAACGACAACAAACAGCCGGGGCTGGAAACCGATGGCATCGTCGTCGCCGGTGACGATACGGCTCTGTCGGGCAATCCCTTCGACGAAGGCGATCGCCTCATCGAGCGAGCCGCATTGCGCCAGTTCGATCGTGGTAACCGTGGAATAGGAACCGTAGATTGGATCGTCTTCCGGATACTCAATTTCTCCGAGGCAGGTGACGCGCAGGGGAAATTTCCGGGAGGCCAACAGAGCGGCAACGGCGCGCGAAACTGGAACGCCGGCATTCGCAAAGGTGAAACTGTTCATCACGATATCTCCGCGACGGGCGGCGGAAGCCTCTCTCCCGACCCTCATCCCGCCACGGCCAAACCGGCCCTACTCTCCCTCTCATCGCTCTCGCATTGCGGCCGTGGCCGGCATGAAAAAAGCGCCCCACCGATCGGCAGGACGCTTTTTGAGATTCAATCGATGGCCTGGAATATCTCGGACGCCTCGGGATGGCCGTCCAGATTGTCGCGAAGGCGGTGGAAGCTTTCCACCAGTAGGTCGGATTCGTATTGGAAGGTGAGATGCGAAAGCGTGAACATCGTGGCGATGATGCCGGCGGCCTCCGCCGAGACCTCGCCACGAAACTCCGTGAGGCCGCTTTCGATCCGGTAACGTGGCCTGGACGTCGGTGCGAGGAACAGCGGCTGATCATGATGCTCGTAGAAATTCCAGAAGCCGCCGCGATAGTCGTCGGGGCTGAGCCGCTCCATGATCGTATAGACCGCGGCCTCGGCGACGATGAAGAGCCGATGCCCGAACAGCGTCGGCAGGAACTTCCCGCGGCGATGATCCGGAACGAGGGTTGCAAAATGAGAAGTAGCGACTTGCGTAGACATGGAACTGGTTCTCCGGAGAGCGGAAAAGGACAGGACCGGACGGCGCTCTCTCTTTGCCCGTCCGAACCCATCCCGGCCCCGCAAGCACTCTTCCTCTCAGTCCCAAAGTTCGTCCGCGATCTCGCGCGTGAGCATGGTCCGTGCCTTCATCATCACGTCCGTCACCGGACGTGTCGATATGCCCATAGAACCGCGCGCGTCGACCATTCTCGGTCCAGTCGGCATAATAGCAGTAGGTCTGTTCCGTGCGCCGGAAGGCCCTCATGTCGGATGCCCAGTGCGGCTTCGGCTCGACGACAACGGTGACGGTGCCATGCGTCTCCTCCCACGGAAGCGAACGCTCCGCGGGAGGATTGCCGCGATCGTCGGCGAAGATCTCGTCGATCGTCGTCATGATGCACCTCCGTCTTCGGGGTTCTCGATGAAACCGGCCGGATCGTCGGGATCGGGCGGCAGATAGAGATCGTAAGGATTGCCGTCGGCGAGATGGCCGAACGGCGTCATGACGATATCGCCGTCATCCGCGCGGCCTACGGCGCAGACGACATAGCGACGCTCGCGGGTGACGGCATCCAGGCACTCCATGAGTGCGAGATTGCCGTCGCCGGCGGCGCGAAGCAGGGTGTTGAAGTTCGTGCGGGCATGGTCGGGGATGGCCATGAGGTTTCTCCAGAAACGAAAAAGCCCGGCGCGATGGCCGGGCCGGGTTGATCGGGAAGGTATGTGCTCAAAGCGCCGCGCGGTTTATGGATTTATCGGAATGTACTGACCGAGAACCGGCGTCAGCGCGTCGTTGATCGCGTGCAGAAGTGCCGTGCGCTCGCCGTCCGACAGACGGGAGAGCGCATGGTCGGGGATGAGATTGTTGACCGCGTGGGTGGCATCGTCGATCAGGCCGTCGAATTCCTCGGAGGCGAGAGCGGCACTATCCGGGACCGCCTCCTGACCGGCCTCCGTGCCGTAATCGACGAAGCCGTCGATGACGACGACATCGAGCGTATAGCTGCCGATCATCGTGTCGTCGGACAGGAATCCGGCGCCCATCAGCCGCGAACGAATGGCATCGTCGGTGGCCTCTGCGGCCCAGACATATTCCTTTCGCTCGTCAATCAGGACGCCGCTTTCGTCCTCCAGGTCGAATTCGAGAGTGGCATGAATTTTCATCGTTATTCTCCAAAACAAAAAAGCCCGGCATGGGACCGGGCTGTGAAACAAGGGAGGGAAGACAGCGGGGCGACCTGAGTCACCCCGCCGATGCGACCTATTCGGCAGCCACCAGATGTTCGGGTTCCTCACTGCTGGCGCCGTCGTCCGCGGCATCCTCGTCGTCATCGCCTGCGAGGAAATCGGGCAGCGCCGCTTCGTCACCGCCATCGCCGTCTGCCGATGGTTCCACGGCCTGATCGGCATCGGAACCGGCAAGACGCAGCGGCTCCGGCAGCCAGCCGGTATCCGCCAGCAGGCGCTCGGCCTCCTCGACCATTTTGGCCTTTTTCATGTCGGCAATCAGGTCGGCCATCCGATCACCGGCACCTTCGCGCACGGCTTCGAGAATGCGGATTTTGGGGACGCGGCCGAGATAGTTGACGGCCGTCGGCCGGAAACCTGCCTCCGCCATGTCTAGGCCGGTGACGCGGGCAAGGCGGTCGGCTTCCGCCATGCGGGTCTGAAGACCCTGTTCCGTTATGCCGGTCCCGCTGAAGGGGTTCGGCCGCTCATAGAGCGCGTTGATGCCGAACGAGACGCAATGCGCCAGCAGCGCCATGCGGCTGGTATCATCGAGCGCATGGAGCCAATCCCACAGCGCATCGGCGTCGGTCGGAAGATCCGCCTTCCATCCCGCGTGCCGCTCGGCGACCGACTTCGCATAGGGGCTGTCCTTGAGGTCGATGCCCTGCTCGCGGAAGTACACTTCCTGGACCGAGACTCGCACGGTCGATCCGGTGGTAGACTGCTTGAAGCGGTCGCGCACCAGCCGATGCAGCAGCGCCGTCATGGCGACATGCGGATTGGCGGCCACGGCGTCGCTCAGTGCCACGGTGCGATGCGCCGTCAACTCGATCACCAGCTTTTCGGGAAGAGGCTTGATCGTGTCCTCTTCTTCCTCGGGCTCGGCCGACTGCCCATCGATGGTGATGGTGGCGCGCTGAACATCAGGCGCCGCCGCACCATCCGTATCGCTGCCAGCTTCAGCCTCCGGCGTTCCGCCTTCGGCGCTCTCGACCGGCTCGTCCTCCGGACGGACCCAGCCGCGATCGACCGCAAGCGTTCCATCCTCGTCGATGCTGACGAAAACGCCGGCGATGGCGATGTCGGCGGGATCGTAGATCGCCGGACGACGCTCGAAAGCTTCGAGCTGCTTTTCGATCTCGCCGAGGCGCTGGTCGATGTCGGCGGGCAGTTCGTCAGCGCCTTCATGCTCGGCCTCGATCCGTTCATATTCGTCGCGAAGCGCCTGGCGGGCAGCCCGCTCCTCCTCGGTGAGATCGGCGAAGGTGAAGCCGAGCGAGCGCAGGCCGTGATCGTGGCCGTAGGGAAGATTGATATCGACCGTGATCCACTTCCAGCCCTCGGCCGAGATCTCGTCAGCGATGGTCTTCAGCTTCTCGGCAACCAGCCGGTCGAGAAGCGGCACGTCGTCGAGCCAGCCGTTTTCCTCATCGTCGAAGAGGTAGCGCGGCAGCACCGGGCCACCCGCTGCCATATAGGCGTCGATGCCGACGAAGGCCGCACGCCTGTCGGAAACCGGAACGCTGGTTTCGGTCAGTATGTTGCGGATGCGCCAGGGCTCGCGGTAGTGGGACTGCTGGAGGGCCTCCCAGACCTGCTCCTGGCGCTCGTGATGCGGATTCGCGGTGAACGCCTCCAGTTGCGCCAGCGTCATGCTGTTCTGGGCATAGGCTTCGTGCAGCACCGGCGAGACCTTGGCGAGCGCCATGCGCTGGTCGACATAGCGCTCGGTGGTGAAGTAGGCGCTGGCGACTTCTGCCTTGGTCATGCCGCCATCGACCATGCGCTTGAACGCCTTGAACTGGTCGAGCGGATGGAGCGCGCGCCGGAAGGTGTTCTCGGCGAGCGAGTCGTCGACAGCGCTGGTCTTCGCATCGGCCTTCTTGACGATGCAGGGAACGAGGCCATCGGCCGGGAAGCGCCCGGTCTCGACCAACCGCGCGACGGACCTGTAGCGGCGACCGCCGGCCGGGGTCTCGAAATCGCCGGTTTCGTTGCCGTCAGCATCAAGGATGGCGCGGACATTGAGACCCTGCACGAGGTCCTCGCGGCGGTCGATGTCCTGGGTGAGTTCGTCAAGGCCGGCTTCGACGTCGACTTCCCGCACGTTGTCGGCCGAGAGGTGGATGCGATTGAACGGAATGTCGCGCGACCGCGAGAAGACAATGATTGCAGGTGCGGACTTTTTCTTGGCAGCTCTTGCCATGGTGGGTTACTCCATGACGGGCAGCCGAGAGACTCTCTCTCGACCTACCAACCCGTCATGAAATCCCCAGCCTCTCTCTCCCTCTACAGCGCGGGAGGCAGGCTCGGCGTCACCAGTCGAAGCACCCAGGCCGCTGCGCGTTGACACCGTATTTCCGGCGCAGCGCCTCGATCGCCGCCTCCTGCCGCTCGATCCTGAGCCGTAGCCGGTCCATATCTGGACCTGACACCAGCAGAAAGCCGTCGAGAACGCGCCGGTATTCTACCTCGTCGGCGCCGGTCCACCGGCTCATCCGGCGATGATAGTATCGCGCCTTCGGACGCCGGCCGATCGTCTCGGCTTCGGCCCGGTCGCTGAGCGCACGCTCGGCAAGGGCGAGGTTGCGGCGGGTTTCCGCTAGACTGGTTTCCATGCGCGCCAGGGCCGCGCGCAACTGCTCACGGTCGATCATGGCCGCCGCCTTGCCCCGAAGTTTCATCGGGATCGTCAAGATCGAGATCCTGCTGCTGGAAGCGCGGCGGGATTTTCTCCTCCGGTCCCTGCCAGACGATCCGGCCGTTCTTCCAGATCGTGACGAAACCGCCACCTGAAGGCCGTGGCATCGGTGGCTTCGCCTCGAAATTCCGGCAACAGAAATCCGCCGTCGTCGCGGAGAAGACGGTCGAAGTCCGGCCGACGAGCAACACGCGGTCGCACGTTCCGGAAGGCCGTTTGACGCGCCGGCGCGAAAGGCCGAGCCGAAAATTTTCGTAGTCCCGCTGCTCGCGTTCGGGCGGGGCGTGCCAGTGGATGCAGTTTTTGCATCGGCCATCCTGCCGGGCATCAGGCCCATCGAGCGGAGGCCCGCCATTATGGCCGGACGGAAGGGAGCGTTCGGTCATACCGCGCCTCCCGTCCTGACCTCGGGCGTGACGCGAACCATGCGCCGGACGACGACGGGCCGCGTGTCGCTGGCCTGGGCGAGCCGCTCGATCAGCGCGAAATCCGCATCGGAGCATTTGCCGCGCACCTCGATATCGACCCAATGACTGGCCCGGCCGAGATTGGAACCGCCAAGGCTGTGACCGTCGAGGATGTGGAGGCTTTCGTCCGGATCGATCGGACGGGCTTGTGAGGCGAGAAAAAGGATGCCGGAGCCGAGATTGCCGCAGAACAACAGTTGGTCGGCTTCGGTCGCGTTCTGCCCAAGAGCGGCCTTGCGCCTGCCGATCTGCCGGAAGGCGTCGGCGAAGGTTGCCGGGTTGCGGGTGATCCGCACTGCGAGCTGCTGATGGAAGACCCACGGTGGCCTGTAGGGATCGAGCTTGCCGACCGCGATCTGATGGAGAAAATCGGTAAAGCTCGCCGGGTCCGCCGGATAAGGGCAAGTCCGCCAGATCTCGCGGACGCGGTGGCGCAACGGATCGGGGAACGCGAACAGCCGGGCACGGCCTTTGCGCCACCAGGCCGCCCGCTGGCTGCGGCGCTCGCGTTCGGCCTCGTCCCACCAGACGGCGCGGCGGGCCATTTCCTCGTCTACGCTGTGCTGACCGGCAGCGATGTCGTCGGCGAAAAGCGGCAGGGCCTCGCGTTCGAGGCGCTGCTTGCGCAGGAACGCCGCGCGTTTGCGCGACGTGTCTCCATAGGGTTCGGGTCTGTGCCAGCGACGGAAGCGCATCACGCGGCCCTCCTGTCGATGGCGGTTTCCGGTTCGGCGACGGGCCGCTCGTCCTCCGGCAGGAAGGACAAGATCCAGTCGGCCGCCTTGCTGGCTTGCGAGGCTGCGCGGACGATGACGCGATTGTCTGCGCGCATCGTATCGATCCACGCGCCAATGTAGTCGCTATGCCTCACGGTCGGGACGATCCCCATCGCCGCGCAGCAAAAGGCGCTCGAAATTTCGGCCACACATTCCTCGAAAAAATAAGGCTTTGAGCCAAAGGAACCGGACAAATCCCGATTGAGCCGGCTGTGATGGCCGCTCGCGTGACCGACTTCGTGGAGCGCAGTTCTGTGCCAGTTGATCGGCTCGAAATAGGCGGCGGGCGGAGGTACGTGCACCACATCGAGCGACGGAATGTAGAAAGCCTTATTGCCGCCGATGTGGAAGTCGATGCCTGTCGCCTTAATGAGCGCCTCAACGCGCGGCTCGATCATGCCGGGCGGCGGAGGTGGCACGATGGTCTCGATCTCCTCGGGCAATCCTTCGCATTGCGCCGTGTTGAACACGGTGAAGCGTTTCAGGAAGGGGATAGCGTGGGCTTCCTCGCCGGCGTCGCGCGCACGCTTTTTCTCGTCGTCGGGGACGAAGCGGTCGGCATAGACGACAGTCGTGCCGCGTTCGCCCTTGCGGACATTTCCGCCAAGGGAAAGGGCCTGGCGGAAAGTGAGCCAGCCCTGAGCGGGAAAGCCGTGCTCGATGACGGCACCCCAGAGGATGAGAACATTGATGCCGCTGTAGCTGCGGCCGGTGCTGGCGTTTCTCGGCAGTCCGAGCGGTGCTTTCGCTGCCGACGTGCCCCAGGGCTGCACCCAGGGAATACGTCCGGCCTCCAGCTCGGCGATGATCTTGTTGGTGATTTCGTCGTAAAGGTTTGCCCGATCCGATCCGGTACGGTCATATCTGGACATCGCGGTTCTCCGCGACGGGCGCCGGAAGCCTCTCTCCCAGCCCTCAACCCGTCGCGGAAAACCCGGCCCGCACTCTCACTCTAAGGGGGCGTTGCGGGGTCTCCCCGCTGAAGAGGGTGCGCCGGCAACGCAGTGCCGGCCAGGGGGAAAGCTTTCCCCCACCCAAGATACGGAAACTCGTGGAAACGACAGTCCGGAATTCAGCCTTGGAACCTCGACCAGCAATTCCGAATCAAAGCCCATGCCGCCGATAGCATCGAGGCGATGCCGTCATGCGTCATATTGCGCGAAGTTAAGATCGGAGACGAGACTGTCGATGGCGATGCCGGTCCTGTCGCAGAATTCCAGCATTTCAATCCAGGGATTGCTGCCGGGATCGCGGTCCCACAGACGCACGATATATTGCTGGTAACCATGGCCCGCGGTGATATCGCCAAGCAAATGATGCTCAAGCAGGTTCATACGCTGACGTAGCTTGGTCTTACCCAGGCTGAATGCGCCCGCCACATCTTCAGCCGGCAGATTGTCGACGTCTCGTGCCTCATGCGCTCCGTCAGCTTGATGGCGAAGGCGCGCTCTTCAAGGGGAAGCTCCTTCAGTCGGTCGATGAAGGTAGCCAGCCCTTCGACCTCTTCATCGAGTCGGTAACGTCGAACACCTCTGTCGAAGCTGCGGCGGTCTTCGTTGCTCATCTTGGAATCGAAGCGCGGCCCGCCTTTTTCGGCGGCGTAGATATGGCGATCTTGCCCAGCATGGCGCCGCTTGCATCGACAAGCCGCTCCTGGCAATCGGGGATCGCGCATTGGTTTCCGCTATAGGCGAAGAGTTTCTTTATCGTGGATTGTGTCGGATCAAGTCGTTCGACCGGCTTCTTGGCCATATGTGCGGAACCATCACTCTGAAATCGGACTGGCTGTGCACCGGGATATTGCAACGAGCCGGGGAATGACGTCTTCGGCGTAAAGCCGGAAACACGTAAAACCGTGGATCAGGGTTTCAGGGAACGGAGAAAACCGCCCTAGAGATCGCCGACGTGTTTCTCGATCTGCGCCGCCAGCCTGATGAGCTTCTGGTCGCGCAGGATGCCGATGAAGTCTGTGGCCGAAACACGCGACCGGCTGAGATTGCTCCGCGCATTCGCCAGCGAGCTGACAAGCTGCTCCGGAACGTGCTCGTAGAGAGCGGCAAGGAAAACATCCGGCGACTGACGCATGAGGCCATGCTTGCGCAGCTCGCCGACCGGAAAATCGCGCAGGTTCCAGGTGATGATTGTCGATGCACCGGCCTCGATGGCGGCCGCTGCGACATGACGATCATCCGGGTCGGGGAGACTGACGGCCTGAACATGCCTTTCGTATCCGGCGACCATCGCGCTCGGCAGGGCGACGTCCATGAGGCGCTTGGTGGCTTCCAGCCGGTCGATCGAGAGGCCCGGCGTTTTGGCCACGAGGTTGCGCATCCATTCGTCATGGATCGTGTCGGTCCAGCGCGCATGGAACAGGCGATCGACGCTGGCCTGGACGATGATATTTCTCAAATGGAACGGATAGAGGATGCAGGCATCGCAGACTGCGACGGAGAGACTAAATGCCATAGCGCAGATGGAGGTCCTCGGCGTCAGCCGCCAGATCCTGCATGGCCTTGCGCTGGACGTCGAGCTGCGCCTTCAGCGCCAGCACGTCCTTGAGCGAGGCGCGGCGATGCTTTCCGACGTAGCGGAACGGCAGGTCGCCGATGTCCATGCGATGGACGACAAGCGGACGAGAGATGCCGAGAATGGTCGAGGCTTCGGTCGGGCTCAGTTCCTGATTCTCGGCAATGACCGCCACCCGTTCGCCGCTGAGCAGCCACGAAAGCAGGGTTTCTATGGCATTGGCGGCGGCCGGCGGCAGTGAAACCGTCTGCTCCGCACCGTCCCGGCGGCGGACATACAGTTCGACATGATCGCCCTCGCCGAGTTTCGGCAGGTGCGTTACATTCTTGCGATCCCGGTCCGAAAGGCCGGCAAACTGGACGACTTGGCTGGCCATGGCATGTTCTCCTTGCCTGCCAATATAGGGATATACGTCATCAACTGCAATAACTGAAATCGAACACACCTTGCGGGACCGGCGACGGGAGCCGTCGCCGGCAAGGTGCGGGTCCGTGCTCTGCGCCATCACGCCGCCTGCCTTTCTACCTGTTCGGGAAACACGGCTTTGTCCTCTTCATCCAGGAGGGAGGCGATTTCCTCGCAGGTGCGGGTGACGGCGAGCTTCAGGGCCTCATCGATATGGACATAGCCCTGTGTCACGCTTTGAGCAGCATGGCCAAGCAGTGCCCTGATCGTCAGCTCGGAGAAGCCGAGATCGCCGGCGACGCTGCCGAAGGTGTGGCGCAGCGTGTGCGGCGTGACACCCTCAATACCGACGCTGGCGCAGAGCCTGAAGAGGCAGGCCTTGGCCGACGTGAAATGGCCGTCGGTAATATCGGACGGGAAGACATACGGATTATTGCCGCGAGCCGGCTGGCTGGCAGCGATCTTCGCGGCGGAAGGGCCGATCGCACGGATCTGCGCATCGCTCTTGGTGTCGGGGAAAGCCACGTAGCCGACCCCGGCGTTGAGCCAATGGCGTTGCACGCCTTGTCCCTCTGAGATGCGGAAGCCTGTGAGCGCCAGGAAGCGGACGATGGCGAGGGCCACAGGGCTTTCGCCGTTGCGTTCCGCGTGCCGCATCGCGGCGCCGAGTTTCTTGATCTCGGCCACGCTCAACCGCCGCTGTTTCTTCTTGCCCGCGAGCTTTCGCGCGCCGCGGCTCGGATGGCTTTCGATTTTGTCGAGGCGGGCGGCGTGACCAAGGATACTCTGGAGCGTTCCGACGGCGCGGGAGGCAACGCCGGGGCCGCCGGTCGTGACGCCGCCTCGACCTCCGCCTCGCGGCTTCGCCGTCTTGCCGGCCACGATATCCGACTGCATCCCCTCGATATCGGCCACCTTCAGCGTATGCGCGAGGCGACTGCCGAGGAGCGGCTTGATGTGCGTTTCGATGCGGCTCTTGTCCATGGCGAGCGTCGATTTCTTGATCGGCCGATTGCGGCGGCCGAGGATGCGGCCAGCCTCGGCCTCGGCGAGATACCAGTCACACAAGGCAGAGACTGTCTGCTGGTGATGCGGGTCCTTGTCGGCATCGGCAGGATCGTCTCCGTCCGCGATCATGCCGAGCTTGACCTTGGCCTTTTCGCGAGCCTGCTCAACGGTCATCACTCCGAAACGGCCGAGATTAATGCGCCGTTCCTTGTTGGCCGCGTTTCGATAATTCAGCACGAACGTCTGGAGACCGGAGGGGAGCATGCGGACTCCGAAACCCCGGAGTTCGCCGTCCCACAAGAATGCCTGCTTGCCCTTCTCGGGCGGGGTCATGGCTTCGAGTGCCCGCTTGGTGAGTTTGGCCATGTTGCTTCCTCTCTGACTGCGGTTGACGATTTTGCTGACAATAGCATAACCGCTTGGCCTTTGTCAGCAAGTTGTCAGCGGAAAAAGAGAAATGGAAGCGTATTTGACGGATACAGACGGCGATGCAAAAATGAAATTACATAATTATTTTAGTATGATAGAGAGAATTCGGATAGTGTAGCGTAGGGTCTCGTCAATCTTGCCAAGGTTGGGGTCGAGGGTTCGAATCCCTTCGCCCGCTCCAGTTTTTCTTTGATCCAGGTTTTACGAAGGCTGCCGACAGGTGGCCTTTCGTGTTTCAGGGCAATGTTTCGGAAAGCGGACCGCCGCTAAATCAGCTTGAACGGCAAGCCTGAAACAAGCGCCTTTATATAGCGCTTCTTCTGAAAATTGCCGTTGAGTGAAATACGCGGAATCGCTGCGGCTGGCATCACACCTGTTTGCTGCAGCACACCGGGCTGGGTGGTCACACCCACATCGAAACCAGCTTCTGAAACGGCCCGGATCTCACGTTCCCCAACTGCCGCCTTCCATCCGTATGGATAGGCGAAGGATCGCGGCCTGTAACCGGCATAGCGCTGCATTGATTCGGTCGATTCAGCAATTTCCTTGGCCAGCCTCTTGTCATCGACCCGACGCAGATTGACATGGGTGACGGTATGCGCTCCGAGATGCACAAGCGGATCAAGCGCAAGGGTACGCAACTCCGATGGGTTCATCACCGATTCGTCGACAAGGGAAATAGCGTCGATCCCGACCGTCTGTGCTGCTGCATCTATACGAGCTACTGCCTCGTCTTCATCGAAACACTGCATGAACTGTACAAGCCGAGCAAAGGCCGCTGTTATCTGGCTAGGGCTTTCCGAGCAGACATCGACAGTACCGCCGCCAAAGTCGAACTGGAAACTGTCGGTTTCCGTCACCAGAGCTGCGATGGTCCGCCACCACATGGATCGCTTGCGCTCCACGAAGCCCGTGGTGATAAAAATCGTGTAGGGAATGCTGTATCTGGCAAACACCGGCGCCGCAAATTCTGCATTGTTCCGATAGCCGTCATCCAGCGTGAAAGCGACATATTTCCGGGTGCCGGTTTGCTCGGAAAGTAATCTCGGCAAGTCATGCAGATGCACGGGAATGAGGCCCGCTTCCAACGCGACCTCTATCGCCATTTCAAGCGTTTGCGGCGTAATCGAAAGAATGGCGTTAGGGTCCGACCGATCTGTCGCATCTTCCGGTTTGACATGGTGCATCGTGAAGACAACACCGCGGCCACTGGCAGAAGGAAAAAGCGCCGACGCGCCGGAAAAGGCGATAGCCTCCAGCCCCGCACGGATCAGCGGATATTTCAAACTGCCCTTTATCGACCGCAGCGACATCTTCTCGAATATACTTCCCCCGAAGGCCAGACTTGGCGAAGGGTCGTGCCCCGGCCATGAACCCCACTCGCCTATAGCAATTTCATCTCCCCGCGTGAATTGCTTTCGCCGCATCTTATTCCAAACAAAAAGGCCGCACGCAAAGCGTACGGCCCTTTATCATTTTGCTCGTCAGATTCGCACATCATAGCGAAGTCGAGCTCTTCCACCAGTCGGTTCCGCCATCATGCGCATATTGGTCAATTTCAGTCAGTTCCTCATCGCTGAATGCGAGCCCCTTCAGAGCACCTAACGAGTTTTCAAGCTGTGCGACCGAGCTTGCCCCGATGAGCGAAGATGTGACGCGCGGATCACGCAGCGTCCAGGCAATCGCCATCTGAGCCAAAGTCTGTCCGCGGCGCTCCGCAATGGCGTTCAATGCCCGGATACGACCCAGCAGTTCTTCATTCTCTGCGCTGGCTTTCAGGGAGCCGCCCTGATTCGCCCGCGCTCCCTCTGGAATACCGTGCAGATAGCGCGATGTCAGCAAACCCTGAGCCAATGGCGAGAAGGCAATGCAGCCAGTGCCCAGCTCATCCAGCGTATCGAGAAGCCCATTCTCGATCCAGCGGTTGAACATGTTGTAATTCGGCTGGTGAATGAAAAGCGGCACGCGCTCTTCCTTCAGGATCGCTGTCGCCTTCAGCGTCAGTTCCGGCGAATAGCTCGAAATGCCGACATAAAGCGCCTTGCCCTGGCGATGCAGATGCGCGAGCGCTCCCATCGTCTCTTCCAGAGGCGTCGTTGCATCGACACGGTGCGAATAGAAGATGTCGACATAGTCAAGCCCCATCCGCTTCAGCGACTGATCGAGACTGGCGATCAGATATTTTCGGCTGCCGCCAATTCCGCCATAAGGTCCCGGCCACATGTCCCAACCGGCTTTCGACGAAATAATCATCTCATCGCGATAGGGCCGAAAATCGCTGGCCATGATGCGACCGAAATTTTCTTCGGCAGATCCGGCAGGCGGCCCATAATTATTGGCCAGATCAAAGTGGGTCACGCCCAGGTCGAAGGCGCGACGGAGAATCGCGCGACCATTTTCATAGACATCCCGGCCACCGAAATTGTGCCAGAGGCCAAGCGATATGGCTGGCAAATCAATGCCGCTCCGGCCGGTACGGCGATAGATCATATCTGACTGGTAGCGATCAGCCGCTGCAGAATAATGCATAACGCATCTCCATGAATGAAATGGTTTGACCACGCATGGACGACAGCGCCTACCCCATGCATAACAGATGTGGCGCATATTTGATCTCGAAGGGGAGACGAGGCAACGCTATTCTGTTGTTTATTGCTCAACGAAAGATTGATGAATATTCAACATCAGCACTCAAAGCAACACGGCTTCCTCCGCGACGACCAGTCGCGTGAGACCTTGATCTTCCCGGATAAGATCGATCAACCGGCCTAAGCCGGGTGGAATCTGCCGTCTGCTTGGATAATACATGGTCAGCGACGGACCTTCCGAAGCCCAGTCAGGCAGCACAGCTTCCAGCGCACCCGTATCCAGGTAATTCCGGACCAAAGGCTCCAGACAATAGGCAAAGCCGATCCCACTCAAGGCGGCCTCAACAGCCTGCTCGGTCTCATTGGCACAAATCGGACCTTTCACATCGACCCGCCGCAGGAAGCTCCATTTCCCAGTTCCCACGCGTAGCGGGAATTGTCCCCGAGCTTTGTCTCTTGGCATGGCAAGCGTAGCAGATCGTCCGGTGCTTCGGGGCACCCTAAGGCTCAACGCGTTACGCGATGCCGCTCAGTTGATTATTGCCCCCATCCTCCCGCGCTCACTCGTCAGCCGCATCGAGCTGGTTTCCGAAGGCGAGGAACTGGCGATCGTGCTGCGCGGCGACCTCGCGGCGATCCTGACGTTTGCCAGTGGCAAGAAGAACCCTGACTTCCTGAAGGAGAAGGCGCTTCTGGACGCTCTTCTAGGCCATGTAAAAGAAAGCCAGAACGCAAAAAAGCCCTTCGGTGAGAAGGGCTTGAGTGTATCGCAGGTATCGTTGGTTGCGGGGGCAGGATTTGAACCTGCGGCCTTCAGGTTATGAGCCTGACGAGCTACCGGGCTGCTCCACCCCGCG
>NZ_JBHEEO010000019.1:0-85288 GCF_041929965.1 Brucella oryzae | reverse complement strand
TGGGACGACAAGAACTCCGTCCTGAAGGGCGAAGACGCTTGGCAGGGTATGGTCCGCTTCCAGCGCTCGTTCTAATCAGATCGACGCTTGAGCAAAATGCGCCAACGGGAAACCGTTGGCGCACATCCATTTGAAACATAGCTCACGAATGCATGAATTCCGATCCTTCAGAAATGGGGATTTCGAAAAGGATCGAAAAACGAGGGGGAGTTGCGGGGACGACAAAAACTTTGGGGGCAATAGCTGGTCTTTTAGAAGGATCCAAACATGTCTCCGCATAAAGTTAGCTCACTTATCTTGTGTTCCGGGAATTATTTCATTAATTGTGCGTCTCATATATCTATGGGGGGCATGCAATGATCGTCGTTGGGGAAACGAAGATCGATATGGGCGATAAGTTTACGCCGATAGTCGACTACAACCTTCAGTATACATCCAACAAAAGCCCGAACCACCGGCTTGTCGAACAATTTTCGGTGGCGGAACTGACGGGGAAATATATCAACATCCTATGGGATGACGGGTCACACAAGTATAATGTTAGGTCGTTTCTTGGCGAGATTGACGAAATTCTGAAGGGTGAACGCTTTTCAGGCTTCGATCAGGAAATGCTCGATTCCGTCATCGGCTCTCTTCGTGAGCGCGGCAATAGCAATGCAACCATCAATAGAAAGATGGCTGCGCTGAGCAAGCTGCTGCGAAAGGCGCACAAAATGGGGGATATCTTCAATCTACCGGAATTCGTCCGGCAGAAAGAGCGTGTGGGACGTATTCGATTTCTTGAATATGAGGAAGAAAAGCGCCTGTTCGCCGCGATCAAATCGCGCTGTGAAGATAGCTACCGGTTATCCCTGTTTCTGGTCGATACAGGCTGTCGCCTTGGGGAAGCAATCGGCGTTACCTGGAACGATATTCAGGATCACCGGGTTACATTCTGGCTAACAAAATCAAATCGCAGCCGCACTGTCCCTCTTACCCGTCGTGCCAATAAAGCAGCACACATTCCACATGAGAAGCTCAAAGGCCCCTTCTCAATGCTCAATCAGGTCCGGTTCCGCCAGATCTGGAATGAAGCAAAAATGGAAGTTGGGCTTGGCACGGACGATCAGGTCGTTCCGCACATTCTTCGTCATACATGTGCATCCCGTCTGGTCCGCGGTGGTATCGATATTCGTCGGGTTCAGATGTGGCTGGGTCACCAGACGCTGCAGATGACCATGCGTTATGCACATCTGGCAACGCACGACCTCGACTCATGCGTGAAAGTGCTTGAAATTCACTAAGTGATTTCGGCACCTCCGCTTTCGAGATTCGATAGCCAGCCACTGGCAACATGGCTGTGGCATTGGCTGTTCATTTATGCTCGATTCCAGCCTGGATTGCTCGGTCAAAGGTGACACAGCCCTTGAAACCCGACTGACAGGTTTCAGTTCCGAAGAAGCGCCTCGCTTATTCAGCCGTCATAGAATCATTGTGATGGAACCTGCCAATACAAGTTGCTATGCCTTTCATAGTGGGACAGGCGCAGGTAACTGACGGCATATCCAGCCCTTCGGCTCGTCCTCTTCACACTGTGCTGGACTGAGAATCGACTGGAAATCACCATGGGATCCCCCCGCCTCACATCACTCGTCGCAAGCTTGCCTTCTACCGTTCCTTTTACCGGCCCCGAAACACTGGAACTGCAGCGAGGAAAACCTTTCAGAGCGCGAATCGGCGCGAATGAGAGCAGTTTCGGACCAGCGCCGTCTGTCCTAGAAGCCATTCGGATGGAAGTGAGCGAAATCTGGAAGTATGGCGACCCTGAAAATTACGAATTACGCCATGCCATTGCTGCGCATCACGGCGTGGCAGCTGAAAACATCATGCCCGGAGCAGGCGTTGATGCCTTGCTCGGGCTGGTTGTCAGGCAATATGTCCAAGAGGGTGACAAAGTTATCAACTCGCTGGGCGGTTATCCGACCTTCAATTATCATGTTGCCGGTTATGGCGGAAATCTGGTCACGGTTCCCTATCTTAACGACAGATCGGACCTCGACGGACTGCTTGACGCGGCGCGCAAGCAAGATGCTGCAATCCTATATCTTGCCAATCCGGATAACCCGATGGGAACCTGGCATGAGGGTTCGGATATCCAATCCTTCATCGAGCGCGTTCCTGAAACCACGATGCTTGTCTTGGATGAGGCCTATTGCGAAACCGGGCCTACCTCCGCCTTCCCGCCCTTTGAAACCGACCGACCAAATATTCTGCGAATGCGCACCTTCTCCAAAGCCTACGGTTTGGCGGGCATTCGCTGCGGTTATGTTGTCGGCAGTGCTGAAGCTATCAAATCTTTCGACAAGATTCGCGATCATTTCGCGGTGAACCGTCTTGCGCAGGCAGCAGCTATTGCAGCCCTCAAGGATCAGGCTTACCTGCGTAACGTGGTTACCCAAATAATAGCCGGGCGAGACCGCATTGCCGCAATCGCCAAGGAAAATGGTCTTACAGCCATTCCGTCCGCCACCAACTTTGTCACCATCGACTGCGGAAAGGATGGAGCATTCGCCACGGCAGTTCTCAATAGCCTGATCGCGCGTGACATCTTCGTACGCAAACCAGGAGCCCCGGTTCTCGACCGCTGCATCCGTGTCAGTGTCGGCGCTGACGAACAGCTCGATCTTTTTGAAGCTGCCCTACCCGACGCTTTGGAGGATGCCCGAAAACATGTAGATATTCGTGAAACTGCCTGAATCGCGGAGCCGCACATGCTGATTCGATCAGACAATCGACCTCAAAACATTCTTTTCAGTACACTTGCCGGGCTGTGCGGTGCACTCGCGATTGCCGCTTATGCAGGCGCGGCCCATGGCGGCGAGAATCATCTCGGCAATATTGCTCCGCTGCTTCTTGGACATGCGCCTGCATTTCTTGTGTTGTCACTCATCGCACCGGCCAGCCGTACCGCTTATTTGGGCGGTGCCTTGCTTGTTATCGGCCTTGCCTTGTTCTGCGGCGATCTCTTCATGCGCGATATGACCGGCAACCGGCTCTTCCCGATGGCTGCACCGACCGGAGGATCGTTGATGATTCTCGGTTGGCTTTCTGTTGCAGTCACCGGCTGGTTCGCAAGAACCAAATAAAAAGGGGCCGAGAGGCCCCTTCAGATTGATTACAAACCCCTCGATTTTTGGAAGCAGTCAAAAACGAGGGGTTTTGATTCCGATTTGTTCACGTTCTGAATCTGGGACGTTCCGTGAATCTGAGGTCATTTTGACCCTGCCGGAGGTTTGTCAGCAGTCTGAGGGCGGCCCGGGGCCGCCCTTTTTGATTCCGCAGCGCTGGATATTACTGGCGCGTCAGGCTCTCGCTCTTGCAGATCAGACCGCCCATCACGCAGCCGGAGAGTGAAAGCGTATTGCCCTTGACACTGGCCTTGCCGGTATAGGTTTTGCCTTCGTCAAGCTTGTTGACCTCACCCTTATAGCTGCCCCCGGTGCCGGACATCGTGCCGATGGACTTGCCCTTGTATTCGCCGGTCTGCACCGTACCGCAGAACTTGTTGGCGCCGCAGGCCGTATAGCTGATGATCGTTCCGTTCGGGCGCTTCCACGTACCGACGATCCCTTCTTCGGCGAGGGCGGGCGCGGCAAAGGTGGCTGCAAGCGTCATTCCAAGAATAAGTGTGCGGATCATTCTTTCCTCCCAAATCGCCGCCAGTCCCGGCTTTGCCGGTTGCAACGATGAAACCGCTGTGATGCGTTCTGAAGTTTAAGACGGAAGCCTCCTCGATCATCCATCAAACTTACGCAAACGTAAACGTAAACTAGTTTCCGGCGAAGCGGAAGAGGGATATTTGTGACGCTCTCTGCTCCTGAAACACTGCCCTTTGTACACACACGCCCGCATTCGAATGTTGTCTATAGTTAGCAACTGGTTTCGTTCGATCATGCGGATTTGAATCGAGTTTTTACTAAAATCCAGCAATCGGCGGCACTTGCATGTTTAACAAAATCCCAAGTTTACCCCTTGTTCGGATTTTGTTGGTTGCTCGTTAAGCATCTGGTTTAACGCGCATTTCAATCCTTTCCCCTAGATTTGAGAGCATGAACGGAACGACAGAGACGGCAGTTTCGAAGCAACGAAATCAAGCTTTGAAATAAAGACCGGACGGTTCTCGGGATTTAACAGGGACAAAGAAAATGGCACAGTTTCAGAGCTTTACGAATAAGAACAACGCAATCGCGCAGGATCGCATTCTTCTGGAAATGGGCATGAAATTTGCCATCGGTCGCGATTGCGAGATCGACGTGGTGCAGGCCCACAAATGGCTGAACATTGCGGCCATCCGCGGCAGCGAGAAGGCCGCCCGTATGCGTAATCAGGTGGCTGCCACGATGAGCAAGGGCGAACTGGCAGCAGCCCTGCGCGGCGCACGCGAATGGATGACCGCCCACTGACTGATAACGCCTTCGTTTATGAAGAAAGCCGCCTTCGAGGTGGCTTTTGCTGTCTCAGCTTATACCGAGATACCGGCCCGGTTTGTGATTGATTGCGATGATGAGATTCATGGCAATCGCACCGATCAGGGAAAGCACCATGTTCTCCCATGGGATAAAGAACAGCGAGACCAACATGATAAGGACGTCGAGGCCGAGCTGAAACCAACCGGCTCTGATCCCATAGGCGTCCTGCAGATAGAGCGCCAATATGTTGACGCCGCCGACACCGGAGCGATGACGGAAGAGTGCCAGCACACCCATACCCATCAAGGTGCCGCCCATGAGTGCGGCGAAAAGCGGATTAACGCTTGAGAAGTCGACACTCAAGGGCATCAGTCGCGCAAAGACCGACATCATGGCCACTGCGACGAAGGTTCTGATCGTAAAAGCCCAACCCATTCGACGCACGGCAAAATAGTAGAATGGCAGATTGATCAGGAAATAGAGCAATCCGAATTCCGTGCCTGTTGCATACTGGATGAGAAGGGCGATACCGGCGGTGCTGCCGGTCATCAGCATGGCCTGGCTGTAAAGCGTAATGCCGAGTGCGATGAAGGATGTACCGATCAGCATCGCCATCGCATCTTCATAGAGGTGGTGACGGTCGAATGCGGCAGCTTTCGGCGCATCAATAAGGGCAGCGGCGTTATCAGTGATATCAGCCACGTGGAAACTCCAGAACAGCGAGAAGCCGGCAATCCGGCGAAAAGATTACGGTGCCGGAACGAGTTCCGACATGTCATACATTCGCGCTGTGCAGATGGTTGGGCCATAGCACGCAGCGTAAAGTCTTGGGAGACAACTAAATATAACAGCAGTAGCGATGCAGCGCACGGCTTGAAATATTGTTATTTCAAGGTCTGCTTTGTGAGTTTATCGCTCTCGGAGAGGCTGATTGTTTTAATTTATTTCGCGCGCCATCTGCGCGAGGAAGCGCTTCACCGCTTGCGGACTGCGCAAGTGATGCTTGATAAGATGTTGCGGCGCCTTTTCCAGAAAAGCCAATGCGCGAACCCGACCGTCTTTGCGATAGCTCGCCACCCATTTCAGGAAGCCCCAGTCAAAACGCTCCACACAACCTTCAGCCATATCCGGGCGTGAGCCCCCGTAATGGATTACCGTTCTTTTCAATACACGCCACAGACGACGCATGGTCGATATATCGAGAAAAATAAGCATATCTGCCCGCGAGGCCCGGTAATTCATAGTTTCGCTATTGTTTCCCTCGAATATCCATCTGTCCTGATTCGCCGCTTCTTTGGTGAGGTGGCCGATCTCGTCACGCGAGCGCATCGTCCAGCCGGGCAGCCAGTAGAGAGTATCGATATGAACAACCGGTAGACCAGTGATGTCGCCAAGCTTGCGCGCAAGGCTGGATTTTCCCGAGCCGGCACCACCTATAATCATGATTCGCTTTATCACAGCTATCATCCTCAGATTTTAACTCTATTTGAATAAAAATCGGACATGGGGGAAGAAGTACTATAATTCTACTTCATGGCGCCTGCATGACCATAACGAGCAAAGAAAGCCCGTTAGAAAATTTGTATTGGATATAAGAGTAATATTGACCAAATGATTGACAGTCAACTTGGTGAAGCGCAATATTGACGTATAAACGGAACGGGCGAGAGCAACAGTGACATCTACCGTTCTTCTATATTAGCAAGATCGCAAGGTGCGAACGGATACCAAGCGATCAAAAGGGCTGCATTCGATAGGGAGTAACACGATGTCTATTCGAACCATCACAGCTATGGCAGGCACAGCCATTATCATGAGTGCCGCTGCATTTGCTTTTTCATCGCCTGCCAATGCACTGACGATGAAGGAATGTAGCGCAAAATATCAATCTGCCAAAGATGCTGGCACGCTTGGCAGTATGAAATGGAATGATTTCCGCAAGGCGCAATGCGGAGATGGCGCAGATGCCGCCGCAGCACCGGCAGCTCCTGCTGCTCCAGCCAAAAAGGCAGCCAAGAGCGCTGCTGCTCCTGCGGCAGACGACTCTGCCAAGGGCCTGACCATGAAACAGTGCAGCGCTAAGTATCAGGCAGCTAAGGATTCTGGTACGGATAATGGTGTCAAGTGGAACGCTTTCCGCAAGGCCGAGTGCGGTCCGGGTGCAGATCCGGTCGCGATGAGCACAGACGGAAACAGTGAACCTGCCGCTCCGACGGTTGCTGCCCCCAAGGGCGTGAAGTTCCCAACCGCTGTTTCAGCCAAATTCTCCAATGAATCCGCCGGCAAGGCGCGTATGCACACTTGCCTGGAGCAGTACCATGCCTTGAAGGACGCCAATGCTTTGGGTGGCCTGAAGTGGGTGCAGAAGGGAGGCGGTTATTACAGCCTCTGCAACGCACGCCTGAAGGGCAACTCTTGATTGGATTGACTATCTAAGTGAGAAGGGGCCTCTCGGCCCCTTCAGACTGCTGACAAACCTCCGGCAGGGTCAAAATGACCTCAGATTCACGGAACGTCCCAGATTCAGAACGTGAACAAATCGGAATCAAAACCCCTCGTTTTTGACTGCTTCCAAAAATCGAGGGGTTTGTAATCAATCTGAGGGCGGCCCCGGGCCGCCCTTTCTTTCACCGCTTGTTCAGCGTGCCTTCTGACCGAAGAGAATCTTGTGTTCCTCTTCCTTGTTCGCTGAAGCATTTGCGCGTTCCCGTTCTTCTTTGCCGACCAGCAGACCACGCTGAACCGCAGGGCGCGTATTCATCGTCTCGTGCCAGCGCTTCAGGTTCGGGAAATCATCGAGATTCTGCTCGTAATTCTTATAGGCGTTGATCCAGCCGATTGATGCCATGTCGGCGATTGAATAATCGCCAGCGATATATTCCTTGCCTTCAAGCTGCCTGTTCAGGACACCATAGAGCCGGTTGACCTCATTCGTATAGCGGTCGATCCCGTACTGAACCTTCTCCGGTGCATAGATCCGGAAATGACCAGCTTGCCCCGACATCGGGCCAAGCCCGCCCATCTGCCACATCAGCCATTCGTCAACGGCGACGCGATTGCGTTCGTCGATCGGGTAGAACTTGCCGAACTTCCGCCCGAGATACTGCAGGATCGCACCAGATTCGAACACTGAGATCGGTTCGCCGCCCGGCCCTTTCGGATCGATGATCGCGGGCATACGGTTGTTCGGGGCGATTTTCAGGAAATCTGGCTGGAACTGATCGCCCTTGCCGATATTGACATATTTGACCTCATAGGGAACGCCCAGTTCTTCCAGCATGATGCTGATCTTGAAGCCGTTCGGTGTCGGCCAATAATACAATTCGATGGGCTTGGTCTGTTCGGCCATGGGCTCTCTCCCGCTGATCCTGACGTTGAGCGGGACATGTCCCCGCATTCCAATGATGGGAAACATAAGACCCTTTTGAGCAGGCACAAGAGCCACTTGTGGCAATAAACGGAACATCAATATTTTTGAACGGCGCATGAACGGCGCTCTCAGGGACGGTTCAGGCGCGATCGCTAGATTGACCAGGGAGAACAAAAATCAGAACGGCTTTGGGGGCCAACCGGTATGCTTCGGCGTTTAACAATTGTCTGCCTGATGATCGCTGGCTTTGCCACAGTCGCCAGCATTTTCGTCGACCAGAGATACAGTGTTTACCGTGACCAGCCGATAATCGGGCCTGTGGCCGCATTCACTCAGAAGCATGCCGGAGAGCGGCCATGAAAAGAACCCGGACCATCGCCGCAATCGCCCTTCGGGTTTTCCTATTCACAGCCATCTTCACCGGTCCGGCAGCAACCTTCGCCTATACGCAGATCGGCCAGCATTCCCAGATGAGCGGTGTCGGCCTCGTGCTTTATGTGAGCTTGCAGCGAGCCGCATAAACTGGGTCATGTAACAGTCATCGGTTTTGTTATACTAGGCCATGACACAGCGAATCGAACATCCATTTCTGACCGAGATCAAAACACCTCCGACCGTTGACCCGGAGGTTTTCAACGACGCCGGTGCGGCGGTTGCCGCCCTGCAAAAACTCTATGACCGCAATACGGCCTTCCTGCGCGATGCGTTCGAGAAGGTTGCACGCGGTGAGGTTCCGCCGCAGCGTTATCGCGCCTACTATCCCGAAATCTGCCTGTCCACGTCTAGTTTCGCGCATGTGGATTCGCGTCTGGCCTATGGCCATGTTTCGACGCCCGGCGATTATTCCGCAAACATCACGCGGCCCGATCTGTTCGACCATTATCTGAACGAGCAGATACGCCTCCTGATGCGCAATCATGGTGTAACGGTAACGGTGAAGGAATCCTCGACGCCGATCCCGATCCATTTTGCCTTCAGGGAAGGCACCTATGTCGAGGCTTCGGTCGCCAGTGCCTTCACGCATCCGCTGCGTGACCTGTTCGACGTACCCGATCTGGCGGCGACCGACGACAAGATCGTCAATGCCGATTTCGAGCCTGCCCCCGGTGAACCGATGCCGCTTGCGCCCTTCACGGCCCAGCGCGTCGATTATTCTTTGCATAGGCTGGCACATTATACGGCGACAAATCCGGCACATTTCCAGAACTTCGTTCTGTTCACCAACTACCAGTTCTATATGGACGAGTTCTGCGCCTATGCCCGCGAATTGATGGCAAATGGCGGCGGTGGATATGAACGGTTCGTGGAACCGGGCAACATCATCACGCTGGCGGGCGAAACCGCGCCAAGCAACGGAAATCCGTTGCAGCGCCTGCCCCAGATGCCTGCTTATCACCTGCAGCGGGCTGACCATTCCGGCATCACGATGGTCAATATCGGCGTGGGACCATCCAATGCCAAGACCATAACCGACCATATCGCCGTGCTTCGCCCCCACGCATGGTTGATGCTGGGTCACTGCGCGGGCCTGCGCAACAGCCAGCAGCTTGGCGATTATGTCCTGGCACACGCCTATATGCGTGAAGACCATGTTCTCGATGACGATCTGCCCGTCTGGGTGCCGCTCCCGGCACTTGCGGAAATTCAAGTTGCGCTGGAAGAGGCTGTTGAGGAAATCACCGGCCTGGAGGGTTACGATCTGAAACAGATCATGCGTACCGGCACGGTCGCCACCATCGACAACCGCAATTGGGAATTGCGCGACCAGCGCGGCCCGGTGCAGCGCCTTTCGCAGGCGCGCGCCGTCGCGCTTGATATGGAATCCGCGACAATTGCGGCCAACGGTTTCCGTTTCCGTGTGCCTTACGGCACCCTGCTTTGTGTTTCCGACAAGCCGCTGCACGGTGAACTGAAACTTCCGGGCATGGCGACCGAATTCTACAAGCGACAGGTGGCGCAGCATCTGCGCATCGGCATCCGCGCAATGGAAAAGATCGCCGCCATGCCGGACGAGCGGCTGCATTCCCGCAAGCTCCGCAGCTTCTACGAAACGGCTTTCCAGTAAAGTTGGGGCAATAGGGCAGTAAGGCAGTAGGGCAATATGTTGGTTCGCAACAACGGTGCTCCTATCATACTGCCCTCCCCTTCATCATCAAGCCGCAATCAGCACCTATGGGCACCTTCATGTCGAAACGCCGTGAAAATCTTTCATTCCTGTTGCTGCTGGCCGCCGTCGCACTGTCGGTCCCGCTCGTGCTCGGATTTCTTGGGGCGGTGCATCCCGCACTGGATTCCTTTTCGCATTTTCGAGCTCACCTCGCCGTCTTGCTGGCAGTGCTGACTATTCCTTTGCTTTTCACCAAAATGCGGCGCGAGGCAGCGATGCTTCTGCTTTTTTCCGTTATGGCTCTCAGTACAACTGTCGGTGCTGCACGCGATTTCCTGAGCGGCTCCACAGGTGTACAGGCGCAGGAACAAGGTGGGGCACGCTACAGCCTCGTCCAGATCAATTTGCGCGAAGACAATCCCGAACCAAAACGTATTCTCCAGATGATTGCGCGAGAGAAGCCGGACGTCATCACCTATGAGGAAGCGAGCGAGCAATGGACAAAATGGCTCACCATTCTCCAGGGCTCCTATCCCTACCACCTCAATTGTGCTGACGATCCCAATACATGGGGCGTGGGCATCCTGTCGAAGCGGCCTTTCAGCGAAGATGCACAGACGGCCTGCGTCGGCGATGGCTTACTGGCCATTGCGCCGATCAACTTCGGCGGAACGACCGTGCATGTCGCCGCCCTGCACTTCTCATGGCCATGGCCACGCTGGCAGCCTTATCAACTCCGCTATATCGAACCGGAACTGCAGAAGCTGAAAGGTCCTCTGGTCGTCGCCGGTGATTTCAATGCGGCACCGTGGAGCAATGCGGTTCGTCGCGTCGAACATGCATCCGGCACCCGCCATATGACCGGTATTGGCGGCACGTGGATGACGCATCTGCTGCCTGTTACGCTCGCGCCTTATATCGGCGTGCCGATCGATCAGATACTCGTAAGCCCTGAAATCGGAGGAGCGAAGGTTTCGGCACGCGAGGATGCTGGCTCCGATCATCTACCGGTGCGGCTCGATTTTTCCGTTCCGCCGCCTGTCCGGCCAGATGCAGACGAGCCGGAAACCCAATCCGTCATGCTTCAATAAAAAAGGCGGTTCCAGACCGCCTTTTTCTTTTACATGTTCACGTAAACAGGCCCCTCCCCGCCTTGTGGCGGCACCCAGTTGATGTTCTGGTTCGGGTCCTTGATGTCGCAAGTCTTGCAGTGCACGCAATTCTGCGCGTTGATGACGAATCGCACGTTCTTTGCCTGCGGATCGGCAGCGGAGTTGCCGTCGGCATCCACCCATTCATAGACGCCCGCAGGGCAGTAACGTGTCGACGGGCCAGCGAAGACGTCGTGCTCCGACGTCTTCTGCAGTTCCATGTCTCGGACCTGAAGATGCACAGGCTCGTTCTCGTCATGGTTCGTGTTCGATAGGAACACCGACGACAGGCGGTCGAACGTCAGGACACCATCCGGCTTCGGATAATCGATCTTCGCGTGCTTCGCAGCCGGTTCCAGCGACTGCGCATCGGTCTTGCCATGCTTCAGCGTCCCGAAGATCGAGAAGCCGAAAAGCTGGTTGGTCCACATATCGAGACCACCGAGCGCCACACCTGCAATCGTGCCGAATTTCGACCACAGCGGCTTGACGTTGCGCACCCGCTTCAAATCCTTGCCGATCAGGCTCGAGCGCCAAGTGTTCTCGATCTCGACCGGCTCGTCATTGGCGCGGCCCGCACCAATTGCCTCCGCGATCTTGTCAGCGGCGAGAATGCCGGACAGAACCGCATTGTGGCTGCCCTTGATGCGCGGCACATTGACCAGACCAGCCGAGCAGCCGATGAGCGCTCCGCCGGGGAAAGAAAGTTTCGGCACCGACTGGAACCCGCCTTCGGTGATCGCACGCGCGCCATAGGAAAGGCGCTTGCCGCCCTCGAATACGTCGCGAATGGCCGGATGGGTCTTGAAGCGCTGGAATTCTTCGAATGGCGACAGATACGGGTTCTTGTAGTTGAGGTGCAGCACGAAGCCGACCGCGACCATATTGTCTTCGAGATGATAAAGGAACGAACCGCCGCCGGTCTTCATGTCGAGCGGCCAGCCGAAGGAGTGCTGAACCAGACCCGGCTTGTGCCTGGACGGATCGACCTGCCACAATTCCTTGAGTCCGATACCGTATTTCGCCGGTTCACGGCCCTCGTCGAGTTTGAACTTCGAGATCAGCTGCTTGGCAAGCGAACCACGCGCGCCTTCGCCGACCAGCGTATATTTGCCGAGCAGAGCCATGCCGCGTGTATAGTTCGGACCATGTGTTCCATCGCGCTCGACGCCCATATCGCCGGTGGCGACGCCGATGACCGCGCCCTCGTCGTTGTAGAGCACTTCGGTTGCCGCAAAACCCGGATAGATTTCCACGCCAAGTTCTTCGGCCTTGGTGCCCAGCCAGCGGCAGACATTGCCAAGAGACACGATGTAATTGCCATGATTGCTCATCAAAGGCGGCATCGCGAAATTCGGCAGGCGCACCGAGCCCGCAGGCCCCAGCACAAGGAAATGATCGGCAGTAACCGGCGTCTTGAAAGGGTGTCCCTCTTCCTCGCGCCAGCCCGGCAGAAGCTGGTCAATGCCAACCGGATCAACGACAGCGCCGGAAAGAATATGCGCGCCGACTTCCCCGCCCTTTTCGAGGACAACGACGGACAGCTCGGGATTCGCCTGTTTCAAACGGATAGCCGCAGCAAGGCCAGCAGGACCCGCGCCGACGATCACGACGTCGAATTCCATGCTCTCGCGTTCGGGAAGCTCCTGGTTCGCATATTCTGGGGCTTCAGACATTCATCCCTCCGTCCGGTGCAACATCGTCTTCTCACTAAGATAGCCCAGACGACGCATCCAATTGTTTTTGTGCATGATCTAATCGCGAATACCCATGAACCGACTGCCCGTCAGCACTGGCGGTACGAAAAGATCGCCGTTTCCCCGTATTCTGCCTTACCCTGTCGCAGAGTTGGAGACTGTCGCAAATGCGTCCAATTGTCCAAAACAGGCGTCCTACGCTCTCAAATTGATTTACCTTAACGTAAACGTCAAATTCATTCCATTCAAGAAGCTGCGATGAGGATTTGTTTGTGATGGTATAAAAGCCAAGGCGTCATGGTTTGTGATTGCCAATGTCTGGCCTTGGTTTGGAGATGTGAGTCAGATCAGATCTGAACTGTCACTAACCTGCGAAACGGACCCTAAATCTGAACCAGGCTCTTGCATTCGCCTTCAAAATTCGCCACCTCAGAGGTGAGGTATATAATGGCTGATAATCGCGAAACGCTGGATATTGAAGGTTTGCTCCGCTTCTATGCGGAAGCAGGCGTTGACATGCCGCTTTCCGAAACACCTATAGATCGGTTTGCGGAACCTCAGCGTCCCGCTCCCTCGCAGCCTGCAGCGCAAATGCCGAATGCGCCTGAGCGCGCCCGACAGCAACAACCGCGCCCTGCCCCGACACCCGCCCCCACCAGCAGGCCTGTTCAAGCCGCAGCCGACCTTCCTGACACAGCGCAGATTGCGCTCGCGCGCGAGGCGGCGGCACAGGCTTCGACGCTGGAAGAACTGCGGGAGAAACTCGCCGCATTCGACGGCTGTAACTTGAAATTCACGGCGAAGAACCTGTGCTTCGCCGATGGCGATCCGTCATCCGACATCATGTTCATCGGCGAAGCACCGGGACGGGACGAGGACATGGAAGGATTGCCCTTCGTCGGCAAATCCGGCCAGCTTCTCAATCGCATGATCGAATCCATCGGCCTGAAGCGAGAAAGCGTCTACGTCGCCAATACAATCCCGTGGCGCCCACCGGGCAACCGCACACCGACGCCGCTTGAGACGGAACTTTGTCGGCCATTCATCGAGCGACAGATCGAGCTCGCCGCGCCGAAAGTTCTGGTTGCACTGGGTGGCCCAGCAGGCAAGGCACTCAGCGGCGCGACGGAAGGCATCCTGCGCCTGCGCGGCAACTGGAAGATTCACAAAACACCTTCCGGCCTCGAAATTCCCGTCATGCCAACCCTGCATCCAGCCTATCTTCTGCGCACACCAGCGCAAAAGCGTTTTGCATGGCGCGATTTTCTGGCTGTGAAGCTGAAATTGGCCGAATTGATGAGTTGAAATCTCCGTAGTTCAGTGGCATCGGCAGGCGGCGCAGGTGGCATTGTCACCAACATGCCGCAAACTTGTTCTATTTCGCCGCTTGCCAAACCGCCTTCCGGCGACAAGTAGCCCTAAATTCAGATTCCCCATGGGTTTTCTGTGGAGTTTTTCATGGCTGGCCAGCTCCTGCCCATAGCCGCTTTGCTTGCAAGCACCTTTCTTATGCTGCTTGCCGGTGGCCTCGCGGGTATTCTTCTGCCCTTACGCGGCGGCATGGAAGGCTGGTCGACCACGACCATCGGCTGGATGGGCACGAGCTATTCCCTTGCGTTTACGATCGGCTGTATTGTGGTGCCGCATCTGGTCCGGCGTGTGGGCCATGTACGCGTCTTTTCCTCGCTGGCAACACTGCTTTCGATAGCGCTTCTTTTCCACGCACTGGTTGTCAATCCCGTTGCTTGGATGATCTTCCGCGGCGTCGCGGGCTTTTCGCTCGCAGGCAGCTATATGATTATCGAAAGCTGGCTGAATGAGCGCGTGACCAATGAATCGCGCGGCCGCGTTTTCTCGATCTATATGATCATCACCATGCTCGGCCTGCTATGCGGGCAATACATCCTACCGTTCGGCGATGCGGGAACCCAGACACTTTTCATCATCTGCGCCATCATCTATGCAAGCGCGCTGCTTCCAACGGCCCTTTCAAGCGCGCAATCACCCAATCCGCTGACGCAGGTTTCGCTCGATCTGAAAGGGCTATATCGACGGTCGCCTGCTGCGGCTGTCGGTTCGCTGATCGCCGGCATTGTTGCGGGCACATGGAACTTCCTCGCCGCCATCTATGGCGAGATGAACGGCCTTTCCACCTTCGGCATCGCCACGATGCTTGCCTGCGCCATGGTGGGCGGCGCTATCTTCCAATATCCGCTCGGACGAGGATCAGATTTTGTGGATCGTCGCTATGTCATGGTGATCGCCGGTGTCATCGGCTTCGCCCTGTCAATGGTCATGGTGCTGTTCCATCCCACCTCGCCCTATGCGCTTTACGCCATGATGTTTCTGTTCGGTTCGGTGATTTATCCGATCTACAGCCTTAACGTCGCCCACGCCAACGACTATGCGGATGCCAGCGAATTTGTGAAGGTCTCCGGCGGATTGCTGATTATCTACGGCGTGGGCAGTGTCATCGGGCCTGCCCTTTCCGGCCCGTTGATGGATCTGGTCGGTGCTTCGGGCTTCTTCGTAACCATGGCCATCGCTTACGGCTTATATGGCCTGCACGCCTTCTGGCGCATCCGTCGCTTCGAACGTCCGGCCATCAGCGACCAGAAGACCGAGTACAAGTTCCATACCCCGGACGGCCAGTCCACGCCGGAAACCATGCAGCTCGATCCGCGTGCGGAAGGCACACCCGGCCAAAGCTAAATTACTGCGTCTGCGGTGCGTTTACCTTGTGGGGCGCGATGGAAAGCTTCTGCTCGCGGTAGATGATGAAACCGCCTGCAGCCATGACGACGGCGCTACCGGCCAGCATTTCGAAGGTCGGAATATCGCCGAACAGCAGAAAGCCGATGGCAAGCCCCAAAAGCATGGAGGTGTATTCGAAGGGCGCAATCGTCGACATTGGCGCATGGCGGTAGCATTCGGTCAGAAGTATCTGGCCGACACCACCGGCAAAACCCGCACCGATCAGCATGGCAAGCTGCGACCAGTTCGGCACGATCCAGCCGAATGGGATGCTCACCAGGGAAATGACGCTCGCGGATATGGAAAAATAGATCACGATGGTCGATGTGCGTTCCGTCTGCACGAGGCGACGTACAAGCATCATGGCCACGGCCGATGTGAGCGCCGCACCGAGGGCGGCAAGTGCTCCGACGGCCTCTTCATGCCCCATACCGCCACCGGAAAACACCGTCAGTCGCGGCCAGATGATGACCATTACCCCGCCAAGCCCGATCAGAACCGCGCTCCAGCGGTAAAACCGCACGACTTCATGCAGGATGACCGCGCCGAGAATGACGGTAATCAGCGGCGAAGCATAGTTGATCGCGATTGCTTCCGGCAGCGGCAGCTTGGTGAGCGCGAAAAAGCTCATCGACATGGAGCTGACCCCCACCAGACCGCGCCAGAAATGGCTGAACCCGTTTTCGGTGCGAAAAACGCCGGAAAGCTGCCCGCGCCACGCCAGATAGAGCAATATCGCGAAGATTGCGAAGAAAGACCGGAAGAAGATCAACTGTCCCACCGGCACGCCATCAGCCGCCTTCAGCAAGGTGGACATGGCGACGAAAACGGTAACGGAAGCGATTTTAAGACCGATGCCGAGCATCGGATTCGTTTCAAGATGGGCAGCCTCGACAGGCGCGCTCGTGTGAGCGTTCACAACGCAATCCCTTAATAACCTAAAGCCAATAATGACCCAAAGTATTGGGCGCCCTTTTTCTTATTCCTGTTTGTGACACAGCACCAGTAGCACAAAGGTCAAGTCGAAAAATATTTGGCAAACCGCCCGCTATTTGGTTTGTTGCATTATCCGACCCATCGAAGCGGGATCAGAAATCAGTCTACTGGACTGATTTCCCCGTGTAGGCGCTTCGCACTTTTGCTGGAAATGCTCCGGCCACAAAAGGCTGGTTACTTGTTCTGGAATTGAGTTTCCCTTGGCAGCAATTTTGGCTACGAATCCAGCATCGTGAGTTCAACGCGAGTTCAGAGAGAGAGTTTCACCATGCGTACTGAAACCGGCCAGACATTCCGTCTCGAAGATTATCGTCCAACACCCTACGCCATACCCGAGACGAAGCTGGACTTCTCGCTGGAACCGGAAAAGACCCTCGTTCGTACCATGCTCACCATTGAGCGTCGTGATGACACACCAGCGGGCACGCCGTTGGTTCTGGACGGCGACGAACTGAAGCTCATCAGCATCGCCATTGACGGGACGCCGCTTGCCGATAACAGCTATGTCGCAACGCCTGACCAGCTGGAGATCAGCGACCTGCCGGAAGGCAAGCGCTTCACGCTTGAAATCGTGACGGAAATCAATCCGACGACAAACCGCCAGTTGTCGGGCCTTTATCGTTCCAGCAGCGTCTATTGCACCCAGTGCGAGGCCGAAGGCTTCCGCCGGATTACCTATTCTTATGATCGTCCAGATGTTCTGTCGGTCTATACGGTTCGCATCGACGCCGACAGGCAAGCTGCTCCCATTCTTCTGTCCAACGGCAACCCCGTTGATAAGGGATCGGTCGAAGCGAAGCCGGACCGGCATTTCGCCACCTGGCACGATCCGCATCCAAAGCCATCCTATCTCTTCGCGCTCGTTGCCGGATCGCTCGGTGTCGTGAAGGATCACTTCACAACGCAGTCCGGACGTCCAGTCGATCTGGCGATCTATGTCGAACGTGGCAAGGAAAGCCGGGCGCTCTATGCAATGGATGCTTTGAAACGTTCCATGCGTTGGGATGAGGAGAAATTCGGTCGCGAATATGACCTTGATGTTTTCAACATCGTTGCCGTTTCCGATTTCAACATGGGCGCGATGGAAAACAAGGGGCTCAATGTCTTCAACGACAAGTATGTGCTGGCCGATCCAGAAACCGCTACCGACGCCGACTATGCGGGCATCGAGGCTGTCATCGCGCATGAATATTTCCATAACTGGACGGGCAACCGCATCACCTGCCGCGACTGGTTCCAGCTCTGCCTCAAGGAAGGATTGACAGTCTATCGGGATCACGAATTTTCTGCCGATGAGCGCTCACGCCCGGTGAAGCGGATCGCCGAGGTGAAGATACTCAAGGCGCAGCAATTTCCGGAAGATGCCGGGCCGCTCGCTCATCCGGTGCGCCCGCGCGAATATCGCGAGATCAACAATTTCTATACGGCGACCGTCTATGAAAAAGGTTCGGAAGTGGTGCGCATGATCCGTACAATCATCGGGCCTGAGCTGTTCCGTAAGGGTATGGACCTCTATTTCGAGCGCCATGACGGCGAAGCTGCGACCATCGAGGATTTTGTCAAGGTCTTTGCCGATGTTTCGGGCCAGGATTTTTCGCAATTCGCGCTCTGGTACGATCAGGCAGGAACGCCGAAGGTGGCAGCTACCTTCGCTTATGACGCCGCGAAAGAAACCTATACGATTGAACTGAAACAGTCGCTGGGAGCCACGCCCGGACAATCGGTCAAGAAACCGATGCTTATCCCGATTGCCTTCGGCCTGATCGGACCTGACGGCAAGGATATGGTTCCAGCCTCCATCGAAGGCGGGGATGTGCGCGGCGATGTCATCCATCTGCATCGTTCTTCCGAAAAGATCATCTTCCATGGCATCAAGGAACGCCCTGTGCCGTCGCTGTTGCGCGGGTTCTCGGCTCCCGTTAATCTGACAGCGCCATTATCGGACGATGATCGCGCCTTCCTGGCCCTGAACGATCATGATCCGGTGGCGCGCTGGCAGGCATTAACCGGAATCTTCAACCAGGTTCTGCTTGAGGGTGCCAAACGTGCGCGCGGAGGCCATGCCCCGGCGATTGAAGACAAGATCGTTGAACTTGCCGGAAAAGTGGCATCCGACGAAACGCTTGATCCGGCCTTCCGCGCGCTTTGCCTCACGCTGCCGAGCGAAAGCGATATCGCACGCGAAATGGGCAATAATGTCGATCCCGATGCGATCCTCGCCAGCCGAAACCATCTGGTGGACGCCATTGCCGCCCGTTACGCCAAGGGCTTCGCCAGCCTCTATGATGCCCTGAAACAGGATGGCGCTTTCTCGCCGGATGCGGGTGCTGCGGGCAAACGTGCCTTGCGGAACGTGCTGCTCGATTATCTGAGCCGTCACGAGAAAAGCCAGCAACGCGCCGCCAGCCAGTTCGCCAATGCGGATAATATGACCGACCGCTTCGCGGCACTGACCGTTCTGGTGCACCGCTTTGGTGATACGAACGAGGCAAAGGACGCACTGGCAAGTTTCGAACGTCAATTCGGCAAGGATGGTCTTGTGATGGACAAGTGGTTCAGCGTGCAGGCGAGCCGTCCCGGCGACGAAGCCTTGCAGGCTGTACGCGATCTTACGAAACACGCCTTATTCTCGCTCGACAATCCGAACCGCGTCCGCTCGGTGATCGGTTCATTCTCCGCATCCAATCCGACCGGCTTCAATCGGAAGGATGGTGCGGCCTATGAGTTCTTTGCAGATACGATCCTTTCCATCGATCCGGAGAATCCGCAGCTCGCAGCACGACTTCTGACGGCGCTTCGCTCCTGGCGTTCGCTCGAAGATACCCGTCGTGAACATGCAAGGGCAGCGCTGGCGCATATTTCCGGTACGGGCAAAAAACTGTCGACTGATCTGCGCGATATTGTGGACCGTACTCTCGCCTGATTCGCGATCTATCCTGATCGTAATGATGATTCGCTCGTTCCGCTTGTTCAGCCAACTTTCGGAACGAGCCTTTTCATGCTGATGAACGCAAAGGCGGCGGACAGTCGGCTTTCATGAGTCTTTTCATGCCTTTAGCCGAATCACCTACCATGCTGATTCCACTTAAAGGCTTGAGATTCATGTATAAATTAGCTGATGAAACTTTCGTTTTTTACGCCTCGTTAACGAATTCGCTGGACAGCGCGAATCACTTTTGATTCATTGATGATATTCGGAGGTGGCGTATTCCGAATCACTTCACTTGCAGGGAATTCACGAGGGACCATTATATGGCGAGCACCGACGCGTATGGCGCGCCGGCGGGGACGCATTGCGAATCCGGTCGGAAAAGAAGGAAGGGCAGGCTCTCGGGCCATGTCAGTCTTCTTGCTGGTCCGGCCTATGGCAAGTTCATCTCGATCGAGCCTATCCTTCGTCGCCTCGTTCCCGCGCTCATCATCATTTTCCTGATTATTCTGGGCGTGGCGCGCATTTTCTCGATGCTGGCATGGCGCGAGGATATCGAGCAGCAGCATAAGGCTTTCCTGTCGGCGGCAACGGCCAATCTCGCGCAGATGATCGAACGGGTTGCCAACGGCACCGATGCCGGGGCGCAGATCGCCGCAAAGGACATTCAGGACACGATGGCGGAATTTCGCTCGCGCGGACTGTCATCCTCCAACATGACACTCGCCGTCATCGACCAGCAATCCTCCGTGGTGGCGGCATCCGGCCCGCTTTCCGACCTGTCCGGCAAGCCGGTCGATACGATCCTTTCGGACGCGCAGCCGCTGTTCCTGTTTGCAGAACGCGCAGGCGTGCTGAAAGTCACGCTACAGGGTGAACCGGCCTATGGCGCCCTGTCGAAGCCGATGACCCTGCCCTATTCCGTCATCGCCATCGAGCCGGAAAGCACCATCTTTGCGGAATGGCGGCGGGCCGTGTCGCTCAATGTGACGCTCTTTGCTGGCACGACCGGCGTCATGTTTGCCATTCTCTATGCCTATTTCAGTCAGGCGGCGCGGGCTCGCGAGGCCGACGATCTTTCCGGCCAGATCCAGCGCCGTATCGATCTGGCGCTGGGACGCGGTCGCTGCGGCCTGTGGGATTGGGACATGGCGCGCGGCCGCATCTACTGGTCGCGCTCCATGTATGAAATGCTGGGCTACGAAGCGCAGGATGCGGTGCTGCCATTCGGTGATGTGGCCGCAATCATCAACACGGAAGATGGCGACCTCTATTCCATCGCCGAACAGGCAGCTGCAGGCGATATTTCACATGTCGACCGCGTCTTCCGCATGCGTCATGCCGATGGTTCTTGGGTGTGGATGCGTGTCCGCGCCGAAATTGCCAGCGAAGGCGATCTTCATCTGGTCGGTATTGCCTTCGACGTCAGCGAACAGCATCGTTTTGCGCAGCAGACGGCAGAAGCCGACATGCGCATCCGCGAAGCCATCGAGAATATTTCGGAAGCCTTCATCCTGTGGGATTCCAACAACCGCCTCGTCATGGCAAATTCCAAGTTCAGTGAATATGCTGGCCTTCCCGTCTGGACGCTGAAACCCGGCGTGCCGCGCAACGAAGTTGATGCCCATACACGCCCGTTCACTTTCGAGCGTCGCATGGCCAATGAACATAACCGCGCCGGTGGCCAGACCTTCGAGCGTCAGCTCAGCGACGGACGCTGGCTTCAGGTCAACGAACGCCGCACGCAGGACGGCGGTCTTGTCTCCATCGGCACCGACATTACCCAGCTCAAGCTGCATCAGGAACGCCTGGTGGACAGCGAACGCCGCCTGATGGCGACCATTCACGACCTGTCCATTGCACGCAAGGGCGAGCGGGACCGCGTGCGTGAGCTATCCGAGCTTGCCCGCAAATACGGTCAGGAAAAGGAACGCGCCGAGGCGGCGAACCGCGCCAAGTCTGAATTTCTCGCCAATATGTCTCACGAGCTGCGCACGCCGCTCAATGCCATCATCGGCTTCTCGGAAATGATACAGGCGGGCACGTTCGGCCCGCTCGGTTCCGACCGCTATGAGGAATATATCAACGATATCCATACGAGCGGCAATTTCCTGCTCAATGTCATCAACGACATTCTCGACATGTCGAAGATCGAGGCCGGGCATTTCTCGCTCGACCGTGAGGAAATCGATCTCTGCCCGCTCATCAACGAAACGGTGCGGATGATCTCGCTACAGGCGGACGAAAAGAATATCGCGGTCAATACGCGCATCGAAGATGCGATGCAGCTTTATGCCGACCGCCGCGCGATCAAGCAGGTGCTGATCAACCTTCTTTCCAATGCGGTGAAGTTCACTTCCTATGGCGGGCAGATCACTGTGAGGGCACGCAAGACGGGCTCGGCCCTCTTCATGACTATACAGGATACCGGCGTCGGCATTCCGAAATCGGCAATCAAGAAAATCGGCCAGCCCTTCGAGCAGGTGGAAAACCAGTTCACCAAGACCCATACCGGGTCGGGTCTCGGGCTTGCCATCACCCGTTCACTGGCAGAGCTTCACGGTGGCTGGCTTCGCATTCGCTCGACCGAAGGCGTCGGCACGGTGGTTTCGGTCTGCATCCCTGACCGCAAGCCGGGTCATATCGGCAATCACAGCGCGGAAATCCACGCCGCCTGATCAGATATTCAAAAGCTTTTCAAAACTTGTCCGCACGTCCACGGCGACTTCCGCCAGATGATGCTCGACGCGTTTTATGTCTGGCATGTCCGCCGCACGGCATAGCAGGTCAATCATGCCGGGTATGAATTCCTCGCGTTTGGCATCGCCACCAAGACACAGGCGGATCGTCTGGCTCAGATTGGTATAGAGACGATAGGCGCCGACAAGGTTATCGGCAAGCGCCGGATCGGCAAAGGACGGGTCGAGGACTGACAGGATTTCCTCGGTGCCCAACGGCCGTGGCTTCCGGTCGATCTTGTTTGCCAGCACGGCAAACTGGGCGATGAATTCCAGATCGACAATGCCGCCCGGCTTCAGCTTGAAATCCCAATCATCGGCAGGTGGCTTTTCCTGATAGATGAGGTCGCGCATCTCGCGCACATCCTTGGCGATCTTCTTCACGTCACGCGGCGCAGACAAGACTTCGTCTATCTCGCTTTTGATGTGATCCATAAAGGCCGCATCGCCATGGATCGGGCGCGCGCGGGTCAGGGCCATATGTTCCCATGTCCATGCTTCGCTGCGCTGATACTTACCGAAGGATTCGATATGGGTCGCAACCGGCCCCTTGTTGCCGGAGGGGCGCAGCCGCATATCGACTTCATAGAGCACGCCTTCCGCCGTGGGCGCGGAAAGGGCAGCAATGAGCCGCTGCGTCAGGCGAATATAATATTGGGATGGAGCCAGCGGCTTTTCACCGTCTGATTCATCCGTCTCCTTGTCGTGATCGTAAAGCAGGATCAGATCGACATCGGAACCGGCGGTGAGTTCGCGACTGCCGAGCTTCCCCATGGCCAGAAGAGCGACTTTCGCGCCCTTGACCTTTCCGTGGCGCCGCTCCAGTTCAGCCGCAACGACTTCAAATGCCTTGCCGATCATCAGTTCGGCCAGATCGGAGAAAGCGCGGCCAGCGCGCACGCCATCAATAGCGCTCGTCAGCAGGCGGATACCGATCAGGAAACGATGCTCGGCAGCGAAGATACGCAGCCGGTCCAGCACCTCCTCATAATCGGTCGCAGGCCCCAGAAACACGCGAAGGCGTTCTTCCAGATAGGCGCGTGTCGGCATTTCGGAGAAAATCGCCGGATCAAGCAGACCGTCGAAAACATGCGGATTGCGGGTGATGATTTCGGCAAGCCGGGGCGCGGCGCTCATAATCATCACGAGGAGGTTCAAGAGGCGGGGATTGGATTGCAACAGGCTGAAAAGCTGAATGCCCGCAGGCAGGCCTTTCAGAAAACCATCGAAACGCAAGAGCGCCTCATCCGCACGTCTGGTCTCGGCAAAGGCCTTGAGCAGAGCGGGCGTCAATTCGGTCAAGCGCTCACGTGCTTCTGCCGATTGTGTGGCGCGATAACGCCCGAAGTGCCAGGTGCGGATCACGCGGCATATATCGCTCGGACGCTCATAGCCCATGGCGGTGAGCGTCTCCAGCGTGCCGGGATCATCCACATCGCCGGTAAAGACCAGATTTCCAGATGAGCTTCCAAGTTCAGGAGCCTGCTCGAACAGCGCTGCATAGTGCTTTTCGACGACCTTGAGCGCATCGAGAAAAACATCTGAAAAGGCCGACGGATCGGCATAGCCCATCATATGGGCAACACGGGCAAAGCCTTCGTCGTCCTCCGGCAGGATATGCGTCTGCTCGTCGGCAATCATCTGGATGCGATGTTCGACATCGCGCAGGAAATAATATTCCTTCGCCAAAGCATCGCGCGCCATTTCTGTGATCCAGCCCCGCTCCGCCAGTCTTGCCAGCATTGGCACTGTCTGGTTGCCGCGCAATTCGGGAAAGCGCCCTCCAGCGATGAGCTGCTGCGTCTGGACGAAAAATTCGATTTCGCGGATGCCGCCACGTCCCAGTTTCACATTATGGCCGTGCACAGCGATATCGCCGTGACCCTTATGGGCGTGAATCTGCCGCTTGATCGAGTGCACGTCGGCAATGGCCGCATAGTCGAGATATTTGCGCCAGACATAGGGGGAGAGTTCCGCCAGCACCTGTTTTCCGGATTCGCGGTCCCCTGCAACGGGCCGCGCCTTGATCATGGCTGCGCGTTCCCAGTTCTGGCCGCGCCCTTCGTAATAATGAAGTGCCGCGCCAACAGGAATGGCCAACGGCGTCGAGCCCGGATCCGGTCGCAGGCGGATATCGACACGGAAGACGTAGCCGTCACCGGTACGATCCTGCAAAATGCGGACAAGGCGGCGCGTCAGCCGAGAAAAAGTTTCGACGCATTCATACGGGTCGCCGATGGCCGGTCTGGTTTCATCGATGAAGATGATGAGATCGATATCGGAGGAGTAGTTGAGTTCGCGCGCGCCGAACTTGCCCATGCCCAGAACGATCCAGCCACTGTCCTTGTCGGGCTGGTTCCGGTCGGGAAGTTTGATCTTGCCCGCACGATCGGCATCGAGCAGCAGAAACCGGACGGCAGCGCCCGTGCAGGCTTCAGCCAGATCGGTGAGCCAGCCAGTCGTTGCTTCCGTGTTGAAAATACCTGCGAGATCGCAAAGCGCAATCAGGACATGCGCCTCGCGTTTCAGAATACGCAAGCTGGTCATGAGCGAGGTTTCGGTTACGTCTTCACTTGCGGCACTAGACGAGATTTCCGCCAGAATATCCTTCAACGCAGCCTCCGGCGATTTGGCGACAATGCGGTCTAGAATACGCGGATGACGGGTCAGTGCTTCGCGAATGAATGGAGAAAGATCGAGAACGGCGGAAAAGAAACGCGCAGCTTCTGCCTTTTGCAACAGGGCCGTGACGCCCGAAATGTCCTCTTCGCGGGCGCGTGTGGCAAGGTCTGTCAAGAAGGTTTCCGCCCTTACGGGATCAAGCGGCGTCAAAGCACGAATATCTCTGTCGAAGAACAGTGCCTCTGCGTTTTCCACCGCCATGATCCCCTCTTATGTCACGCCATTATTCGACCTTGTCCGAGGGCAACGGAAACTCCAATACGGCGCGCAGGCCCGGTTCATTGCCTTCGAGACGAAGTGCGCCACCGTGCAATTTCATCACGGCCTTGGCAAGACTTAAACCGAGGCCCGAGCCGGGTTGCGTGCGGCTTTCCTCAAGGCGGACAAAACGTTCTGTCGCCTGTTCGCGTTTTTCTTCCGGAATACCGGGCCCGTTATCGGCAACGATGATGCGGACCCAGTTCGGATCACGTTCCATCGAAAGTCTCACGGTTGCGGTCCGCTCATCACCGCCCGCATATTTAATTGCGTTGTCGATGAGATTGGAAATCGTCTGCCCGACCAGTTCGCGATTGATATGAAGCGAAACTTCGTCAAGTTCGCCAAGTGTCAGGTTCACGCCCACATCCTCGGCAACAGGTTCATACATTTCAGCCACGTCGCGAAGGATTGGCGCGACCGGCATGTTTTCCAGATTCTCGGACGAATAGCCTGCTTCAAGACGTGAAATCATCAGGATTGCATTAAACGTGCGGATCAATTGATCCGACTCACCAATGATATCTTCGAGCGCCTCACGGTATTCAGGCCCGGCCTTCTTGCCGGAAAGAGCCTCTTCCGCACGGTTACGCAAACGCGTCAGCGGCGTTTTGAGATCATGTGCGATGTTATCGGAGACCTGTTTCAGCCCCTCGTTCAATTCGAGAATTCTGCCAAGCATGACGTTGAGATTGCCCGACAGACGGTCGAACTCGTCACCAGAACCGTTGACCGGGAGCCTGCCGGTCAGATCACCATCCATGATACGCTGCGACGCCCGCGAAACCTCATCGATCCGCTTCAACGCACGTCGTCCGACAAAGAACCAGATCAGCAACGCTCCGACACCCATAATACCGAGGGCCAGCATCAACGAGCGACGAATAATGTCACGGAACCGCTCCGGCTCACCCAGATCGCGGCCGACCAGAAGCCGCATGCCATTCGGCAATGCGATCACGACAGCGATGGCGCGATGCTCAGTCTCGGTGCCCTGTTCGCCGTACCGCCGATATTTGAAACTGCGTTCAATGACACCGTCTGTGTCCAGAACACCGGGCTCCACGCTTTCCACATTACCCGCGAGGATGCGGCCCGTCGGGTCGGCTACCAGATAGAGGTAAGCGCCTGGCTGACGCGAACGATAGTCAATCGTGCGCACAAGCTGCGGGATACCGCCCCGCGCATAGCTTTTGCCGATGCTGCCGATCTCCTCGCCCAGCGACTGCTGGGTCTGTGCGGCGAGCATGGATGCCGACAGATTGGTCATGTAGAAAACCAACGCGATTGCACCCACAACAAAGAGCAGCAGATAAAGCGTCGATAGCCGGACGGCAGTTGTGCGCATGAGCGCTGAAAAGCGGCTCATCAATCCACCTTGGCGGCTGCGGATTGCTTTGCTCGTCCTGCCTTCAGCATATAACCAGCGCCGCGCACCGTATGGAGCAGCGGAACATCGAAGCCCTTCTCGATCTTGGAACGCAAACGCGAGATATGCACATCGATTACATTGGTCTGCGGATCGAAATGATAATCCCAGACGTTTTCAAGCAGCATGGTGCGCGTGACGACCTGTCCGGCATGGCGCATCAGATATTCGAGAAGCCGGAATTCACGAGGCTGGAGCGTAATATCCACATCCTGACGGCGCGCCGTATGCGCAAGCCGGTCAAGCTCCAGATCGCCGACGCGGTAGATCGTATCAGCCTCACGGGGGCTGGAGCGACGCTGCAGAACCTCAACACGAGCCAACAACTCGGAAAATGCATAGGGCTTGGTCAGGTAGTCGTCACCACCAGCCCGCAAACCGGTGACACGGTCATCCACTTCGCCGAGTGCGGAAAGGATCAGGACCGGCGTTTCCATGCCCTTGGCGCGCAAACCAGCCACGACGGACAAGCCGTCGCGCTTCGGCAGCATGCGGTCGACGACGAGAACGTCGTAGCTCCCATTTTCGGCCAGCGCATAGCCGGTTTCACCGTCACCGGCGATATCGGCGGAATGTCCGGCCTCGGTGAAGGCCTTCTCCAGATAGCGGGCCGCTTCGCGGTCATCTTCAATAACGAGAATCTTCATGGCGCTACTATAATACCGTTTGATGATAAGGCGATGCCAGGCGGAGAACCGCCTGGCATCGAATTGTTCAGGGCCTAAGGGCTGCCGGTCATCATCCCTGATCGATCGGCAGGGCCACGAAGCGGCTCTGATCGTTGCTCTGCAATTGCAGCAGCACTGCCTTGCGACCCGACTTGGCGGCTTCGCTGATGGCGTTGTTGATGTCCTTGGCGCTCTTCACGGTCTGGTTGTTGACGCTCATGATGATATCACCGGAACGGATACCGCGGTCCGAGGCATCACTGTCAGGATCGACATCAGTTACCACCACGCCGTTACCGTCTTCGGACGGTGTCACGGTCAGACCATAGGAGTCGAGCGTCTCGCTCTGGCTGCCGCGATTGTCATCCGAAGGACTGGCCGACTTGCCGAGATCGCCAGGCATCGCTTCGATGGTGACGTTGATTTCTTCCGCCTTGTTCTTGCGCCAGATGGTCAGTGCCGCCTTATCACCAGGAGCAATGCCGGCGACCTTACGTGCCAGATCGCGCGGATCCTGCACGGTTTCGCCATTGACGGCAGTGATCACATCGCCGGACTGGATACCAGCCTTGGCAGCAGGACCATCCTTCTGCGGCGACGCGACGATTGCGCCCTTCTCTTCAGCAAGGCCGAGCGAAGCGGCAATATCCTTCGTCACCGGCTGAATCTGGACGCCGATCCAGCCACGTTCCACAGAGCCTTTCTTGATGAGCTGGTCAACAACCTGCTTCGCGGTCGATGCCGGAATTGCAAAGGCAATGCCTACACTGCCGCCCGAAGGCGAGAAGATGGCAGTGTTGATACCAATCACCTGACCGGACATGTTGAAAGCCGGGCCACCGGAGTTACCCTTGTTCACGGCCGCATCGATCTGGATGAAGTCATCATAGGGACCAGCGCCAATATCGCGGCCGCGAGCCGAAACGATACCGGACGTCACCGTCCCGCCAAGACCGAATGGATTACCCACCGCTACGACCCAGTCGCCAACTCGAATCTTGTTATCGTCGCCGAACGCGACATAAGTGAATTTCTTCTTCGGATCATTGACCTTCAGCACGGCCAGATCGGTACGCGGATCGGTGCCGATCAGCTTGGCATCAAGCTCAGTGCCGTCATCCATCACAACACTGTAGGCATCGCCGTCGGAAACAACGTGATTATTGGTTACAACGTAACCATCCTCGGAAATGAAGAAGCCTGAACCTTGGGCAATAGGCCGCTCATGACCCGGACGTGGACCGCGTTTGCCAGGACCACGGCGATCTGGACGAGCATCGCCACGCGGATCCATGCCGAAATCACGGAAGAAGCGTTTCAGGGGGTGATCATCAGGAAGTTGGTCAAAGCCGGGAGGGCCGAAGAACTGGCCGCGACCGCCGCGATCAGCAGTTTCCTGTATATCTTTCTTCACACGGACGCTGACGACTGCCGGACGAACTTTCTCAACCAGATCGGCAAAACCTACGGCCTGCAATGGCGGAGTGATCTGAACCGCTTCGGCGCGGGCATCGTTAAGTGCGCCAAGCGGCCCAGTAGCAACAAAACCACCAGCCAGAACGGCTGACAATGCGATTGCGGCAACGCCTCTGCGATAGTTGGAAATCCTGGCTCTGGACATTTATTATTTCTCCTTACGAGCAGTAATCCGGCCGTCGCCCTGATCCTTCAGAAAACGCAGGCCTGTGAAACCTTTATAGAGCGTAAGATAGATAGGACTACCTTACCGCTCGGTTTCCACAACATGAAAGTTTCGTAAGGTTGCAAATAACAACCGCGAGCAGTTGACGGTTATTTGCCGTCCAGCAGGCGCGAGAGTTCTGCCTTTTCGCTCGCCGTGAGCGGCTTGGGCGCTTCGCCCGCCCGCCTGCGTCCGCGAAAAGCCAGGACCAGCGCCACAGCACCGATCAAAAGTACGACGACGGGAAAACCCCACAGAAGCACGGTACGCGCATTAAGGCGCGGCTTCAAAAGAACGAACTCACCATAACGGTCAACGATGAAGTCCATCACCTGTTCGTCGCTATCGCCTTCCTTCAGTCTGTCACGCACAAGAATGCGAAGATCACGGGCAAGTTCGGCATTGGAATCGTCGATCGATTCGTTCTGGCAAACCATGCAGCGCAGTTCACCGGAAATAGTGCGGGCGCGCTTTTCAAGCGCCGGATCGGGCAAGACCTCATCCGGATTGACCGCGAGCGCCGCAGTCCCTTGAATAGCAAGGGCAACGCCAAGCAGAAATGCCGCGAATGCCGACCGTTTTCTCATGCCGCAGCCTCCGCTTTTTTCGACGCGGATTTACGACTGCGCGAAGGCGCACCGACCCGCAGACGGCGATCTGCCAGGGAAAACAGCGCACCCACCATCATGACAAGGGCGCCATACCAGATGAGCGTCACGTCCGGTTTCCACCATATGCGCACCACCGCCGATCCATCGCCCGGCTCGTCGCCAAGCGCGACATAGACCTGACTGAACCATAGCGTCTTGATGCCTGATTCAGTCGTCGGCATCTGGCGCGCGGGGAAGAAGCGCTTGGACGGTTCGATTTGTCCGAGATTGCGCGAACTGGAATCAAGCAATGTAAAAGTGCCGCGATTCTCGGTAAAATTTGAGCCGGTTAATGGACGCAGGCCCTCAAAACGCAACGTGTAATCCTGCACCTTGGCGGTATCACCGGGGCGCATGATCAGGACATTCTCCGTACCGAACGTAGTCACGCTTACAATGCCGAGCAGCGTCACACCAAGCCCGATATGGGCAAGCGCCGTGCCGAAAACCGAGCGCGGCAATCCTTTGAAACGGGCAAATGCCTTGTTCGCAGAAACTTTGCCGATACCGGCCTTGAGAACAAGATCGGTCAGGCTGCCGAAAATCAGCCATGCGGCAAGCCCTATTCCACAGGCGGCCAGAACCGATTTTGCCGACGTGCTCCACAAGACTATTGCCGCAGCAAGAAGCGAAAGCGCGAAAGCCGTCATCAGCCGCTGTGACACACCGTAAAGATCTCCGCGTTTCCAGGCGAGCAGCGGACCGAAAGGAACCGCAAACAGAAGCGGGATCATCAGCGGGCCGAACGTCATATTGAAGAACGGAGCGCCGACCGAAATCTTGTTGCCCGTCATCACTTCAAGCAGCAGCGGATAAAGCGTGCCGATCAGCACGGTCGCCGCGGCAGTCGTCAGAAACAGATTGTTGAAGACGAGCGCGCCTTCGCGGGAAATCGGGTGGAATATACCGCCTGCCGTCAGGCTCTGAACGCGAAGCGCGAAAAGCGAGAGAGACCCGCCAATGAAGATTGCAAGGATCGCCAGAATGAAAAGACCGCGTCCCGGATCGGTGGCGAAGCTGTGAACCGAGGTCAGAACGCCGGAGCGGACAAGGAAAGTGCCGAGCAACGACAGCGAAAAGGTGAGGATCGCAAGCAGCACGGTCCAGATTTTCAGCGCCGAGCGCTTTTCCATCACGAGAGCGGAATGGAGCAGTGCGGTGCCGACCAGCCACGGCATGAACGATGCGTTCTCGACCGGGTCCCAGAACCACCAGCCGCCCCAGCCCAACTCATAATAGGCCCAGTAGGAACCCATGGCGATGCCGCCGGTCAGGAACATCCAGGCAACCAGCGCCCACGGACGCACCCAGCGCGCCCACGCCGCATCGAGGCGCCCTTCGATCAGTGCCGCCACGGCAAAGGAGAAGCACACCGAAAAGCCGACATAGCCGAGATAGAGCAGCGGCGGATGGATCGCGAGGCCGATATCCTGAAGGATCGGGTTGAGGTCCCCTCCCTCCATCGGAGCCGGGAAAATGCGTGTAAACGGATTCGAGGTAAAGATGATGAATGCCAGAAAGGCGACACCGATCCAGCCCTGCACGGCAAGGACATTGGCGCGCAGTGTTTCAGGCAGATTACCGGAAAAGGCAGCGACCAGCGCGCTGAAGAAGGTCAGAATGAACACCCACAGCAGCATGGAGCCTTCGTGATTACCCCAGACGCCGGTGATCTTGTAGAGGAGCGGCTTTTGTGAGTGCGAGTTTTCGACCACATTCAGGACCGAGAAATCCGACACGACATAGGCATGGACAAGCACGGCCGATGCAAGGCAGATCAGCGCGAAGACAGCAATTGCCGTCGGCGCCGCGACTGACATGAGCTGCATGTCCCTACGGTGTGCGCCGATCACTGGCACGATCGATTGGACAATCGACAGTGCCAGCGCCAGAACCAGAGCAAAATGGCCGATTTCGACACTCATCTGCAATCTCCATCAAGCAGCCTGCCGGACCACTGGTCCGATATGGAATGCCCTAACCTTTACTTGCCTTCCCAGACACCTTTTTCCTTCAGGCTGTCGGCAAGATCCTTGGGAACGTAATTTTCGTCGTGCTTCGCCAGTACATTGTCGGCGCGAAACACGCCGTCGTCTCCGAAGCGCCCCTCGGCGACGACGCCCTGCCCCTCGCGGAAGAGATCAGGCGGAATCCCCTCGAACACGACCTTCACGGTCTTGATCGTATCAGTCACCGTGAAACGCAGTTCGCTGCCTTCCCGGCTGACGGAACCTTCCTCGACGAGACCACCAAGACGGAACCGCGAGCTGGAGGCCATATCCTGTTCCGTCAGATCGGCCGGTGTGCGGAAGAAACGAATATCCTGACTGAAAGCCATCAGCATCAGTCCGACCGCTACGGCCAGAACCGCCAGTGCACCGCCGATCAGGAACAGGCGCTTGCGCTTTCTCTGACTGACGGTACGGGCGAAATTGCCTACCAGTTTGGTACTCCGTGCATTGTCATCTGTGGTCGCGCTCATTTTTGTGCGTTCCCTGTCTCTAGTCCAAGACCGGCTGCGAAACTTTGAAGGTTCGACCGGCTTTCGCCCTGAAGGGCTGTCATACCGCGATTAAGGGCGTCCAGCGCTGCATCGCGGCGGTTGAGGATCATATAGGAGCGCACGAGACGCTTCCAGCCTTCGACATCCCCACTATTCTGGCGAAGACTTTCATCCAGACGTTGAACCATGCCTTCGATCATCGCCTGCCGGTCTTCCGGGCTGAGCGACGAAGCGGCATCGACGTCGTCCGTTGTTGGCCCTTTCGGCTGCGGTTCGCCGCTGGAAGCGGGATCACGAAGCCGGGCGATAGCCTGCTCAATCTGGCCGCGCCACGGCGCATCGGCGGGCGCCTTGTCAAGGAACGCCTGCAGACGATTGGCGGCCATATCCATGCGACCGTCCTGCATCTCGCCTTGCGCAAGGTAGAATTGCGGGCGAACGTCATTCGGCTCGAGATCGGCAGCTTTTTTGAAGAAGCCTTCAGCCTCGGCAGTCACGGTGCCGCCCGAAGCGGTGGCCAGCGCTTCACCCAATCCCAGAACGCGCGGGAAATTCTCTCCGGCGATACGAATGGAACTGCGATATGCATTGACGGCATCGGCAGCGCGACCAAGCCGCAAATAGATCGGCGCCAGCACATCCCATCCGCGCACATCGCCCGGATTTTGTGCCAGATGTGCTTCGGCACGCGCCACAAGCTCATCCACAGAGCCGCGATCCGCACTTGCCGAAAGCCGTTCGGCGAGTGGCATGGACGGCATGTCCGGCTTACCGAAAAGCGGGTAGACGCCCCAGGCGATCAGCGGCACTGCGAGCACGGCCAGAAAAGCCAACAACCGGCCCGGTGCGGCCTTGCCTGCAGCCTCCGCAGCTTCCTTGCCGGTCTTTTCAGCATTCAAAATGCGACGCGATATTTCAATGCGCGCCTGTTCGGCGCTCTGCGGGTCGATCATGCCCCGGGCTGCATCGGCCTCGACCTCGCGCAACTGATCCCGATAGACTTCAAGATCATTCTTTTCAGCGGACAAGAATGCCTGCTTGCGCCGCGTGAGAGGCAACAAAACAGCCAGAGTGGCTGCCAATGTCAGTAATGCTGCAATAAGCCAGAATCCCATGGCCACGACTTAAGCGCAGCCAAGGGAAAAACCAACTACTACTTGCAGTAAGTTGCCGACTAGGGCAATTCGCCGCAAAGGCGGGATATCAGGTCAGCGGTGTCCAGCTGCCGTCCGGATTGCGACATGCTGTTCCGCGGATAGTCTGTTGCGATCCGCCAATGGTGAAGCTGTGCGAATACTGGCGGCAGTTCTGAGAGCCGACCTGATAGGGCTGCGCTGCCGTCACATCACCGGAATTCGATCCGCTGCCGCTCCACGATACGGCCTTGCCGGCCGGAGAATATTCGAGCGCGCGATATTCAGCCTCAAGTGCTTTCTTGCGATCGGCTGCGTTCAGCTGATTTGCAGAGCTGCCGAGAAGACCATTGCCAAGAGACGTCAACAGGCTGGTTTCGGGCTTCTGTGCCGTGGAACCACCACCCAGCGAGCCAAGACCGGTACCCTTGCCGGTCGTGCCGCAGGCCGACAGTGCAAGCGCCACAGCAAGCATCATCGAAGCAACTGAAACTGGGTGAGAAAACCTGGATACCATCATCATAACAACCGGCCTTCATATATAATTAGCACGCACACTATATCAGCGCATGGCTTTTTCAATTTAATCTTCTAGTGCGGATCCTGTTAACATAAAATCATGGATCCGCTCTATCTCTCGGTTTTTACACATTATCCTACGCAAAACCGCTTCGCACTTTTGCTGGAAATGCTCTAGTTCGCTTTCGGCCCAAAACAACCGTCAATCTTCCGTCAGCGGCAACACGACCCGGACACCCAATCCGCCCCACGAGCTCTTGCCCAGATGCAAGCTCCCGCCATATTCACGAACGGTGTCCTGCACAATCGCCAGCCCAAGGCCGGTTCCAGGTTTCGTTTCATCGACGCGGCTGCCGCGTTTCAGTGCCGCCTCGATCTTGTCCGTCGCCAGGCCCGGCCCGTCATCTTCTATCAGGACTTCAAACTGTCGTTGCTCCCCATAAATGGGGGCAAGCCCGATATTGATACGTTTGCGGCCCCATTTGCCCGCATTCTCCAGCAGGTTACCGACGATCTCTTCCAAATCTTCGCGCTCCCCGGCAAAAACCGCGTTGGGCAAGTCATTTCTGAAGGTAACGCTGAAAACCGGATTGAGTTTCGCCGTCACGCGCCGCATGCGTTCAAGAACCGGGGTCACGGGCGTACGGAACACGACACTGTCACGCTGCGCGGCGATGCGCGCACGCTGCAGATAATGCTGGATCTGCACCTGCATCGCCTCGCTTTGTTCCTGCACAATGCGCCCATGTTCGCCGCCCATGCTTCGCGCCTCGTTGACCAGCACGGAAAGCGGGGTCTTGAGAGAATGCGCGAGATTGCCGACCTGTGTTCGCGACCGCTCGACAATGCGGCGATTGTTTTCGATGAGCGCGTTCATTTCGGTGGCGAGCGGCGCAATTTCGACAGGCAACGACGCATCGAGCTTTGACGAGCGCCCCTCGCGAATATCAGCCAATGCCTGACGTACCTTGTCGAGCGGACGCAGACCGAACAGGATCACGGCGGCATTGATGAGGATACTGCCGATGCCGAAGATCGCCAGATAGATCGCGAGGCGGGTTCTGAAATCGGATATCTCCTTCAAAACCTCGCTGAGATTGCCCATGACGCGAAAGCGCGCGACTCGGTTGGCATTGTCCAGCACCACTTCCGTTTCAACAATGAAAAGTTCTTCGCCGTTGAGACCGGGCAAGGTGTAGCTGCGCATGAAGGAACTGTCGAAGGGAACCTGCGTCACCGGCATTTCCGGCACGATGCGCCCGAGCATCGAAGGCGACTGCAGCCTTCCGGTGAGATTTGGCGTGACGGGATCGACGGACCAGTACCAGCCGGAAAGCGGGCTGGAATAGCGCAACTCGCCCAGCTCCGGGCGTCCCTGCAACGCACCCTCTCCCGACGTGCTGACAGCACCGACAAGACTGAACAGATGGGCGGTCAGCAGGCGTTCAAAATTGCTGCGTGCGGCATCGCCATAAAGTGACCCGATGAAGGTCGCCACCACTACAAGTGCGACGATGACCCAGATCGTGGAAAGGGTGACGACGCGGACCGCGAGTGAACGCAGCGGAGGAAAGACCCGGAGAAGCTTCAGCTGTCGTTGCCTTTCGTTTCGCCTTCGACCTCCCCTTCGGAGCGGATGCGATAGCCCATGCCGCGCACGGTCTCGATCAGGTCCACACCCATCTTCTTGCGCAGGCGACCAACGAAGACTTCAATCGTATTGGAATCGCGGTCGAAATCCTGATCATAAAGATGCTCGACCAGTTCGGTACGCGAGACCACCTCATCCATATGGTGCATCAGATAGGACAAAAGCCGGTATTCGTGCGAGGTAAGCTTGAGCGCGACGCCGTTGACGCTTGCCTTCGATGTTTTCGTGTCAAGATAGAGCGGCCCGCAGACGAGTTCCGACGAAGCATGACCAGCCGCACGGCGGATCAATGCGCGCAGCCGCGCCAGCACTTCCTCGATATGGAAGGGCTTCGCCACATAGTCGTCGGCGCCGGCATCGATGCCGGCGACCTTATCGCTCCAGCGGTCGCGGGCAGTGAGCATGAGAACGGGCATGGTACGCCCGCTGCGCCGCCAGCGCTCCACGACGCTGATGCCGTCCATGCGCGGCAAGCCGATGTCGAGCACCACGGCATCGTAAGGCTCGGTGTCGCCGAGATAATGCCCTTCTTCGCCGTCATAGGCGCGGTCGACCACATAACCGGCAGCAGCCATCGCATCGGAAAGCTGCCGGTTCAGGTCCTTGTCGTCTTCAACGATCAGGATACGCAAGCGGACATTCTCCCTCAATTCATGAAAAACAGCGGCAAAACCGTTGCTATTGAGCGGGAACAGCCACTTCGACGCGGCGCGGGCGCTCGCCGTCGCGCCCCGGCACAAGCACCACGATCACACACACGGGGCGACCGTTCTGAGTCGCGGCGGTTGCCTTGGCAAGCTGGCCGCCCTGCTGGGCAGCCACCTGTTCGCCGACTGCCGCACAATCTCCGGCGGCAGCGACGATGAGATTGGACTTCTGCGGCGCAGTTATCGGCAGGGCACCGGCATCGACCGGCAGCAAGCCAATACTAACCGCGAGAAGCGCGAAAACTTTGAGTGCAGAATTTTGTTTCATCATGCCGCCTTATATAGCGCCCGACAGCTGAACGATGCATGAACAACCATTCCTCCTCCAGGCCCAAAGGAAAATTCAGCCCCTGACTATCACGCTTTGTGAAATTATGAAATGCGTGAAGTTGCCCCGATACGCCCGATTATCGTAACAATTCCGGCAATTGCAGTCGCCAGTTGCAGCAAAACATCCGTCAGTGCACCCTGATCGATCACATCGGTAGCCACACCGAAAACGCCTGCAAGCGAAAGAAAAAGCGCCACGAAACCAGCCCAAACCGTCCGCGAAAGATACCATGATTTATCTGCGTTCATATTTTTTCCTGTCAGTTGTCGATTGCCGGGATATCGAGATACGCAAAATCGCCCGGCCCGCTTTTTGCGCCGATCATTGCAACGCGAAACCGGAATTCAGCATTGCCGATATCGGCCTGTCGTTCCGCCGCGCCATAAATCCATGACGGCGCCGATGTCTGGCTGCTTCGTACCAGCGTGTCGTTCCACCAGATTTCGATGCGATAGGCCTCGCGCTCCTCGCCAAGCGGAATGTCCTCTTGCAGCCAGTCATCCGCATCGATCCGCCCGCGCCGGATCCAGTTGAAGGAAAGATCGCCATTCGCGAGCCGCACCATCTTCGGATGCACCGGGCTGAGCGGACGTAAGCCCCGCATACCGCCGCTTGTCCGGACCGTATCGAAATAGTCATCCGAAAAGGCCTTGCCCGCCGTTCCGACACGCCAGTTCAGTTCAAGCCCGATTTCCGGGACCTGCAAACCGGCTGACACAACCGCGCCGTCCAGCAATATGAAGGGCGTCTCGGCGTCCTTCAAGGCGGATGCCGCCTGCTCGGTTCCGAGCTGTCCGCGCAAAAGGCGCGTCAGCTTCCAGCGGCTCTGACCGATTTCCTCAGCCTCCAGAAACTGAAACACCTCCCAATCGCCGCCAGGTGCGCGCAGCAGGGCCGTGTTGGCTCCGTTCAATATCTGCGCCATTGGCCGCGATTGCAGCTCACCTGCATAAAGCGCAACCTCAACCGACTGCCCTTCAATCAGGCGTCCGCTGGGAGCGCCTTCCAGCGGCGCGGTCAGTTCCCCCATGATTGCGCGGTCCTGCACGACGGTGCGTTCAGCAAAGCCGTCTTCCGAAGGCGATGCAAACACTGCCGCGCCGCGCCATGGCTTTGCGTGACAGGCGATGCGGAATTGCCCGGCGGGTTCCTCCGCGCCCGGCCAGAGCGGCAGATCGATCATGTGAAAGATCGGCTTCATATCGAGAGCCGGACCGCCGCCGGGACTGGTCGGCGTTTTGCCGTGATCTGCAAAGACGATGTTCGGCGCCAGCGCCACGGCGCGGACAGTGCGGATTTCCCCATCGTCCAGACCCGTCACGACATAATTGCGCTCGCCGCTTAGTATGCCAAGCCGCACACGGTCGCCGACGTGAAGGGCCGCCATCGACCATGGCAGCGCGAAATCCACCGAGCGCCGTTCCGCATGACGTCGCGCCATCCAGGCTTCGGCGAGTGCCGTTGCCTGCCCCTGTTCCATGACGCCGGAAAGGCTCAGCGTTTCCGTGCCCTGCCCCTCCGCACGGCGAACCGAAGCCCCGGCAATCTGGAAATCCCGCAGGGGATCGTTGCAATAAAGCTCGGCCACGGACGGCAGATCGCCGCGATCCTCGATCATGACGGTGAGCGCTTCCCGGTCCTCCGGCTGAACAAAATCCGGCAATTCGAGCACCGATCCCGCACGCGTGATGCTTTTGAAGATGAAACGCCCGGCCTGTTCAAACCCATGAACGCCAAAGACATTCAAGAGCGGCTCCAGCACGCCCCGCGCGCTCGATGGCTCACTGATGACAAAGCCGGAAAGATAGCCATCGGCACCGGAGCAATCGGCTTCCGGCAGGCCGAAATCCTTGAGGATGCCAGCGATCAGCTCATCCAGCGACACGCCGCTGATGCGCCCGTTCAGCCAATGGCCAAGACGCCAGTTTTCCGTATCGCCCCAGGTATCAGCAGCGAGCGGAAATTCCGGAAACGGCCTCGTATCCCACGACCACAGATAGATGCGGTCCATATCCAGCATCGGCCCGCCATAGAGCGGGGAAACGGGATTGTTGTCCTGCCAGTGGCGGTAATGCGCGCGCAAAAATCGGTCCATGCCGATATCCGCGCGTGATCCGTTTGAAAAATACGGCGTCGCGTTTTCCGATGATTTCGGATCGGGGAAAACATTCGGCTGGTTCGGCCCCTTGTCGACGGCGGGACAGCCAAGCTCGGTAAACCAGAACGGCTTGGAATGCGGTATCCACGCCGTCGGCTGCGCGGCTTCGGCCCCCGCGACGCGGTTATAATGCCGGTTGCTCCACCAGCCATGCAAATCCTTGTAGCGATAGACCCATGGCTTGCCCGCCAAACCGTCCGTAATGGGCGAACGCCTGCGGGCCTCTCGGTCATCGGCATTTGCATAATACCAGTCATGGCCCTCGCCGGATGCCACCTGACCTGCAAGGCCACCCGGATCATAGGCCGTCGCGAACCCGTCCGGGTTGCCATTGTCGAGATCGCTGTCACGCCAGTCGGCAAGCGGCATATAATTGTCGATCCCGATGGCATCGATGGCCGGGTGCGCCCAGAGCGGGTCGAGATTGAAGAAGAGGTCGCCGCTGCCATCCTGCGCCTGATAGCCGAAATATTCCGACCAGTCCGCGCCATAGGTGATCCTGCAAGCCGTGCCGAGCTTTGCCCGCATGTCGGCGGCAAGCGTGCAAAGATGGGTGACGAAGGGAAAACTCTCCTGTCCATCGCGGATGGCGGTCAAGCCACGCAGTTCCGATCCGAGCAGGAAAGCGTCCACGCCACCGGCCTGCCGGGCCAGATCGGCGCAATGGTTGAGGAAGCGGCGATAGCCCCATTGCCCATCGACAAAGGCCCGCACCTCTTCGCCCGCGGCAGGCGTCCTGTCAGGCGATCCGTCGACGCCGACCGCAGGGTGACAGGTGATGCGCCCGCGCCATGGATAAGCAGGTTGGCCAATGCCGCCATAGGGCGACGGCAGTTGATTGCCTTCCGGCACATCCATCATGATGAAAGGGTATAAAGTTACCTTCAGCCCACGCGCCTTCGCATCGCGAATGGCGGCAATCACCGTCTGATCGGATGGCGTTCCACCATAGGCAGCGCCCTCGCCGCTTGTGGAAATGAGATGGGCTGTCGCCCGCGTCACATTTTCTACTTTCCAGATATGGCTCGGCTTGCGCGCTGAAAGCGCGGTGACGCCGGGCCTGATCCGGCAGGAACCGGCGCGCAGATCATCGCCGAACCATGGCAGCACAATCGCGACATGGCGCAAGCTCGGACAAAGCGCCTGCAACTCGTCCATCGAAGCCGCCCAGTCGCTGCGGGCGCGCAAGATATTGCGGTTGATCCAGCGCTTCTGACCGGCAAGCGGTTCATCGCTCACCGGATCGGGCGACAGTCCGAATTCCGTCGAGCCGGGAATAAGAGCCACCGCCCGGACGGATTGCGCTACCTTTCCGACAGGCCGCATCACCTCGAACTGGAACTGCGGCAGACGATTGCCGAACCGGTCGAGCGGAATGCGCTCGAACACCACATAGGCCGTGCCGCGATAGGCAGGCGCGTTGCCCGCTCCCTGTTTCGCCTCGATCAGCGGATCGGGAGCCTGTGTCTCCGTGCCGCGATAGATACGCATTTCAATTTCTGTGAGATCAAGTTCCTGCCCATCGGCCCACATGCGGCGGATACCGGCAATCGCGCCTTCCGCAACGGCATAGGCGGCATTGCCGAAATAGCTGTAGCTGGTGACTTTCGGCCCGCCCTTGCCGCCCTGACGTTCCGTGGTCTTGTGCTCCTCGAAGCGGGTCGCCCAGATAAGTGTGCCGGAAACCCGCACCGTGCCATAGACAAAGGGCAGCGCCGCCCCTTCCTCCGCCGTGGCGACACGCCCGCCGTTGAGGCGCGCACCCTCGACGTGGCGTGTGGAATTGATGAGCGCATTGTCGATGGCATAGCCGCCCATCGCGCCAAGACCGGCGCCGATAGCGGCACCGACAGGCCCGAAAATGCCGCCGACCGCAGCACCCACCGCCTGCAAAACAATTGTGGCCATGTTTCAGATTTTCCGTTCGGGAAAGATGAAAATTCCAGCAATGCGATTGCGCCATTGCGGCACCAGCGCTGAAGCCATCACGCTATGCCCCTGATAAGCGTGGATGAAACGGTTATCATGCGCCATGATGCCCAGATGCTTGGCTGCAACGCCTGCCCGCCAGCGAAACACGACAAGGTCGCCGGGCTTTGGCTCGGAACCCCGCCGGATCATGTGGCGGGATGCCGCTTCCAGCATGGGATCGCCGGTCGAAACCTCGGCCCAGTCGGGCGCATAGACGGCGGGCGCTTCCGGCTCGCAGCCGTAAAGCGAGCGCCAGACACCCCGCACCAGACCGAGGCAATCGCAACTGACGCCCCTTCTGGAAGCGCCATGACGATAGGGTGTGCCGATCCACCGCTCCGCCTCGGACAGAACCTCGTCAGCCATCGTCATGGAACAAGCGCGCTCCCGTCATATTCACCGCCGCCATTGACATAGGCATAGGCCGCATCATTGCCCGGAAGATGGGGGAAACCGCGAAAATTGAGATGGTTCGCGAACTTCGCCTTGCAGGTCGCAAAGCTCTTGTCGCACCCGGCAATGATGCGAAAGGCATCGCCTTGCGCGACAGGCAGCACCGGCGGTTCGGCAAGTTGCAAAACCTGTCCGGAATGAACCGTCACACGCACGATCTGACCGGCATTCGCGCCGCCGGTCCAGTTGAGCATTCCGCCTGAAAACCAGCCGGAAGCAAAGCCGTCCAGACCTGTCGCAGTCAGGCTTGGACCATCCGAAGCCTGCACCGTGCTTTCCGCAAAGTAACGCGGATCGTTGACATCGACGCGGCAACGGCTGTCGCCCAAATCTGCGTCGCAATGGCGCAGCACGCGGCGTCCGCGCACCGCGTCGAACGCGGCAGCAGCCCCTTTCAGTTCCATCACGAACCGGCTGCCGGATCGGCTGATCTTACCAGCCGTCCAGCGACGTAAGAGCATATGCTGTGCCGGTGCAGACCAATTCACCAGATAGGCTTCGATGGAGGCGCCATCATAACGCCCCTGCTCGATATCCATATCGCTGATCTTCGCGGATGACAGAACGCCCTCAACCTCGCCGCCTGCCACCGATAGGCCGAGCGCTGTCGAGGCTTCGCTGCTGTTGAGACCAGTCAGAGGTTCGCAGGCAATTCCGCTGACCTGCAATGTGCGATCATGATCGGTAAAGCCCAGAACAATGCCGTCGCTTCGTCTGATAAGCCAGGCAAAGCAATGGCTTGTCACCTCGCCCTGCAAATGTGATTCAAGTTCCGGCGGAACCGGGATCATATCTTCACCTCTATGATCGGGATCGACGGAATTTCGCCCGCCTGAAACGAGGCGATGCTTGCCGTCAGGCGATCCGTGTCAAAACGCACCGGCACATCGAACAGGAATCCGGCGGTGATATTCACACCGGGCGCTGGCACATAATCCGGTGAAAATGTCACCGTTCCAGCGGTGTGATCGACCGTGAAGGCTTCGCCTTCCGGCATGGCCGCGCCATTGGCCGCGACCAGCACGGAACCGACAACGGGATGCGTGATCGGGCGGTCATAGCTCTCATAGTGTTTGACGAGCTGAAAGCCCGCCTTCGCCCCGTCGCCAACCCCAATCCGCTGATCGGTCGCCCTGGGCGGCGCGCTGCCCGCAGCAGACGAAAAATCGAACGGATCGCGAAAGCGGAATACATGAAGCGAGCCGCGCCGCGCTTCAAAAAAGGCCAGCACCTGCCTCAGATCATCCAGCGAGCGCAGACCCGTTCCGGCATCAAAATGCCGACGCGAATGCGCCCATCTTGCATTGCGCTTTTCCATGCCGGAGGTGAGCGTGACGATCTCATTGCGCCATTCCGGCCCGCCCGTCGCCCCGAAGGATACGCCGAGCGGAAAGCGCACATCGTGAAAGGCTTCAATCATGGTCTCGTTTCCTCACGCACGATCCTGAAAACCGGTTCCCACTTTTCGGGATCATGTTCAAAGCCTCCGTGCGCCGCGCCGCACCGCGCCTGCCAGCATCGTGGAAAGCTGCGCTTCCGACTTGCGGAAGGACGAGGCATCCGGCGACGTCATGTTGAATACGACCTGCACCGGCTTGCCGCCGCCGCCCGTCGCAACACCTAAGCGACCATCCGCGCCACGCGCCAGCGGCAGGATGGCTTCGGCACCCGCCTCGCCCGTCAGGCCAAGCGAGCCGTTGCCCATGCCGAAATAGGTCGGGCTTGACACCACCCCGCCCTTGGCAAAGGGCATGATGCCGCGAATGCCGCTGAAAAGCCCACCCATCATTGACGAAGTGAGGCTTTGCAGGGGCTGCATGCCCGCTGAAAGCGCGGTCCCGGCTAGGCTGCCTGCAAGGCCGCGCAGCACGTCCTCCAGCCCCTTGCCGGATGTGATCGCGCCCTTCAAAGCCGAGCTCAGGCTGTTGCCAAAGCTCGACGAGCGCTTTTCGAGATCGGTCAAAGCGCGGTCGAAGGCGCTCGTATCCGCGTCTACGGATACGGTAACGGTTTCATCTGTCATCATTCACCTGTCTGGAAAGGCGCGCATCAGCGTTTCGAATGACTGGCGCGAGGGCGCGTCGAAAACCGGCGCGGCGGGGCCGAGTGCGGCGTTCAGTTCACGCGGCGTCATCGACCAGAATGCCTGTGGGGAAAGCCGCAGCAGACCGAACCCTGCCCGCATCGCCTCATCCCAGGGGAAAGGCGACAGTGGAGATTTCGATTCAACTGCGGTATTCAAGGGTTTGGCGCGGAATCCTTTTCAGGCGATCCGAACGTAACCGTCAGCAGCGATGCGACGATGCGGGCAAAGCCAGCCGCCCCGCCCTCCACGCGCATATCGGCAACGTCGTCCACGCTGACCGTATGGCCGCCGCCGCGAAGCCCGGCGCAGAGAATGCGCTGCATGTCGCGCGCCGACAGCCGCCCCGTTGAAAAGCAAGCCGTCAGGTCAGAAAGATTATCGACCTCGAACGCCGCTTCCAGTTCCGCCAACGCGCCGAGCGTCAGGCAGAGCGTCCAGTCGCGATCATCGAGCCGTGCGGCGACCTCGCCGCGATGGCGGTTGACCATCACAGCGCTTCACCAAAGGTGATGAAGCTCGCGGATTCCAGCGCGATCTCGAACGTCACTTCCGCATCGTGATTGCCACCATATTCCAGCGCCGTTATCTGGAACGGCCCGCTGATCGTGCCGAAATCCGGCAGGACGATCTGCCAGTCGCGGATTTCGCCCTCGAAGAATATCCGGCGGATCAGCGCATCGGACGCGGCATCCTTGAAGATGCCCGAGCCGCTGACGGATGCGCGCTGCACCCCGCTGCCCGCGAGCAATTGCCGCCAGCGACCGGCGGCGTCGGCATCCGTCACATCCACGGTTTCGGCGTTGAACGCGATACGCTTGGTGCGCAAGCCCGCGCAGGTTTCAAACATGCCGTCGTCACGCGCCGTCTTGAGCAAGATGTCCTTGCCTCTCTGTGCTGCCATTCTGACTTCCCTTGTTTTAACTGACCGGTTCGGTCACGGCGCGATAGCGCATGGTGCCGAGATAGCTGCCCTGCCCGTCGGTATTGCGGGCCAGCACTTCGGTCAGCATCAGGTTCACAAGGCGGTGGCCGCTGACCTCCACCGGCTTTTCGTCGAGCGCCGTTGCGATCCTGGCCGCAATGTCCAGCACGCGCTTGCGCCCGCTTTCCCTGGCCCATATCTGGATATTGAGAAAATGCTCGCCACCCTTTTCCGTCGACGTATCCCAGTCACGGCTGGCGGTCTCGCCAAGCGTCACATAGGGAAAAGGCGTTTTGGGCGGAACATGGTCGTAGATACGTTCTCCGCCAATCGATTCAATGAGTTCGCCATCCTTCTTCAGAGCCTCAAACAGTGCCTTCTGCAATGCTGCCGCGCCATTTTTCATGCTTGCCCCCGCCTGCATCCTGAGTTGTGCGAATGCCGGTATCATCCAATCCCGGCGCCTGTTGAACAGCGATGGTTTCCCGGACCGACAACGCTTTCCAGCGCAGCGCCCGGACAAGACCATCGAATGTAAGTTGCATTGAAATATTCATCGTCCCTGTTCGCTCGCGAGACAGACGAGATAGCGTTCGCTTTCATCGGGATCGTGGATGGAACGCAGCGAAAAGACCCGCCCCGCCTTGCGCAGCCGCATGGCGGTGGAGAGATCAGGCCGATACCGCAGCAGGATGCGATGCGTCACTTCCGGGTGCGGGCGTGTGCCGAAATCCTTCTGCGATGTGGAAAGCGGCTCGATCCGTCCCCAGACCATACCGACCTCGGACCAGCTCTCGTCGTAACCGCCCATGCCGTCCGCCACCGGCTGCATCGCCTCCAGCACCAGCTCGGATGTGAGCTGGCCCGGATCGATAAAAAGCACGTTATTCATAGGGACACCCTCTTCCAGCTGTCGATCATCTGGTTGATGACCGGCGGGAAGGAGCGTTGGGCGGCATCCGCATCGACACCGGCACGTGACTCATAAAGATGTGCCACGAGCGTCAGGATCGCATGTTTGAGAGCGTCCGGAACCTCGACGCCGCTTTCTCCGAAACCGGCCAGGAAATCGACTTCAAGGCCGATGAATTGCGCTGCGTCCGGATATTGCGCCATATAAAGGCGCTGCGGCCTGCGGTTGTGATGCAGGACAAATTCTTCCGGTGAAAAGCAGATTGCGGTTCCGTCCACCCTGTATGCCACGACGGACGTCACCGCCTTGACCGGATATTTGAACAAAGCCAGGCGACCCGAGCGCGGCCAGCGATCGACGCGCAGGCGCCAGGTCTGGTCGATCAGCGACAGGCCGGTTTCGGCTTCGATGATTTCGCGGGCGGTCGCGATCAGACGATGCAGAACATCGTCCTCGCTTTCAGTGGAAATTCGTAAAAATGCGCGCACATCGGCTATCGTCACCGGCTCCAGCGCCGGTGGCGTGACAAGAAACATTGTCATGGATCGTCCCCTAAATGATAACTTTCAAATCAGACAGTTAAACACGAACTCCGGGTGCAGATTCACCCGCTTTGAAACTGGAAACTACCTGCCAAAACCGGCAGGATAGGCCGGTAATCCACTGCAAAAACTGACAGCTTCAAGCTGCCAGTTCCGTCAGGCGGAAAATTTCAGCAATTTGATTGCCTCGAAATCCTGCACTCCGCCGCCGACGCGCTTGGTTGTATAGAAGAGCACATAGGGCTTGGCCGAATAAGGATCGCGCAGCACACGCACACCAATGCGATCCACCACCAGATAGCCGCGCCCGAAATCACCGAAGGCGATGGCCGGGCTATCGGCTGCGATGTCCGGCATATGCTCGGCCTCGACCAGACCGAAGCCCATCAGAGAAGCCTTTTCACCAACGGCAGATGGCGGCTGCCAGAGATAATTGCCGTCCTTGTCCTTGAGCTTGCGCAACACGCTCTGCGTCTTGCGGTTCATGACGAAATTGGCATTCTGGCGATAACCGGCCCTCAGACCATAGATGAGCTCGATCAGCTTGTCCGAAGGATCTGCTTCCGGCAGCGCACCGGCAACGCCGGTTGCAATATGACCGATCTTGCCCCATGCCCAAGCATTATCCGCCACGCTCTCATAGTCAAGGAAACCGCGCGGCTTGTTGATGCCATCGCCATTGACGAAGGCAGCGCCCTCCTGTTCCGCGAAGGCTGCTTCGACTTCCTCGGCAATCCACTGTTCGACATTGATTGCCGCGTCGTCGAGAAGCGACGAGGTCGCCGCCGGCATGGCGTAGATTTCCATGGTCGGGAACTGCAATTCGGCCAGTTTTGCCGATGCAGTCTGCGGGCGTGCATCGGTTTCACCAACCCAGCCCGTGGCCGGACCGCTGACCGAGAACGGCTTTTTCAGAACAGCGCCTGAAACCTGCCGCACGCTGGAAATACCGCGGATTGGGGACAGAATGGCAAGCCTGCGTCCGATTTCGGTTTCCAACTCGGCCGGAACCAGATAGCCGCCATCCGGGCCGGAGGCATAGGAATGCGCCTTCTGCTCAAGCCCACGCAGAGTCTGCTCATCGCCACGGCGGACATAGCCGTCAAACGCCTGCTTGTGCTCGATATTGCCAAGCGGTGCGACGCCACCCAGCGGCGGACGCGCCTGCTTGAGCACATACTGGTCGAGCGCCGCCTTCTGCTCGTCAAGCGTACGATTGATGCGATCAACCTTGTCGCGCAAAAGCACATCGGCATCGATACCCTTTTCGACCTTCTTCAGCCGTTCGTCATTGGCCTCGCGGAATGCCGAAAAAGCCGTCATGAACTCATCGAAAGCCTCGGATACATCGCCATCATTATGGCCAAGCGCCTTCGTTTCCACGCTCTTGGTTTCGAGCGGGACGGTCTGGTTTTCTTCCATTTAGGTCCTGTGATTTTCGTTGTTTCAGATCATTCTAGAGCATTTCCCGTTTTGATTGAATCATTGGAAATGCTCTATCTATTTGTTTTTACGCATGTCTTTGTCCCGAAACCGGCTTCCACTTTCGGGAGACATGCTCGAGCAGCCTCACGCATACGTTGCGCGAGGCCTTTATCCTCAGACGACAGGCGAGCGTCCCGCCCCTGTCTCCCGTCGGCAAGGGCTGCAAAGCCCTTGGCTATGACGGTTTTCGCCGCAGTCCGGCTCAGCCCCGCATCCCGCGTGAGCCAGCGTTCGAATTCACGGATCGTCGGCAGTGTCGCCTTGACGCTGCTGACACGCGCCTGCGGCAGCATCGGAAAGGTGACGACCGAGATTTCCCACAGATCGGCTTCGATAATATGGCGCAGGCCGGTTCGCGCATCCTTGCGCGCCTTGACTGTGCGAAAGCCGATGGACAATCCGTCCAGCCCGCCGCCGCGCATCAACTCCAACGCATCGCGCGCCCGCGCAACGCCCTTGGCCAGCCTGCCCTCGACATAGAGCCCCCGCGCATCCTCGCGGATCGCGGTCCACACGCCGATAGGCTCAGCCGCATCATGCTGCCAGAGCATGCGCACGCCCGACACGCCGCCCCTGGCAAGCGAGCGGGCGAAAGCGCCCCGTTCGATCACATCATTACCGAGATCCGGCAGGCCGAAGACGCTTGCATAGCCGGAAAAGCTTCCGTCCAGCTCCACATCCTGGATGGAGAGAGCAGCCTGTTTCGTTTCCAGCCGCATATCATGCATCGCCATTGTGCTCCCTTTCCTCGGGGAGAATTCCGGGGACGGGCGCGTGCTTCAGCCGTTCGGAGAACCGCTTGAAGATGCCGAGTGCCGACCAGGCGGCAAGGCTTGCCGCAGCTGATCCCATCAGCATCAGTTCCGCCCGGCCAAGCAATCCGCCGAGAGCCAGGGTTTCGGAAATCTTGACGCCTGCCGCGCCGCCGAAAACCATGCCGCAGATGATGCCGACCGCGAAACGGATCGCCGCCTCGCGTTTTCCATGCGGCAGCATATAGGCGAGCGACACGGCGGAACCCGCCACCGCGCCCGCCATCTTGGCGAACCATATCCAGGCCGCTTCCGAAGCAAATACTGCATCGTTGAGGTTGGTCATGATGGCCTCCTTCCCGCGTGCGGCTGATAACCGACCGCATCGCGTTTTTCTTCGTCGGTGAGGAACGATGCCTCGGAAATGCGCCGCCACAGCGATTCCCGCTCGGACGACAGGCCTTCTATGCGGTCGATGTCATGATCGAGCCGCAACCCGTCGCCGAAATGCGGGCCGAGCCAGCCACTGAACGCCTTGGCGGCGCGGCCTATCAGCGGCAGCACCGTCAGCCGGTAAAAGGCGCGGTTGGCCTCTGCATAATTGGCAAAAGTATTGTCGCCGGGAATGCCGAGCAGCATCGGCGGCACACCGAATGCCAATGCAATGTCGCGGGCAGCACTATTTTTGGCCTCGATGAAATCCATGTCCTGCGGGCTGTAGCCCATGGCCTTCCAGTCCAGACCGCCTTCCAGAAGCAGTGGACGCCCCGCGCCGGAAGCGCCGGTATAGCCCTCCTCCAGTTCTTCCTTGAGGCGTTCGAACTGTTCTTCCGTCAGATTGCCGCCATCCTTCGGCGCATAGACCAGCGCGCCGGAAGGCCGGGCCGAATTGTCGAGCAAAGCCTTGTTCCAGGCGCCTGCCGCATTGTGAAGATCAAGCGCCATGAGAGCCGCTTCCAGCGGCGGAAACCCGTAATGGTCATCCAGCGGATGAAACAGCTTGAGTTGCAAGGCAGCAGCCCCGTCGCTTCCGAGCGAAAGGCGTCTGCCCGCATTTCCTGAACGATAGACCAGCGCTTGCGGCCAGCCTTCAGTGTCGGTCTCGACGCTAACCCGCTCCGGGCGCAGGAGATGCAGTTCCATGCGGCCGCTCGGCAGGTCAACGCGTTCGACATAGGCGTTGCCGGAAATCAGCAGGTGCCCGTAAAGCCGCTCGAAGAACGTGGCCCCGTCCAGCCCGCACTGAGGGCGGGTAAACAGATCGAGCAGCGGATGCGTTTCATGTTCGGTTGCACCTTCATACAGCAGCCACGGCACGCTGCTCGCGGCTTCCGCAATCATGCGCACGCAGCGATGGGCGACCGGATTGCGCATGAAGCCTTCACGCGCCAGCGATGTATAATCCCGCGCGATCCACGATGCGCCATGATCCATATGCAGCGCGACAAAGCCGTTCGCCATTTTGGTCTGACGTGGAGCGTCAGACTTTATGGCAGATACCGGCGTGTTTCGTCGCCCCGGCCATTTTCGGACCCAGTTCCATGCCATTCTATGGCTTCTCCAATTGTTTAGAGTCGTTCAGCCAAACCGGCGTATACGCGGTTTGCGTTCGGTGCCGAGCATCAGTTCGCCCAGCGCCCAGACAAGCGCGTCGAGCCGGTCCGGCGACCGCCCGCTGGAAAGACCGCCCGGCGCAAAATCGCACATTTCGTCCTCCAGCGCCGGGAACCGTCCGGCATGGCGAATGCGCCCCTGTTCATAAAGTGCGGCCACCGGCTCTGCCCGCAGCCATTTGCCTCTGGACGCATGGCGCTTGAGAACCGGCACGCTCGCATCCTCCGCAGCCAGCACCGCCGCCACCATCTCGCCGCCCTGGTTGACCTCCGCGACAATCGCATCGGCCTGATGCGCATGGAAAAGCGCAATGGCCTTTCGCGCCCATTGATGCGGCTTTGCCGCGTTCATGCTGGCATCCGCCAGCACGTGGCCATTTCCCTCCTCGTCGAGACCGGCAACGACAATACCGCAGGCATCCGACACCTTGCCCGAGGAGGCAGGCGGGTCGATGGCCACGACGATGCGGACCAGTTCAGGCGTTGCGGCCTCGAAACAGCGCTCGATAAGGTCGCGCGACCAAAGGGCACCAGCGCGTTCCTCGATCAGTTCGCCGTCGAGTTCCTGCCGTCCCAGACGCGTCCCGGCATAGCGATGGTTGATCGTCTGCATGAAACCTGCCGCCAGATTGGCCGCGTTTTCGTCCGTCCGCATATGCGTCATCGAAACCGAGGCATCGCCAACCAAGGCTTTCAAAAGCGGAACCGCGCGCGGCGTCGTGGTCACGACCTGCCTTGGAAAGGTTCCCAGACGCAGGCCGAATTGCAGCATATCCCAGGTTTCCTGCGGGTTTTTCCATTTCGCAAGCTCATCGCACCATGCGGCATCGAATTGCGGACCGCGCAGGCTGTCGGGATCTTCGGACGAATAAAGCGACGCCACCGCGCCGTTCTCCCATAAAAGCCTGCGCCGGGTCGCTTCATAGCGGGGGCGCGCCAGCCGCGACACTGCCAGTATGCCGGACGGTCCATCCACCATAACTTCGCGCGCATCGCTGAAGGTTTCACCGACCAGTGCAATATGCCCGTATGCCGCCTTTGCAAAAGGCGGCAGCCCCAGCGCCATGCCGGAAGCCCATTCTGCGCCTGCCCGCGTCTTGCCGGAACCACGTCCACCCATGATGAGCCAGGTGCGCCAGTCACCATAAGGCGGCAATTGCGCATCACGCGCCTGAAAAAGCCACTCCGCCTCTGCTGCTTCCACTTGCTGCGGCGTCAGGCCTGCCGTCCAGAATCTCCCGCGCCCGACTTTCTGCAAGTTCGTTTATCCTCCTGCTTATACGCATCAGCGCCTTGCGCGTTTCGCTCAACGAAGCGACCGCGCGGCCAGCAGGCGGCTGGCTGGGCGCCTTCTCCTCAGCCGTCAACTCGCTGACGGATTTTACCGCACGGGCAAGCGCCATCAGCGCTTCCGACTTGCTCTTGTCCGGCAGGTCTTCGCCTTCAAGCAACCGTTTCAGCTCGGCCTGCAGACGTTCCAGAATGGCGTCGCGTGCCCGCTGATCCGAATCAGATGCTGCAAATGAACAAGCCAGGTTCAGGCGGTTCAAACGGTTGAGATATTGGCTTACCGAAACAGACAGCAAATCCGCAATATCAGCCGGATCAATGCCATGTGCTGTCTGCAACTGATGCGCCAAACGAATGCGCGCTTCTCCGCGCGACATCTTTTCCACAATTTCAGGGTGTGTGTTCACAATTTTCACAACTGCCTTAAACGACATAACCCTGAAAAGCCGCTATAGCTTTTCAGGGTTATGCACACCGGTATCAGCTGGGGGTATATAGCGTAACCAGCGACAGTCACAATTTTTCGACTGTACATAGAACCTAGCAAAGCACCGTTACGCAGTCAAGGATTATTTTCCTATTAATTGACTTTTTTCCTGCAGCCAAAAAGCTGCTTGTGTTTTAACCATTTCACATGAGGTGTGGCTTATTAATCTGCTATTATGGATAGGAAAGTTCCGCCTATCTCCGAAACCAACCATGCCGAAGTCAGTGTTTATGCGTAAAACGGCAGAAAAAGATTCCGGAAGCGAGAAGCGCAAGCCCTTCAGGGTTTCGCGCCTGATCGGACTCGACGCATGGATTGACTCCACTCTCTACAGCCTGCGCTACAATCTCGGTGAATGGTGGGAAAACATCACCATTTTCTCACGCCGTTTTCGCGTACGCGGTTTCCGGCGTTTCGTGGTCGAAGTCCTTGACGAAGGGTTCACGCTCGGCGTCGGCGGTGCCGTTTTGATGCTGGTTCTGGCCCTGCCCGCATTCGAGGAAACGAAAAAGGACTGGCGCGCGCAGGACGATTATGCGGTCACCTTCCTCGACCGCTACGGCAACGAAATCGGCCAGCGCGGCATTCTGCATCGTCAGGCCGTGCCTATCGATGAATTACCGGATCACGTCATCAAGGCTGTGCTCGGCACCGAAGACCGGCGCTTTTTCGACCATTACGGCATCGATCTCTGGGGCCTGACCCGTGCGCTCAGCCAGAACATGCGCGCCAATGGCGTCGTTCAGGGCGGCTCAACCATCACGCAGCAGCTTGCCAAGAACCTTTTCCTGTCCAACGAGCGCACCATCGAGCGTAAGATCAAGGAAGCCTTCCTTGCGCTCTGGCTGGAAAGCAATCTGAGCAAGAAGGAAATCCTGCAGCTTTATCTCGACCGCGCCTATATGGGCGGCGGAACCTTCGGTATCGCAGCCGCTTCCGAGTTCTATTTCGGCAAAAGCGTGAAGGATGTCTCGCTCGCCGAAGCTGCGATGCTGGCAGGTCTGTTCAAGGCGCCTGCCAAGTTCGCGCCGCATGTCAATCTGCCCGCAGCGCGTGCGCGCGCCAATGTCGTGCTTTCCAACATGGTTGAAAGCGGTTTCCTGAGCGAGGGACAGGTTGCCGCCGCGCGCCGTCATCCGGCCAGCGTCATCGACCGCGCCAAGAATGAGAGCCCGGATTACTTCCTCGACTGGGCCTTCGAAGAGGTAAAGAAGGTCGCCGCCAATATTCCGCAGCACACATTGATCGTGCGCACCACGCTCGACCGCAACTTGCAGAAGGCGGCAGAGGAATCGCTCGAATATCATCTGCGCCAGTTCGGCAAGGACTATAATGTTGCAGAAGCGGCGACTGTGGTGCTCGCCAATGACGGGTCCGTCCGCGCACTGGTGGGCGGGCGGGATTATGGCGAAAGCCAGTTCAACCGCGCCACCAAGGCATTGCGGCAGGCCGGTTCTTCCTTCAAGCCCTATGTCTATGCGGCGGCGATGGAAAAAGGTCTGACGCCCAGCACCATCGTCTCGGATGCTCCGATCAGCTGGGGCAACTGGTCGCCGCGCAATTATGGCCGCAGCTTTGCCGGTCGCGTGGACCTGACGACGGCGCTTGTCCGCTCGTTGAACAGCGTGCCGGTCCGGCTGGCGCGCGATTATCTGACCACGGCCCCCATCGTTGCGCTGACCAAGGCGATGGGCGTGGAATCGCCGATCTCGTCGCACAAGACCATGGTGCTCGGCACATCGGAAATGACGGTGATGGATCAGGCCACCGGCTTCAACGTGTTTCCGAATGCAGGCATGGCCGGCAACCGGCACGCGTTTACGCAGATCGTTTCGTCGGAAGGCAAGGTATTGTGGGATTTCGGCCGCGATGCACCGAAGCCGCACAGGGCACTGTCGGAGAAAGCCGCACTCGAAATGAATTCCATGCTGGTGCAGGTGCCCGAACGCGGCACCGGACGCCGCGCAGCATTGCCGATGACGCGGGTGGGCGGCAAGACCGGCACAACGCAAAACTATCGCGATGCATGGTTCGTCGGTTTTACCGGCAATTTCACGGCAGCAGTCTGGTTCGGCAATGATAATTTCACCCCGATGAAAGACCTGACCGGCGGCATCCTGCCAGCCATGGCCTGGCAGCGCATGATGGCCTATGCGCATCAGAACATCGAGCTGAAGCCCATACCGGGCGTGACGCCACCGTTCCCGGCTCCGCCCAAGAAGAGCGAGCCGCAAGTGGCAAATGCCAAGCCGGAAGCAACCGTGGCCGCGCCGCCGCGTGTACTGTCTCCTCTATCGACAAAAGTAATCAAGGAGCTACACGACCGCTTCCTTGCGGCCCCGCCGCTGCCTAAGATCGCCGAACGCACGAAAATATCGGTACTCTGAGGGGCGATGTTCAAAACGATATTCAACACGGCGATTGTGCTTGTGCTGGCGCTGGGCGGCGGCATCTGGAGCGTCGACAAGGTTCTCGACCGCTTTGAGGGTTTCGGTGAACTCCGCGTCGGAGCCTGGAGCGCCTATCCGGCGGCAGGCACGCCCGCTGCCGACCCCTATTCCAAGGCCCGTGCGGCCCGCAAAGCCTATCTGGCGCTCGGAACCGCTGAGGGGCTGCCCTTTTATGCGCGCAGCGACAATAGCGGGCGAACGCTCCGGCGCGGCTGCACTTACCGCCTGAGCGGCATGACGCCGCCTGCCCGCTTCTGGACCGTCTATCCCGCCACGCCTGATCTGGAGCCAATCAAACCGCGCGAGGGATTGCAGGAAGCACTGCATTCCCGCGAGGTGCTCTACGACGATGGCGGCAGCGTCACGATCACCATCGGCCCCGATGCAGCGCCGGGCAACTGGCTCCCTGTAGAAGGGAGTGGCGATTTCGTCCTCGTCATGACTCTTTACGACACGCCTGCCGCATCGTCTTCCGGTCTTTCCGATCTGGTGATGCCGAATATTGAGCGGGTTGCCGGGGCAAATCCGGGGGCATGCCGTGGCTAGAATTTTCCGCCTCGTTCTCCTCGGCATCGTGGGCGCTGCGATTGTTCATATCGCGGTTCTCTTCCTCGTTCCCTTCTACTCAGACCAGAACGCATGGTCGCGGATTGAAGCCGGAAGCGAGCCATACCGTTTCCACAAGCTGGATGAAAAGTCCGGCCCGGTCAGCGACAGTGACCCGCTTGTGCAGCAAGCCACCTGTCGCTTTGATCTTGCCGACGGACCTGTGCACTTCACCACCGGGGCCAATGTGCCTTATTGGTCGCTCTCGATCTATGCGCCCAACGGGGACAATCTCTATAGTTTGAACGACAGCGTTTCCAACGAACGCAAGCTCGATCTGATCCTGGCCGATCCCATCGGCATGGCCAGCCTGCGCTCGGACGGTTCGCGGGCCGATGCGCGTTCGATCCTGATCGAGCAGAATATCGGCGAAGGTGCCGCCGTGCTGCGGGTTTTCGTGCCCGATGCAACATGGAACACGGAAGTGCGGCGTTTTTTCAACGACGCACAATGCGCGCCCTTCGAAGGGCTCTGAAAACCGAAGCCGATGCTGTTTCTTTATGGCACGGTTAATGAGTTGCTAAGGCTTCAACGCTACTATCCGGGATACCGACCCATGCGGGGTGCATTTGCGCATCAACCGGCTGCCGCCGGATGCGTGATCTGCAATTGGGGCGGGTGAGTTGTGTGCCCACCGGAGTATTCTGCGTGACAAATGATCAGTTCCGCGCCCTGGAGGATATTTCAGGCCACCGGAGCCCATCGAATTCAAAAGCGGGGAGAGCCAAGGCGGACGACCTTCTGGCCGCCGCAATTTCGGCGTTCGCGGGTATCACGCGCCCCGGACGACAGGACATGCAGCAGCTCGAAGATCTTGCCATGCCGCTTCTGCAATGCGCTTCCACCCGCGGCAAGCGTCATGCAGCCAATGCGCTGGCACAATTGGAGGACGCGCCGCGTCGTCTCATTCTGGCGCTGGCTGACGAGCCCGTCGAAATCTCCGCACCCATCCTGCTGCGCTCTCCCCTTCTGCGTCCTTCCGACCTCATCGAAATCATCGGCAGGAGCGGTCTTGCCCATGCGCGCGCCATTGCGCGGCGCCAGTCCGGTGACGTTCTTCTGCAAGGTGTTCTGCGCAGTTTCGCCGATCCGGTCATCGACCGCACGCTGGCGCTTCAGGAAAACCTTGCCAATATCGAGGCAGAGCCGCTCGAAAGGCCCGATATTCCTGATCTTTCTGCAGCCAGCACACCGCTGATGAAGGACGGAAGTTCCGAACGGCTGGCGCGTGCGCTGCAGCAGCCTTTCTACGAGGCGGGCGCGACCACCGGCTCGCAGCATCTCATCGACACCGCGCTTCTGATCGACAGCCAGTTTTTCCGCAATGCGCTGGCCGATGCGCTCGACCTGTCCTTTGAACGGTCCGATGCGATCATCGGACAGTGGCCGGACTCGCACCTGCCGATCGCACTCAAGGCGCTCGGATTGTCGCCTGCCGAATGCTATCTCGTCATGACGGCCATTCTGGGTCCTATCGACACCAACCGCGACAACCTTCGGGAGTTCGTCCATATCTATCGCTCCATCGACCGCGAAAAGGCGATGGCGCTCGTACGGCGCTGGAAGGCCGAGGATATGTCGGCCATGCTGCGCGGCAAACTGCGCGAAATGGCCGAAGCCGAGGACGACACCCCGCTCGCGGATGCCGCCAATTCCGATCACCCGTCGCGTCAGACGTCAGTGAAGTAATCCCGCTCTATATTGCCTCGCCGTCCTGCGAGACGGAAAAGAACGCCGATGCGTCGGCAACGTCTTCCAGTTCGACCAGCCAAAGATCGGGATCGAAGCGGGTTTCCCGTGCCATGCGGTCGCTTGCCGTTATCTCATCGGCGTCGTGGAGAATACGCAGGAACATGCGCTCGCCGTCATTATCCTCCTCATAGGAGGTTTGGGGCGCAGGCGAATAGAGGTCGCAGGTGCCGAAGCGCGAACTGACCTTGATGAAGATAGCGCCCGCTTCCGGCGAACCGCGACGGGCGAGATAGGCAAAACCTCCCTCGCCCTGCACCTTGCGGATCAATGCCGAAACCCAGAAGTCGGATGTCAGGCGCATCGGGAACCCATCAGCTTATCAGGCCGATCTCGCGCATCTTGGCGATGAGCGTTGCATCGATTTCGCCCGTCACCGGCATGCTGAACAGTTTCTGGAATTCGCGCACGGCTTCCTGTGTCGTCTTGCCCGGCTGTCCGTTCACCGGCACGGTGTCATTGCCGAATGCCTTCAACCCGGCCTGCACGCGGATAATATCCTGCGAACTCACTTTCGCCGATTGCACGGCGGGCGTTGCCGCCACCTGCTTTTTTTGCGCCGGTTTTTCATAGGATGCGAGGGCTGGCTTCGGCTTTGCATCCGTTTCCGTTTTCAAAGCAGCGGGCTGCGGCCGCGGCGTCGGAACCGCGACCTCGATGGCTTTGGCCACCTCGTCCTGACCGGGGGCAGTGCTTTGCGTATCGGCCTGCAATTGCGCAGGGATATTTGCTTCCTGCACGCCGAGCTTCTGCTGCAGGGCGCGCCAGCGTTCCACCGCTTCTCGGGTCTGCGGCCCGGTAAAACCATCCACCGGCCCCTTGTAAATTCCAAGCGTCGAAAGCCGCTGCTGGAGGCGCGCGATTTCCAGATCGGCATTGGGCGCAAGCGCAGGCAGCATGTCGTCCACCGATGCACTCATCGTCATGCGGTCAGGCGACGCGCTGGCAGCTTCCAGCGACTGCGCCATGTCATTGTTTGCAGAGGCAGTCTCGGTCGGTTTCGGGGCGTTATCCTTCGCCGCCGCCGTCCCCGGCAGGACCGGGCGCGGCGTCGGCTTGAACACGAAATCCGGCCTGGTGCGGAAGAATACGGCGTTGTGCGCCTCCGGCTGATACCAGAGCGCATTGGCCGAAACGAAACTCATCACCACCAGAAACGCAGTTGCCCCGCCGGTCAGGACGGGGTTGCGCACGATGAATTCACCCGCTGCAATCGCCAGCGCGGAAGCCGATGTGAAGAAGAAATGGAGGAGCCGCGAGCCGAGACTACGCCGTTTTACGGGTTTGCGCATTTTTCTGCTCCCGGATTTGGCTGTTGTCTTCGTCGTTCTGCCAGTCATTACGCCTTTCTCCCTGGTGACGGTACATGTCGATCACCGTGCCAAGCTCTGGGCCGAGCTCTGGGCCAAGCTCCTGATTGTCGTCTTCTCCCATGACAAATTGCGGGCCTGCCACCGGAAGGCGGATCGTGACGATCGTGCCTTCGCCGGGGCAACTTTTCAGTTGCATGCTCCCCTGATGCAGTTCCACCAGCCCCTTGACCACTGAAAGCCCGAGGCCGCTTCCCTCCTGTGCGCGCGTATAATTATTGTCGGCGCGCACGAAAGGCGTGCCGATGCGCTGCATATCTTCCGGCTCGATGCCGATGCCCGTATCCGAAACGATGATTTCCAGCATCGGGCGACCGTCAGTCATCACCCGGGTTGCATCGATGGTGACGCAGCCGCCGCTTTGCGTAAACTTCACCGCATTTCCGGCGAGGTTGAGCAGGATTTGCTGGACGGCGCGGCGGTCGGCCACCAATTCGCCGATGCCGTTGCCGACGCGGTGGCAGAAAGCGACGCCTTTCTTTTCCGCCTGCGGCAGCATGACGGCGGTGCACATTTCAGCCGCCTCGCGAAAAGCGAAGTTCTGCGGATCGATGCTGTAATTGCCGGTTTCCAGACGTGAATTGTCGAGAACGGCATTCACGAGTTCCAGCAGATAATGGCCGGACTGGTGAATGAGACCCGCATATTCGCGCTGCTTCTCATTGGCGAGCTTGCCACCCATTTCATGCGACAGCATGTCGGAAAAGCCAATGATGGAATTGAGCGGCGTGCGCAGCTCATGGCTGACGGCTGCAAGCAGACGGCCCTTGCCGATGCGCTCCGATTCCAGCTCCGCTTTCAGCGTTGCAATCTCGTTCAGAAGCTTCTGTTCGCCTTCGAGCGAGCGGCCAATCAACGTGATGGCATGAGCGCTTACGGCACCTTCGAGACGGTAGGTGCGGAAGATCGTATCGCCATTTTCGATGGAGCGCAGACGCGCATCGATCTTGCGCAAGGATGCGCCCGCGCGAAGATCGGCCAGAAGCGAAAGATACTGCACACGGTCGGCCACATGAACGCGGTCGATCAGCGCCGTCCCTTCCAGCATTTTGGGCTGTACGCCCAAAAGCTTTGCCGAATTCGTATCGACCGACGACACCACGCCCTCGGCATCGAGCGTGAACTGCACGTCACCCGCAGCCACGGCCACCTGCGGCGCGCTGATCCTGATCTGCTTGGGGGTGGACGCGCTTGCAAAACCACGCGCAACGAGGCTTGCCGCGTAAAACACCAGAACAGCGACGGAAACATAGCTGCCGCCGGAAATGGCGCCGCCGCTTGCCGTCGCAAAGTAGCCGAGAATCATGGCTGCAAATGCTGCACTTGCGGCGGCTGCAACCGGTTTGCGGGTCGCGAACCAGACTTCAAGCGGCAGACCGGCCGCCATCAGCCACAGAACTGCATTGCCATGCGAAAAAGCGCCGATGACCGCAAGACCCGCGCCATAGGCAGTGAAGTTCAGGCCAGCCAGTAAAGGCACTGCGACGCCCATAAGCGACAGCGCACACAGGATCATGGCGACGCCTGCAAAGCTTGCTGCCAGGATCGCAAATTCCGTAAAGCCCGGCGTTACGCCGGAGCCAAGCACCGCAGCGCAAAGCAGGACCGGCACGGTGAGAACCGAACCGATGACACGTATGGAGGCCGTATCGGGATTGGATACCCAGCGGCGGCAGAAACGTTCGTAAAAACGGCTGATCGCCTGCACATTCATGCGGACGGTTTCGGCTGTTTTCAAAAGAATGGCGTTCAACGTGCCGTACTCACTCAATACTCTTGCATAATCAAAACCGGAAAACTGTTCGCCGTGACGACACTCTTCCAGCCAGCAACAGATTGCAGCCGAGGCTTTAAAGAAACGATAAAACGGGACCGTCCAAAGCGGATAAGTGACACGCCGGGTCTGCTTTTCTGTCTATGGTAAACAGAGTGTAGCAATCGGCGAGACCATATTTCTGCCCGCGTGCAATTTTAACGTTTAAACTGGACGGTTACGGAATCTTTTCCAATTCGTCGGACATTGACGCCAATACACCGCAACAAAAGCAGGGCGATGATCCGTTTTCTCCTCAAATCCGTATTCTGGCTGTCGTTGGCGTTCATCGTGATGCCGCGCATCTTCCCTGCGGATGAGCAAAGCAAGCCGCAGGAGAAGCCAGCCATTGCCGAGACGAAGCGGGAGCCGGATTCAATCGACCAGCTTCTCGCCAATGGCAAAACCGCCGTGGAACTGGGCAAGCTGTGCATCGACAACCCTTCCTTCTGCCAGAACGGAACCTCGCTTGTTTCCAGCGCCGGAAGCGGGCTTCTGGAGGGAAGCCGCGCCGCGCTCGAATATCTGAGCGACCGTTTCGGCACCAAGCCGCAACCGCCTGCAAAAGTGGAACCGGCAGCTGCCGAACCTGCGCAGACCGGAACTGGCATTCCCATCCCGACATCGCGGAAAGAAGCCCTACGCGCACTCGACCGCCGCCCGACTGGTTCCATTTCGCGCTAGTTTTCCGTGACCTCGCGGCGTTTCGTGACTATATAAGCGGCAGGAAACTTCTTTCAGGCGAGTACCATGACCACGACCATCGATAGCATCATGTCCGATTTCGAATTTCTCGACGATTGGGAAGACCGCTATCGCTATGTCATCGACCTCGGCAAGGAACTGCCGCCCTATCCCGACGATGCCCGCGATGCGGCGCACAAGGTTCAGGGCTGCGTGAGCCAGGTCTGGCTCAAGACGCTGCCGCAAGGCGGCAACGATCCTGTCATTGAATTTCTGGGCGATTCCGATGCGCATATCGTGCGCGGTCTGGTGGCCATCGTGCTGGCGCTTTATTCGGGCCACAAGGCTTCGGACATTCTCGCCGTGGACCCGGAAGCCATTCTGAAAAAGCTCGGCCTCGATGAACATCTGACGCCGCAGCGCTCCAATGGCCTGCGCGCCATGGTGGCGCGCATCCGTCGTGAAGCAGAGCTGGCGAAAGAATCAGCCTAAGAGCCCGTTCCAAAAGTCGCCCTGTGCGGCTGCAAATGGCAATTTACCTGCGTTCCGGTGCTCATGTACCTAAAAGTACATTGCGCTCCGGTACTCGAAAATTACCATTTTCGCACTCACATGCCGCTTTTTGATTCAGGCTCTAAAAGTTTCTCGACCGACAGGGCTGCGGCCAGCAGCCTTTTGTCCGTGCCACCGCGTGCGCTGAGCATGAAACCGGTCGGCAGCGTCATGCCCGGCATGGGCACGGTGATGCTGCACAGGTCGAACTGGTTTCCAACCTGCGTATCACGCAAGAGCAGCCCTTCCACACGGTCATATTCAGCCTCGTCATGGCTGACCGAGGCAATCGTCGGTGCAACAATCGGCGTGGTCGGCGTTACGAACATATCAAAATCGCTCAAACGCTCATCCATTTCGCGCACAAGCATTGCCCGCGTTTCCATGATCGCCCGATAGGTTTCCATCGGAACCTTGACGCGGACGGAAAGCGGATGTTTCACGCGGATATCGACATTCGCATCAGGATCGCCAAGCCATGTCGAGGCATGGATATGGCTTGCCTCGATCCCGGCGATGGAACCGACGCGGGTTGCCTCGCGCAGGCGCTGGATCAGATCGTCGACTTCCAGATCGGCAATGATCGCGCCTGCCTTTTCAAGAAGCGCGACGGTGGCCGCGAAGTGTTTTGCTACATCCGGCTCCATATCGGCCAATAGATAGCCTTTCGGCAGCGCGACGCGCAGACCCTTGAGCGGCAGGGCATCGGGCAGCACCGGCGTTTCGCCTGCCATAATCGCATCGGTTAAAATGGCATCGGCCACCGTTCCGGTCAGCGGGCCGATGGAATCGAGCGACGGCGCCAGCGGAAAAGCACCGTCGAGCGGAATGCGCCGGGCCGTCGGCTTGAAGCCGACAATACCGTTCAACGCTGCCGGAATGCGCACCGATCCGCCTGTATCCGAACCGATGGCAATTTCGCTGGTACCTTCTGCGACCGAGACTGCGGCGCCCGACGACGACCCGCCCGGAACACGTGCGGGATCGATGGCATTGCCCGGCTCGCCGTAATGCGGATTGAGACCGACCGGCGTGAAGGCAAATTCGGTCATGTGGGTTTTGCCGACGATGACGGCGCCCGTATCGCGCAGACGCCGGACAATCGCGGCATCCTGCGTTGCCGGAGTTGCATCGCGGCGAATAACCGAACCGGCCAGCGTCGGTTCTCCGGCAATATCGAAGAGATCCTTGATCGAAACAATACGCCCGTCGAGCGGCCCGAGCGCGCGTCCGTCGCGAAGGCGTGCATCGGCGGCATCCGCCTCGGCTCGCGCCTGTTGCGCATAGACCTTGCTGAAAACGTGCTCGCTCCCGGCCCGCGCTTCCAGCTGCAACAGAGAGCTTTCCAGCCGATCCCGTACCGAATTCATGTGATATCTCCCCACTTCCCCAACGGGTACAAAGTCCCTTTGAGAAAGAGGCGATAGCCCCGCCCCCGAAAGGTGTCAATGAGGGTGTCACCTCATATATTCTGTGGCCGCATATGCGGCCGATAGTCGTTGGTTCCCCAGTGCAGGATTGTGTCCGCATTCCGGGCCTTTTCGACATGAGGATTATAGTGCCTGTGCAGCGCCGCAAGACCGGCCTTGAGCAGCATCTTGGCCGAACGTGCGGGCCATTGCCGCTCACGTTCCACGGTTTCGAGACCCTTCAGGAAGCAGCAGACATCGACAAGAACGCCGTTCAGTTCCGGTCCGACCGCCTCCAATGCCCGCTCGACGCGAATGCGGCTGGCAAGCGCAATATCGGTCAGTTCCGCCATGCCGCCCGGTCCGCTGCGCCTAGCCCTGACGCTGGTGTCCCAGCGCATCGTGACGGATGGCATCAGCGATCCGCGCGTGAAGTCGGTGCGCAGCCTTTCACCGGCAAGAAACTCGCTTTCCGAAATGAAGGAAGCACCATTCAGATTCTTGCGCCTGTAGAGCATGGCCAGCGGCGATTCCTCCGGATTGATCTCGGCCCTTTCGCCCTGTTCATATTCAATGGACTGCAGGTTTTTTGCCGAGCGAGGTAATGGTTTGCCGTCATCTTTCGAACGCCGCTTAGCGGGCTGCGATGGAACAAGCCGCTCTTCATTCCAATGCAGCAATCCCTTTGTCTGCATCGCCTCCAGTTCAGCACGGGAAGCGGCAATAGTCCCCTGATCCGTTGCAAGCAGCACATGCGAAGCGCGAACGGAATCCTGAACCTCACAGCCATCATGTTTCAAAAAGCGCAGGATTCTCGCTTCGGATACCGACAGTTGCGTGGTCATGCCGCCATCCTCCAGCCCGTGAAGGCGCTTTGCGCAATTCGTTCAAATGTTGAGACAATTGCATCGAATTCCGTATCGTCACGCATATCTTCCACCAGATGACAAGCGTGCATCACCGTGGTTCGATCCCGCCCAAATCCGGCCGCTACCTCACTCATCACCATGCCGAAAGCCGTATGTGCGACGTACATACCGATCTGCCGGACACGGGCAACCTCGCGGCGGCACCGCAACGGAGACCGCAGCTCTGTGCCGGAAACTCCAAACATTGCCACAAGCAAATCGATGAGAGCATCGCACAGCGCTACATTCTGCTGCTGCCGCGACCGGTCAGCGGTCCCTTCCACCCTTTCAAGGCTAAGGCTTCGCCCGTGCCGTGCAGCAATCAGCTTCAATGCTTCGAAAGCTTCCGCCCGCGTATGAATGACATCCGATAGTTCCAAAGACATTCATCTTCCCTCACCAGAATAGGAATATCTTCTTATACGGAGGAAATTGCAAGTGTGGATAAGTTTCGTAAAAAGAACTGTCGTCTTTGGTTATTTTCGCAAGTTCTAAGATGAGCTAAGGCCTTGTCAACGCAACATTAATGCGCCTCAATCCTGCATGGTCAGCGGTTATCTTACAGGAAAAACCGGCAAATTCTAGGAATATTATCCAACACTATCTGACATGGCGCATGCTTATTCGCATCTGAGAATGAGGAAAATGGCCATGGAAGCGGAACTCAAACATGCCCGCACACTATTTTTTGCCCGGCAAAAACAGAATCAATTGACGGCGATGCAGCAGGTTGCCTTGCAGATCATTGCGGGTATCGATCTGGATGAAGTTCTCAAAGCCTCACAGGAAGAGAAGGAACGAACCAAACGACGTCTCACACGTCTCATGGAAAGGGAGCGACTGAAGGGAGCGTGCGGCCATTGGAGTTACGACCTGAACCGGCATATTGCATTGAAGCAGGCATTCGACCGGATCGGATGAAAAGATCATCAACTTCCGGAAGAGCTCAAACCCAAAACAAAATGGCCGTTATCGACAAGCACAAGCTCGACGATAACGGCCATTTCTATAAAGTTCACAGAACAGATGCGACAAAGCGCGTCCTGTCCGGGAGTCAGGTCTATTAAGCTTCCTTAGGCTTGCGGCCCAGGCCCATCTTCTTCGCCAGACGCGAACGAGCAGCAGCGTAGTTCGGAGCGACCATCGGATAGTTCGGGTCGAGATCCCACTTTTCACGGTACTGTTCAGGCGTCATGTTGTAATGCGTCATCAGGTGACGCTTCAGTGACTTGAACTTCTTGCCGTCTTCAAGGCAGATGATGTAGTCGTCGTGAATCGACTTCTTCGGATTGACTGCGGGCTTCGGCTTCTCAACAACGACAGGCGCTTCTTCACGTTCGACGTGACGCTTGAAAGCAGCATGTACTTCAGCGATCAGTAACGGCAGTTCGCCTGCACGAATCGAATTATTGCCGACATAAGCAGCGACAACATCTGCAGTAAGGCTCAGAAGCAGTTCTGCGCTTTCGTCGTGCGTGTCCAGATTTTCCATCAGATTTCCTTTTACTTCTTATTGTTGCGTAATCGACGACTGGAGATCCCCGCCTGCCATCGTCGTTACGTATTCCAAAACTCTGCCCCCATCCGTTCGCGATTGCGAATACCAGTTGACAATGTCATTTGCAATAGAATTGTCAAACCACATTACATTAATAACAAGTCTTTCTTCTTGAATCGGCAAATAGAAAAACTCGAACTCAACCTTGCTACGATAGGGAAACTTTGAATCGCAACGTGTTCACGTCGCCGCCCCTGTCATTTATTGAAGGATATGGATGAAGCCACAGTTCACTGCACGGCTTCCTTTAATTTGCCCGGACAACGTTAGCAATAGTTTTCTCCCTCAAGTTTTCTTGTACGAAGTTCAAGACTAACATGCTTCCGTTACGTAGCTTTTGACGGCAGAATCGGGCCTCAAAAAGGCATTGTTCAAATATATTTCAACGGAATCAACTCGCTTTCGCCTTCTCCGCCAACTATATAAACACCAGTATCACCCGCCCGAAGGCACGGCTTACCGGCCTTGCAGCAAATCGAAACAGTTTTCATCGGAATTGTGGATGTCTCAAAACTCCTCCCAACTTCAACCGCCGCACGCACCCAAGCATCCAGTCAATGACACCCGCCACGGGATCACGCGCACCGACGACTATGCTTGGCTGCGTGCAGATAACTGGCAGGAAGTATTCAAGGATCCGTCGGTTCTGTCCCCTGAAATACGTATGCATCTGGAAGCAGAGAATACATATCAGGCAGAACTGATGAAGGACACGGAGGCGCTGCAGAAAAGCCTGTTTGCCGAAATGCGCGGGCGCATCAAGGAAGACGACTCGTCCGTTCCCGCCAAGGATGGCCCTTTCGCCTATGGCGTGTCCTATCGCACCGGTGGCGAACAGCCCTATTTCATTCGCACGCCGCGTGACGGCGGCGCAGAAACCATCCTTCTCGACGGTGATATCGAAGGCAAGGACAAGGCCTATTTCCGCCTTGCATCGGCCGACCATGCGCCGGATCACAAGCTTTTGATCTGGGGCTATGACGACAAGGGTTCGGAATTCTACAAGCTGAAAGTCCGTGACCTCACATCCATGAAAGACCTTGAAGACATCGTCACCGATACGAATGGCGGCGGTGCCTGGGATGCGGAGAGCAAGGGCTTCTTCTATACGCGGCTCGATGAGAACCATCGACCGTCCAAAGTCTTCTATCACAAGGTAGGCACGGACCAGTCGGACGACAGGCTGATCTACGAAGAAAAGGACCCGGGCTTTTTCCTCGGCGTCGGCGGCTCGGCGCTGGACGACTATATCTTCATCGACATTCACGACCATGAGACGTCGGAATGCTGGCTCCTTCCTGCCAGCGATCCGGCGGCAAAGCCGCAGCTCGTCATGGAGCGCAAGACCGGTACGGAATATGACATCGCGCCGGGCGGCGATGTGTTCTACATCCTGACCAATGCGGATGGCGCCAAGGATTTCAAGATTTGTCAGGCGCCTGCCATCTCGCCGCAGCCGGAAAACTGGGTGGAGGTCGTGGCGGAAAAGCCGGGACGGCTGATCCTGTCGCATTCGGCCTACAAGCATCACCTTGTCTGGATGGAACGCGATAACGGCCTGCCGCGCATCGTGATCCGCGACCGCGAAACCGGCGAGGAACATGCCATTGCCTTCGACGAGGAGGCCTATTCGCTCGGCCTTCATGGCAGCGCCGAATATGATACGGATGTGATCCGCTTCTCCTATTCGTCCATGACGACACCGGAACAGCTCTTCGACTATAATATGCGCACGCGCGAGCGGACGCTTTTGAAGACGCAGGAAGTTCCTTCCGGTCACAATGTGCAAGACTATGTCACCCGCCGGGTCTTCGCCAAGGCACCGGACGGCGAACTGGTGCCGGTGTCCCTGCTCTATCACAAGGATACGAAGCTCGACGGCTCGGCCCCTTGCCTGCTTTATGGCTACGGTTCCTATGGCATCACCATTCCCGCAAGCTTCAGCACGTCGCGGCTGTCGCTCGTGGATCGCGGTTTCGTCTACGCCATCGCGCATATCCGCGGCGGCAAGGACAAGGGTTTCGCCTGGTATGAAAACGGCAAGCGCGACAAGAAGGTGAACACCTTCACCGATTTCATTGCCGCCGCCAAGCATCTCGTTGCCGAAGGCTTCACCAGTCATGACCGCATCGTTGCACATGGCGGTTCGGCAGGCGGCATGCTGATGGGCGCGATTGCCAATATGGCCCCCGACGCATTCGGCGGCATCATTGCCGAAGTGCCGTTCGTCGACGTGCTGAACACGATGCTGGACGACACCCTGCCGCTTACCCCGCCGGAATGGCCCGAATGGGGCAATCCGATCACATCGGAAGCGGATTACCGGACCATTGCGGGCTATTCACCCTACGATAATGTCAGTTCTCAGGCCTATCCGGCCATATTGGCCGTGGCCGGGCTTACCGATCCGCGCGTCACGTATTGGGAGCCTGCCAAGTGGGTCGCCAGACTGCGTGAGCTCAAGACCGACAATCATCCAGTCCTGTTCCGCATCAATATGGATGCGGGCCATGCCGGGGCGTCGGGTCGCTTCTCGCGGCTGGAAGAAGTTGCCTACACCTATGCCTTCGCGCTCAAGGTGACGGGCAAGGCGGGCGATACGCTCTGAGCCTTGAAAACAAGCATCGCATCCAGATTTTATGGGTGCGATGCTTCCTTCTTTTTACGCATGTCTTTATCCTGAAACCGGTTCCCACTTTCGGGAGACATGCTCTGGAAGAACGCGCTATTTCGCTTATGATCTTATAGTATTGTTCAATAGCTATTCTTTTTAGGGAGAGACCGATGCTGCGTCAGGTCATTGCTGTTTGCCTCACTTCCGCCTCGCTCGCGGTTTTGGGCCTTGTCGCGCTGCCGATGTCGGCAGAGGCGCAGGTGCGCAAGGATGTGGGCGAATTTGCCGGTCAGCGCTGCAGCGTGCCGAGAAGAGGCAGCGGCATCATCGTCGGCCAGTTCAGCGGCGTGGACGACTCGCCCTTCATCACCGGCGGCGACGGGCTGGTCCCGATCGACCGTGTCCGGTGCTTCAGCAGCATGTCGGAATGCAAGGGTTGGCTCTATACGATGCAGAGCAAATATACCAATGCCGGTGCCGCTACGCTGGTGCGTTGCACCAAGCGCTGAACCCGAACATAAAAACTGCGGTTTCCACGAAGCTCCGCGAATGGCATCCTCCCATCACTTGATGCATCGCCTTCGGGCGTCATCTTCGGTTTGGGAGGATCGGAAATGCAGCAGGCCAGCTATGTTCCCAGCTATGTTCATGGTGCGAGCGACAAGCTTCTCATCGGTAATACGATCGGTCGGCACCTCGACCAGATCGCAGAAAAATATCCCGACCGTCCGGCCGTTATCGTCCGACACCAGAATGTCCGGCTGACCTATCGCGAACTCAGGCAATTGACTGACGAACTTGCCGAAGGCTTCCTCGCCATCGGGCTGCGCCCCGGCGAGCGTCTCGGCATCTGGTCGCCGAACAATCTCGAATGGATTCTCACCCAGTTTGCGAGCGCAAAGGCGGGTCTGATCCTCGTCAACATCAACCCGGCCTATCGAGCGCATGAGCTGGAATATGTGCTGGGGAAGGTCGAATGCGCAGCGCTTATCCTCGCGCCGTCGCTGAAAACCAGCAACTATATCGATATCCTGCGCAGCATCGTACCCGAACTGGATGAAGCCCGGCCCGGTCATCTGATATCCGAGCGGCTTCCCATGCTGCGCTGCGTGATCCGGCTGGGTGCGGAACAAACCTCCGGCATGCTGAATTTCGGTGACGTCGCCCAATCCGGCGATGATGTCACGCGCGAAGAACTGGCAGAGCTTGCCCAAGACCTGCAATTCGACGATCCCATCAATATCCAGTTCACCAGCGGCACGACCGGCAGTCCGAAGGGCGCGACGCTCTCCCATCACAATATCCTCAATAACGGGTTTTTCGTCGGCGAGGCGATGCAGCTTTCCGAACAGGACCGGCTCTGCATTCCGGTGCCGTTCTATCATTGCTTCGGCATGGTGCTCGGTAATCTTGCCTGCGTCACTCACGGCTCCTGCATGGTGGTCCCGAACGACAGTTTCGACCCTCTCCTGACGCTCCAGACCGTTGAAGAGGAGCAATGCACCGGGCTGCATGGCGTGCCGACCATGTTCATTGCAATGCTCGATCACCCGGAATTCAGCCGCTTCGACCTGACCAGCCTGCGCACCGGCATCATGGCCGGATCGCCCTGCCCTATTGAAGTGATGCGGCGTGTAGTGAGCGAGATGCACCAGAGCGAAATCACCATCGCCTATGGCATGACCGAGACAAGCCCGGTCAGTTTCCAGAGTTCGACGACCGATCCGCTGGAGCGGCGCGTCTCCACAGTCGGGCGCATTCACCCGCATCTGGAAGTGAAGATCGTCGATGCAGATGGCAAGGTGGTGCCGCGTGGCGAAAAGGGCGAATTGCTGACGCGCGGCTATAGCGTCATGCGCGGTTACTGGAACGATGCGGAAAGTTCAGCCGGCGCTATCGACGATGCAGGATGGATGCACACCGGAGACCTCGCAACGATAGACGAGGAAGGCTATTGCAACATCGTCGGACGCATCAAGGATCTTATCATTCGCGGCGGCGAGAACATCTATCCGCGCGAGATTGAAGAATTCCTCTTTACCCATCCCGCGATCAGCGATGTCCAGATATTCGGCATTCCCGACCGGAAATTCGGCGAAATCATCTGTGCCTGGGTCAAGCTGCACAAGGACGGCCAGCTTTCCGAGGAAGAACTGATTGAATATTGTCGGCAGCGGATCGCCCATTACAAGGTTCCGGCCCATATCCGCTTCGTGGATCAGTTTCCAATGACCGTAACCGGCAAGATTCAGAAATTCGTCATGCGGCAGGTCATGATCGAGGAACTGGAATTGCAGGAAATTCGAACAGCGTAATTATCTCGTCACCTCACGAGTCATATTCTCCAAGAGCGGGATGTTTGTAAGTTTTATCGTCGTCTTGCTCTAAGTTTTTGTTTGAGCATGATTTTATCCGAAAACCGGTTCCCACTTTTCGGAATCATGCTCTAATATTTTCGCTCATGGCGGCTTGCAAAGCGAAGGCGAGAATGCATATTACGTAAACGTAAGATTTTTGGGAGAGTTTCCATGGAAGAACTGATCGCACGCATCACCTCCAAAGTTGGCATCGATGCGGCAACGGCAGAAAAGGCAGTCGGCATGATCCTCGCCTTCCTGCAGAAGGAAGGCCCGGCAGCGGAAGTCCAGAAGCTTCTGGCAGCATTTCCCGGCGCTGAAGAAGCAATCGCGCAGGTCAAGGGCGGCGGCTTCCTGTCTGGCCTGATGGGCGGCGTGATGGGTCTCGGCTCCCAGCTGATGGGTGCGGGCCTCGGCATGGGTGAAATTTCCGGCGTTGCCAAGGAAACCATCCGCTTTGCCAAGGAAAAGGCCGGTGACGAACCGGTTGACGCCGTCATCGGCGCCATTCCGGGCCTCGGCCAGTTTGTCTGATCGAACTTCATACGCTTGAAAAGGCCCCGGTTTTTCCGGGGCTTTTTTTGTTTGTACTGCCCCGACAAACCCGGCTCAGTATAAACAATAGTATATCAGTCATATTTTTCACGATAACGTGAAACCAGTGTAATAACCACTGTCAACTCAGGATGATACTTGCCGCATTGGGGATTTAGCCGATGCGATGATTGCAATGTGCTGCATTGTATCGGATATTTGAACCAAGGGACGAAGTCTGTTCAATTTTTAAATGCGGAGGATCGCATGCGTTTGTTTTTTCTGACTGTCAGCTCTGCGGCGGTATTGGTTACCGGTGTCGCGCAGGCCGATGTCACTGCCGATCGTCAGGCAATCATGAAGGATCTTGGACGTTCGGTCGGGTCGATTGCTCCCATGATCAAAGGCGAGAAGCCATTCGATGCCGCCACAGCGCTTGCAGCGCTGGAGAAGATCGATGCCGATGCCAAGAAACTGGATGTGGACGCTTTGTTCCCGGCAGGTTCCGATCAGGGCGACACCGAAGCCTCACCGAAAATCTGGGAAAACAAGGACGATTTCGTCAAGCACGTTGAAAAATTCCAGACCGATGCGGCTGCAGGACTGGCTGCCAAGCCGCAGGATCTCGATGCGCTGAAACCAGCCTTCCAACAGGTCGCCGCCAATTGCGGTTCCTGCCATCAGGCCTATCGCGTCAAGAAGAACTGATCTTCACAATTGACACAGAGCGCACCGGACGGAAAATTCGGTGTGCGAAGGCATTTCCGACAAAGTGCGGTGCAGTTTTCCAGCGCCTTCGCACATTGGAACTGTTACGCTGAATAGCGATCATAAGAGCGGTCCGGTTCGCGCCGGAACCGCCATACGGGAACCGATGAAATGGTCCGAAAACTGGCATATGTCGCAGGCGCCGTGGTCGTCGTTGGAGCTGCGGCTTTCTGGATTCTGACCGCGCCACAGAAAGTGGACGCGACCATTCTGGACGCGATGAAGCCTGGCGATCCAGTCAAGGGCGAACAGGTTTTCTGGGCGGGCGGCTGTGCTTCCTGTCACGCCGCGCCGGGGGCATCAGGCGATGCGCGCAAGGTTCTGGCGGGCGGGCACGAACTGGTTTCGGATTTCGGGACTTTCATTGCGCCCAATATTTCCCCGTCCGATCAGGGTATCGGCACCTGGACTATCCAGGACTTTGCCAATGCGATGCTGAAGGGCGTCGGCAAGCAGGATGAACATCTTTATCCGTCCTTCCCCTACACCTCTTATACCAAAATGCAGCCGCAGGATGTGGCCGATCTCTTTGCCTTCATGAAAACGCTGCCGCCCTCCGACAATGTCGCAGCGCCGCACAAGCTTTCCTTCCCGTTCAATATCCGGCGCGGGCTCGGCCTCTGGAAGCAGCTATATCTGTCCGACCAGCCTGCGGTGGAAATTTCAAATGCCTCCGATCAGGTGAAACGCGGCCAGTATCTGACAGAAGCACTCGGCCATTGCGGCGAATGCCACACGCCGCGCAATGCGATTGGCGGGCTGGATACCGGCAAATGGCTCGCCGGAGCCTTGTCGCCGGAGACCGGCAGCGATGGAAAACGCGGCGTTGTGCCGAACATCACGCCCGATGAAGCAGGCATTGGCGGCTGGAGCGAGAACGATATCGCCTATGCATTGCAGAGCGGCTTTACCCCGGATTTCGATTCGCTCGGCGGATCGATGACCGATGTGGTTGCGAATATGGCCCATCTCACCGAGGCGGACCGAAACGCCATTGCCACCTATCTGAAAGCCATTCCAGCCCACCCGAACGGCTATCCTGAGCGTTGAGGGTCGCGATCCGGCATAATCTTACCGATCCTCGTTTCACTCCGGCCGGATTTTGCTCTATATCGTAAGTTATACCAAGTCTCATTGAGTTTGACTTATCGAGACGTGGTTAAGCCCGTGCGGCAATTGAGCATTTTCAGGGCGTGATGCGTTAGCATCTTAGCGCCCTGCTATTATAGTTGAACAGAGGGAGCAAGCTGCCTGATGACTGCCGAAGACGCTATTTTTCTTGGCGCGAGCCGCAAGCCGGACGACTCCTACCAGCAGCCGGAATATCTAGCGCTGAAATATGGCAACCGGCACGGCCTCGTCACCGGCGCGACCGGCACCGGTAAAACGGTCACGCTGCAAGTTCTGGCCGAAAGCTTTTCGGCGGCTGGCGTTCCGGTTTTCTGCGCCGACATCAAGGGCGATCTTTCCGGCATCGGTGCCATCGGCGTTCAAAATGACGGCCTTCTCAAGCGCGCATCGGAAGTGAAGCTCGATCCGTACGAAATGCGCGCCGCGCCCGTTATCTTCTGGGACATTTTCGGGGAACAGGGGCACCCTGTCCGTGCGACCATTTCCGAAATGGGGCCGCTGCTTCTGTCGCGCCTGATGAACCTCACCGACGCGCAGGAAGGTGTGCTGAACATCGCCTTCCGCCTGGCGGATGAAGAAGGCTTGCTGCTTCTGGACCTCAAGGACTTGCAGGCCATTCTCGCAGAAATGGCGGAGCGCTCCGCCGAGCTTTCGGGCAAATACGGCAATGTGAACAAGGCTTCGGTGGGTGCGATCCAGCGCTCGCTTCTGGTTCTCGACCAACAGGGCGGCTCGAAATTCTTCGGGGAACCAGCGCTCAAGATTTCCGACCTGATGCGCACCACGACCGATGGGCGCGGCGTGGTGAGCGTGCTTGCCGCCGACAAGCTGATGATGAGCCCACGGCTCTATTCCACCTTCCTGCTCTGGCTGATGTCGGAACTGTTTGAAGAACTGCCGGAAGTTGGCGATCCCGACAAGCCAAGGCTCGTCTTCTTCTTCGATGAGGCGCATCTTCTCTTCGATGAAGCGCCGAAGGCACTGGTCGACCGTGTCGAGCAGGTCGTGCGTCTGATCCGCTCCAAGGGCGTTGGCGTCTATTTCGTGACGCAAAACCCGCTCGACGTGCCGGAAACGGTTCTGGCGCAGCTTGGTAATCGCGTGCAGCACGCACTTCGCGCCTATACGCCGCGCGAAACCAATGCCGTGAAAACCGCAGCCGATACGTTCCGTCCGAATCCTGATTTCAACACGTTTCAGGCGATCACCAATCTCGCCACCGGCGAAGCACTGGTTTCCACGCTTCAGGCCAAGGGCGTGCCATCCATCGTGCAGCGCACACTCATGCGTCCGCCCTCGTCACGCATCGGCCCGCTGACGCCGGAAGAACGCGCGAAGATCATCGCTGCAAGCCCGGTTGCCGGGCAATACGATCAGGCTGTAGATCGCGATTCCGCTTTCGAAATGCTGGCCCGTAAAGCGCAAAATGCTGCCGCAGCACAGCAAAAGACCAAGGAAGAGGAAGAAGGCGGCGGTGGCATCCTCGGCGATCTCGTCGGCACCGCACTTGGCACCGGCCGTCGCTCCGGTCGCCAGACCGTCGCGGAAGCCGCGATGAAATCCGTCGTCCGCTCGGTTGGCAACTCGCTGGGCCGCGCACTCGTGCGCGGCATTCTCGGCAGTTTCAAGCGGTAGAAAATGCCAGCGTCACGCCTTCGCCGGTTTGGCGAGGGCGTAGGCGACCAGGGCATTGGCGTGGCCGTGCCCCATGTCGAATTCCGACTTCAGCCAGTTGACGATTTCCATATGCTTGTCGCCCTTTCGCTGCTCAATCAGCGAAAGCCAATGCTGGACGGGCTGTCCGTACTTCTTCTCAATGGACGGAAAATAGGATGCAGGCCCTTTCACGGCTTCCTTGGCGGCTTTTTCCTCGGACATGGTTTCCCTCCCCTTGCTCCGACGATTTGTCCGCGCGGAAAGTGGCTTATTTTTAAGACAACGGCAAGTGAACCTGTAGCATCACAGAAAAAGCCCCGGACAGATGGCTGTCCGGGGCTTTTGCGATCTGCCGTTTCGGCACGCGCCATTACATCACGAGAATCGGTGATTTCGGCGGTACGCGATCATAAAGATCGATGATATCCTGGTTCAGGAAGCGCACGCAGCCCGAAGAGACTGCCTTGCCGATCGACCACCATTCCGGGTTGCCGTGCAGGCGGTAGAGCGTGTCCTTGCCATCCTGGAAAATGTACAGCGCACGCGCGCCCAGTGGATTCTTGAGGCCCGGCGCCATGCCGCCGTTCTTGGCGCTATAAGGCTGCAGTTCCGGCTGGCGGGCAATCATTTCGTCCGGCGGGGTCCAGCGCGGCCACTGGCGCTTGTACTGGATCACGGCACGACCCGACCATGCAAAGCCCTCACGACCGATGCCGACGCCGTAACGCAGCGCCTGGCCGTTGTCGAGAACGAGATAGCAGAAACGGTTGGAGGTATCGATGACCAGAGTACCGGGCATTTCGCCGGTTGGATCCTGCACTACCTGACGCAGATAGCGCTTGTCCATCTTTTGGATCGGAATTGCCGGAAGCTGGAAGCCGCCATCTTCGACGGCGGCATACATCTGCGCCCAGCCGCCATAGGAAGCGTCGACATTGGCCTGCGGGGTGCGGTTGATCGGGTTGCCCGACTGATCCACATCGATGATTGGAACATTCTGCCCCAACTGAGCGCAACCGGCCAGGCCGGCGGCCGCTGTTGCTGTCATTGCCGTCAGAAAGGAACGGCGGGTAAGGGTCGTTTGCATATGAAAACCAGTTTAGTGACGGGAGGGGTTACAGATACACATTCAGGGTTAACGAATTGCGACCCAGCCAATTGTGGCAGATACGCGGCGAGCTATCGAAACGTCCGTAAACGGCTGTTTCCGGTGATTGGTTGCACGGAAAACGCCCGAAAAATGTGGCGTACGCCCGTTCGGAATGCGGCCTAAACATGGCGAAAGCCCACCAGTATGGCTCGTGTTGCAGCCGCGACACAATTTTGGGTGCTAGAGCCAGCCTTCAATAAATCGCACAGTTCAACTTTTAGTGAGAACTCAGTCGAGCAGTTGAAGACTTGGCAAGATGAGCGCCGGAGCAAACTGCTTGTATTCGTCAGGCTGGTTGGACCGATTGATCCAGACCCCGCGCATGCCGAACCGTACCGCACCTGCCACGTCCCAGCGATTCGAAGACTGGAACGAAATCGCTGACGGATAAAGCCGCCATTGCAGGGTGATGAGCTCATAGACCGCCGGGGCGGTCTTGTATTTTCTGACTTCATCGACCGAAATGACATCATCCAGGAGAACGCCGAGCGCTGCCGAACGGACAGCGGATTCCAGCATTGCGGGTGAGCCGTTGGAGAGAATTGCAAGCCGCGCTCCCTTCTCCTTCAGGCTTTTGAGGGCGCCGGGCACTTCCGGATAGCAATCGAGCTTCCAATAGGCATCGAGCAGGTCATTACGTAATGCCGGATCGACCGAAGGATAGCGCGCGAATGCAAAATCGAGCGAATCCTCGGTGAGTTTCCAGAAGTCGCTATAGGCGCCCATCAGGCTGAGAACCCAGGAATATTCGAGCTGTTTTGCCCGCCACAGTTCGGAAAATGCCCGCCCGTCCGGCCCGGCTTTATCCGCATGTCGCCGCACCGCCGAATGGACATCGAACAATGTGCCATAAGCGTCGAAGACATAAGAACTGTGGGACACCATTTCCTCCCTTGAGGCGCAATCGCACCGTGATGCTGAAAAATGAACTCTGCGCCATCCTACTGTGATTTCAATAATAATTCATTGTCTTGAAGCTGAATTGCTCATTCGCGCCATTGCCGCCCGCACCGATGCGGCCTATGTAGATTCCGCACGCAAGTTTTAGGCAGCGTCTGCTCGGCCCGCCGCAAGCTGCCCACGTAAGCTGCCATGTAAGCTGAAAGAAAAGAGGAGAGTTTCCAATGGCTTTCGAACTGCCCGCCCTGCCGTATGACTATGACGCCCTTGCGCCTTTCATGTCGCGCGAGACGCTTGAACTTCATCACGACAAGCACCATCAGGCTTATGTCACCAACGGCAACAAGCTGCTCGAAGGCTCCGGCCTCGAAGGCAAGAGCCTGGAAGAGATCGTCAAGGAAAGCTACGGCAAGAACCAGGGCCTCTTCAACAATGCCGGCCAGCACTACAACCACATCCAGTTCTGGAAGTGGATGAAGAAGGGCGGCGGCGGCAAGAAGCTGCCAGGCAAGCTTGAAAAGGCAATCGAGTCCGATCTCGGCGGCTATGACAAGTTCCGCGAAGATTTCATCGCCGCCGGTGTCGGCCAGTTCGGTTCGGGCTGGGCCTGGCTGTCGGTCAAGAACGGCAAGCTTGAAATTTCCAAGACTCCAAACGGTGAAAACCCGCTCGTTCACGGCGCAACGCCGATCCTCGGCGTCGACGTATGGGAACACTCCTACTATGTCGATTATCGCAATCTGCGTCCGAAGTACCTCGAAGCCTTCGTCGACAACCTCATCAATTGGGAATTCGTCGAAGAGCTGTACGAAAAGGCCTGATGCCTTTCGTGTGGGAATAAAGAAAAACCCCGGTTTTGCCGGGGTTTTTTGTTGCCGCTATTCCTTGATGACCTGCACGCCCACATGTTGCGCGCGCCCTGCCCCCCATCCGGCGATAGCAGCCCCCAACCCCAGCAGAGCAAAGAACGCACCGCAGGCCGCAAAGCTGCCAGTCGCGCTGTGGATCATCCCGACAACGAGCGGTCCAATCGCAGCCAGTGTGTAGCCGACGCACTGTGCCATGCCGGACAGATGGGCTGCGGTGTGCGAATCCGGCGCCCGCAAAACGATCACCATCATGGCTGCAGCGATGAGACCACCCTGCCCGATGCCCTGAATCACGGCCAGTATCCAGAATGTCCACTGCGGCAGGTAAAGAAACCCGATCAATGGCAAGGCCGCACAGGCGCAGAGAACGACATTGAGCAGGCTCTGGTTCTTCTGACGGGTGGCAATGGAAGGCACCCCGAGACAGGTAATGACCTGCGCCATGATGGAAAAGGACACCAGACCGCCCGCAGCTGCTGGGCTCAGGCCCTGCTCACGCAGGATCGGCGCCAGCCATCCGAAGACGATATAGGCGGTGGAAGACTGCAGGCCCATGAACAAGGTTACCTGCCAGGCCAGCCTGTCCTTCCACAGGCCGATAACCTTGAAACCCGAATGAGCGACATTGTGTTTCGCACGCATGGCCTGCGGCAGCCACAGCATCAGAATGATTGCTGCCGGAACGGCCCAGAAGGCCAGAGCGAGGCTCCAGGAACCGCCGAGCACTCCCTTGATCGGAATGGTGAAACCGGCTGCGGCTGCGGCACCGCCGCACAGCGCCATCGTATAAAGACCGGTCATGATGGCTGCGGTTTTGGGAAAGTCACGCTTGACGACACCCGGAAGCAACACATTGCCCGTTGCAATGGCGGCACCGGCCAGCGCCGCACCAATATAGAGCGAGGAGAGCGAACCGAAGCCACGAAGTGCCGTGCCCACGGTCAGCACAGCCAGAACAACAAGCAGAACCCGTTCAGCGCCAAAACGCTGCGCCAGCCGTGGTGCGAATGGCGCGAAAACGCCAAGACAGACCACCGGCAAAGTGGTCAGAATACCGGCCGCAACGGACGACATGCCGGTGGCATCGATGATTTCCGGCAAAAGCACGGAAACGCTGGAAAATACCGGTCGCAGATTGGCGGCGATCAGCACGAGGCTCAACCCCAGCAAAATGCCCATCGCCTTGCCTGGCAGTTGCTGGACAGGCGGCGGCGGAACGCTGTCCGCTTCCGCATCAACCAGCGCTTCAGGCAGCAGCATCGCCTCGTTTTCTGTCGTGCCCGGCAGGGCTGTGTTCGTGTGGCTCATGATGCCAGCAACCTTTCAAGTTCTTCAATCAGGGGTGCCATGAAGCGGCGAACCGTTGCTCCGGCCTTGTCGGGATCACCCGAAGCGATGGCTTCGACGATCTGGCGATGCGCTTCATCGCTGGGCTCAGGCAGTTCACCGTCGAGCGTGGCTTCTATGGATTCGCGAATGGAAGCAGAGAAAAAGGCATAGACCTCGATCAGCGCGCTATTGCCCGAGGCCGCGACGATGGCCTCATGAAAGGCAAAGTCTCGGGCCACGAAAGTTGCCCGGTCGATTTCATCGCGGTTGCCGCGCTGTGCCAGCATTTTCTCAAGATGCGCAATCCCCTTGGACGTGATGCGTAAGGCGGCAAGCCGTGCCGCCTCCGTTTCCAGAACTGCCCGAGTCTCAAAGCGGTCACGCAGACTGGTATGGCGGATGCGGTCGAGGCTGCGCGCCGTGTCGGCAGTGGAGCGGACATAGGTTCCCGAACCCTGCCGTGTTTCCAGCATTCCCTGCGCCACAAGCGCCCGCACGGCTTCACGTATTGTACCACGGCTGACGTCAAGTTTTGCGGAAAGTGCGGCCTCATTCGGTAGCTGGTCGCCTATCGACCAGCGTCCTGACATAATTTCCCCACGCAACGACTGCATGGCTGAATCCGTCAAAGTCTTGCGGGATATCGCCTTCATAGTCTCACCAAAGTCATCTGATGACTTGATGAATTAGACCTGTGCAATGAAGCTGTCAACCGTCATGAAGCAAGCTGATTGCAGCTGGCGTGGCGGATTTGAAATTCCTGTCGCCAGACTGGTAACCACTGCCGCATTCCGTTAACAATTTTCGCGCACAGTGCCCATAATCCAGCCGCTCGAGATTTCGGGCCAGACTTCAGGTGCCAGTATGATCACACTTTACAGCCTTTCCGGAGACCACCTCGAACAAGTGGAAGTCGAGCCGGGTACTCCACTGCCCGAGAATGTGATCTGGATCGATCTATTCGCTCCCGGCGTCAATGAAGACAGCATTGTCGAGGCCTGGACCGGCATCTCGATCCCGACACGGGAAGATATGACGGAAATCGAGGAATCGAGCCGATTCTACATGGAAACCGGCGCGCAATATCTGACCGTTCCGATTCTGCATGCGGTCGATCTCGACCATCGCGAGCTGGCGCCGATCACCTTCATCCTGCACGGTTCGCGCCTGATAACCGTGCGCTATGCCAATCCGAAATCGTTCAGCACCTATATCATGCGCTCGACCAAGCCGGGCAACGGGTTGATCTCACCCAAATGCTCGGGCCTGTCAATCATGCTTGGCATCACCGAAGCCACAACGAACCGGCTCGCCGATATTCTGGAAGGCGTGGCGGGCAAGATCGATGCCGCCTCGCACTCCATCTATCGCCGCCAGCCAAAGGCGCGCCCGATGACGACGCAGGACTTCCGGCACATATTGACCCAGATCGGCGGACAGGGAACCTTTCTCTCGCGAATGCGCGAAAGTCTGGCGGGCATCAGCCGCATGCTGGTCTATCTGTCGGCGACGAACAATCCCGCATCCGGCAAGAAGGAAACCCGCAGCTGGATCAAGTCGCTGGAGCGCGACACGCAATCGCTGACCGCCTATGTGGATTTTCTGTCCAACAAGGTCACCTTCCTGCTCGATACGATCGTCGGGCTGATTTCGGTGGAGCAGAACGCCATCATCAAGATTTTCTCTGTGGCGGCGGTCGGCTTCATGCCGCCGACACTGGTGGCTTCCATCTACGGCATGAACTTCTCTTTCATGCCGGAGCTGCAATCGCCATGGGGCTATCCGATGGCGCTGGGCCTGATGGTCGCTTCCGCTCTGCTGCCGCTCTATTATTTCCGTCGCAAGGGCTGGCTGTAGCTTGTGGTGACACCACAGGCGCACCATGTTATATCATGCGTTATAACATAGGAGAAAAGCCATGTACGTAACCCTGCGCAAAATCGGCAATTCCGACGGTGTGATCATCCCGAAGGAAATGCTGGAGCAGTTGAACGTACAAACTGGCGACACTCTGGTCCTGACCGCAGACAAGGATGGGCTGAGACTGACCAGGAGCACGGAAGACCCGGAAATCTTCGAGAAGAAAATGAAGATCGCCCGCGAGCGGATGAAAAAATACGAGACCGCTTATCGCGTGCTCGCTCAATGATCGACTTTCATTCGCGGGCATTCATAGAGGCACTGCATCGGGAGCAGTTGCGTCTGCATGGCGGTGCAGCGGGTATTCGCGATAACGGCTTGCTTGATTCAGCATTTGCGCGTCCGCTGCAAAAGGAAGCCTATGGCGATCTGGATATTTTCGACCTGGCGGCGGCCTATCTGTTCAGAGTGCTGAAGAACCATCCTTTCGTGGATGGCAACAAGAGAACAGGATTGGCTGCCGCCGACTTGTTTCTTTATTTCAATGGTTTCAGTCTTGAGGCCGAACAGGAAGACATTATCCAGCTCGTCCTGATGGTTTCGACGAGTGAAATCGATGAATTGGGTGCTGCGGCGTTTTTCCGCGACCATACCGTCGCTTTAGACGAAGACTAAACAACCTTAGAGCGCGGTTTGATCTGATTGGATCAGATCGGCGCTCTAAGCTTTTCTTTCCAAAGCATAATCTTGTCGATCCTCGTTGCACTCCGGTCGGATTATGCTCTAAGCGACACGATTTCCCATTCGACATTATTGATTTTCACGACATCTCCGACCGGCTTGCCGAACAGCAGGATCGCGACCGGCGCAACGTGGGAAATCTTGCCGTTGGACGGATCGGCTTCGTCCTCGCCCACGATGGTCCAGCGGCGGACCTTGCCGTCGTCCAGATTTTCCAGTTCCACCGTCATGCCGAAACGCACGACATCGCTGTCGGGAGCGGGAACCGAAAGCTCGGCATTTTCGCGCCGCGCCGTCCAGTAGCGCAGATCGCGTGAGATACGCGCAATCGCCGAACGTTCGCCAGCGACATTGGCATCCGCAAGTTCGCGCTGCAGTCGGGCGATTTCATCCTCGATCATCTTCAGGCCCGTCGGCGTGACGAGATTGCGATGCGGACTGACCGGGCGCTCACCGAGATCGGTTGGCGCATCATCCTGTTCTTTGGTGAAAGCTCTGCTCATCAGTTGAATGTAAGCAGTTGGCGCCTCCCCGGCAAGGCTCCCTGTCATACAAGCCACCCACTGTTACGACGGTAAATGCATGATTTGCATATCTGGTTTTTATTGATTGATGAGTCAATCAACGTTAGAATGGCCGGTAATTAGCCTGAGAACGGACCACGATTATGCCCAAGATCGGGATGGAACCCTTGCGGCGGCGCGAACTGATCGATGCCGCCATTCGCACTATCGGCCAGCGCGGTTCGCTGGACGTGACCGTTGCGCAGATCGCCCATGAGGCAGGCGTTTCGCCCGCGCTCGCGCATCATTATTTCGGCGGCAAGGACAAGCTCATTCTCGCCACGATGCGCCACCTGCTGCGCGAGTTGGGGCAGGATCTGAACGCCGCCATTGGACGGACTGAAACGCCACAGGAGCGCATCGCTGCGATCATCGCGGTCAATTTTTCCGCATCGCAATTCGCGCAGGAAACAATTGCGGCCTGGCTCACCTTCTACGTGCATGCGCAGCAGTCGGAGGAGACGCGTCGACTTTTGCGCATCTATGCGCGTCGCCTGCATTCGAACCTCGTTTTTGCGCTTGAACACCTGACAACGCGCGAGCGGGCCAGCCGCATTGCTGAAGGCGCGGGTGCCATGATCGATGGTCTCTATATCCGTCACGCGCTCGGCGCCGACGCGCCTGATGCTGCCTCGGCCATAGCGCTGGTGGAAGATTACATCGCAGTTCAGCTTATGGGGGCAAAATGAGCATGGAAGCGGATTTCGTCATCATCGGCTCCGGTTCGGCCGGATCGGCCATGGCCTACCGTCTCTCGGAAGACGGTCGCTATTCGGTAATCGTCATTGAATATGGCGTGCCGGACGTCGGCCCGCTGATCCAGATGCCAGCCGCCCTCTCCTTCCCCATGAATATGGAAACCTATGACTGGGGCTTTTCCACCGAGCCGGAACCGCATATTGGCGGGCGCAGCCTTGTCACCCCGCGCGGCAAGGTGCTTGGTGGTTCATCTTCGATCAATGGCATGGTCTATGTCCGAGGCCATGCGCGCGACTACGACTATTGGTCGGAAAGCGGCGCGCGCGGCTGGGCCTATGCCGATGTGCTGCCCTATTTCAAGCGCATGGAAAATTCGAGCGGCGGTCAGGAAGGCTGGCGCGGCACCAGCGGCCCGCTCTATATCCAGCGCGGCAAGCGCGACAATCCGCTGTTTCATGCCTTTGTCGAGGCGGGCCATGAAGCGGGCTTTGAAGTCACGGAAGACTATAATGGCGAGAAGCAGGAAGGCTTCGGCCCGATGGAGCAGACGATCCATAATGGTCGTCGCTGGTCTGCCGCCAATGCCTATCTGAAACCGGCCCTCAAGCGCCCGAATGTCAAGCTGGTCAAGGGCCTGGCCCGCAAGATCGTGCTTGAGGGCAAGCGCGCGGTTGGTGTTGAAATCGAGGCAGGCCGCAGCTTCTCGACCATCCGTGCGCGGCGCGAGGTCATTATTGCCGCTTCATCGATCAATTCGCCCAAGCTTCTCATGCTTTCCGGCATCGGACCGGCCGAACAACTGAAACAACACGGCATCGACGTGGTGGCGGATCGTCCCGGCGTCGGCCAGAACCTGCAGGACCATCTTGAGGTCTATATCCAGCAGGAATGCACACAGCCGATCACACTCTACTCCAAGCTGAACCTGTTCTCGAAAGCGAAAATCGGTGCGGAGTGGCTGTTCTTCAAGACGGGCGACGGCGCGACGAACCATTTCGAATCCGCTGCTTTCGTGCGCTCGAAGGCAGGTGTGGAATATCCCGACATCCAGTATCACTTCCTGCCGGTCGCCATCCGCTATGACGGCAAGGCGGCAGCGCAATCGCACGGCTTTCAGGCCCATGTCGGGCCAATGCGGTCGAAATCTCGCGGCAGTGTGACATTGCGCTCCGCCAACCCCCGCGAAAAGCCTGTCATCAAGTTCAATTATATGTCGCATGAAGATGACTGGGCCGATTTCCGCCACTGCGTGCGGCTGACGCGGGAAATCTTCGGACAAAAAGCATTCGACGCCTATCGCGGCGCGGAAATCCAGCCCGGCGCGCATGTTCAAAGCGACGATGAAATCGACAATTTCATCCGCGAGCATGTTGAAAGCGCCTTCCATCCATGCGGTACGTGCAAAATGGGTGCGGTTGACGATCCAATGGCAGTGGTCGATGCTGAATGCCGGGTGATCGGTGTCGAAGCCCTGCGCGTTGCGGATTCATCCATCTTCCCGCGCATTACCAACGGCAATCTCAACGGCCCGTCGATCATGGTCGGCGAAAAGGCCTCCGATCATATTCTCGGTCGTACGCCGCTCGCGCGCTCCAATCAGGAGCCTTGGATCAATCCGCGGTGGAGGGAGGCAGACCGCTGACGCGGTCCAGGGGAATAGGGCAGTAAGGCAGTAGGGCAATATGTTAGAGCATGTCTCCCGAGAGTGGGAACCGGTTTCGGGCTAAAGACATGCGTAAAACAATAGATAGGTCATGTTCCCTGCGCTTAAAAACATACTGCCCTACTGCCTTACTGCCCTACTGCCTTAAACAAGGAACCAACAATGAAAGCACAACCCAAAGCCTCGCACTTCATTGGCGGCGCATTCGTGGAAGACAAGGCGGGCAAGCCGCTGCCGGTCATCTATCCGGCAACCGGCGAAGAGATTGCGAAGCTTTATTCGGCGACGCCCGATGTGATCGAAGCGGCCTACGCGGCGGCGCTGAAGGCGCAGGGCGAATGGGCAGCCTTGAAGCCCGTCGAGCGTGGCCGCATCCTGCGCCGCACAGCGGAAATCCTTCGTGAGAAAAACAAGAAGCTGTCGAAGCTCGAAACGCTGGATACCGGCAAGGCGCTTCAGGAAACCCTCGTTGCGGATGCCGCCTCGGCAGCGGATGCGCTGGAGTTTTTCGGCGGCATCATTTCCGGCTTCAACGGCGAGTTCGTGGAGCTTGGCGGTTCGTTTGCCTATACGCGCCGCGAAGCGCTCGGCATCTGCGTCGGTATCGGCGCGTGGAATTATCCGATCCAGATCGCGGCGTGGAAATCGGCGCCGGCGCTCGCCATGGGCAATGCCTTCATCTTCAAGCCGTCCGAAAACACGCCGCTTTCAGCGCTCGCATTGGCTGAAGCCTATAAGGAAGCAGGTCTCCCCGACGGTCTCTTCAATGTCGTGCAGGGCTTTGGCGATGTGGGTGCCGCGCTCGTCAATCATCGCCTGACAGCCAAGGTGTCCCTCACCGGCTCGGTGCCGACCGGCAAGCGCATCATGGCGCAGGCAGGCGAACACCTGAAGCACGTGACCATGGAACTTGGCGGCAAGTCACCGATCATCATCTTTGACGATGCCGATCTTGAAAGCGCCATTGGCGGCGCGATGCTCGGCAATTTCTATTCGACCGGTCAGGTCTGTTCGAACGGCACCCGCGTCTTCGTTCACAGGAAGGTGTGCGAGCGCTTTGTCGAGCGGCTGGTCGAACGCACGCGAAAAATCCGCATTGGCGATCCGCTGGATGAAGCAACACAGATGGGTCCGCTCGTCAACGCCTCCCAACGCGACAAGGTTTTGTCCTATATTGAAAAGGGCAAGGCAGAAGGCGCGACACTCGCCTGCGGCGGCGGCGTGCCGAAGCTGCAGGGTTTCGACAAAGGCTATTTCATTGAGCCGACCGTCTTTACGGATGTGACCGACGACATGACCATCGCGCGCGAGGAGATTTTCGGGCCGGTGATGAGCGTTCTGGAATTCTCCGACGAGGAGGAAGTGATCGCACGCGCCAATGATACCGAGTTCGGTCTGGCAGCGGGTGTGTTCACCGCCGATATTGCGCGCGGCCATCGCGTCATCGGCCAGATCAAGGCCGGGACATGCTGGATCAACGCCTATAACCTGACGCCGGTAGAAGTACCGTTCGGCGGCTACAAGCAATCCGGTATCGGACGCGAAAACGGTATTGCAGCCCTTGCCCATTACAGCCAGATCAAGACTGTCTATGTAGAGATGGGCAAGGTCGACAGCCCCTACTGACCCCTGAAATCGGTCTGCGGAGCCTAATTCGGTTGCGCAGACTTAGTGTGGCGAATCCGAAATTCGTCTCATACAGGAGCGAGGTTGCTTACGGATTTGAAGTTGCTGAACGCAGATGCCATCCAAATGACAGGAACTTCAAATCCACCACACTAGCGTCCGCACTCATAGCGGAAAAGCTGCGGTGACGGCACCGCCTTCGGATAGACGACGGCACGTTGTGACCGTTGGCCAGCGGGATTCGACAAGGGCATCGCCCAGGATGGCCGTGTGACTGCATCTGGAGAACCTGTCCCCTGAATGGGAATGCGTCGGCACTCTATGCCGAAATTTCTCTTCGGCCCGGCTGCAGAAGCGACATTCGACCAGCTAATCAGGGCAAGCGCCAAAACAATAAAAAATAGTCTCATATCGCAACATTCTTCCAATAATATAATATCGGTTTGAAGTTGGTCAGCTTCAATAACCGCTTTCGCCTGATCGCCAACCAGGACGCCCCAAATAAAATTGACGGACCGGCCTATTCGTTCCGCGGCGTAAGCCCAGGATTTTCAGCGACCTGCGAGCGCTGAAAACTGAGAGTCCTTTTGAAAAAGGTCTTCAATGAGCAATTCGCCTGATGAGTAGGGCTCCGAGAGCAATGTGGATCATGGCT
>NZ_JBHEEO010000018.1:0-88883 GCF_041929965.1 Brucella oryzae | reverse complement strand
GCGGCTGTCTTTTGTTGATGGAGAAACTGCAATCGCTCAACGATGTGCCGGTTCAATTCCATCAGCGTGGCTTCATCAAGACTATCAATATCGAGCTCGGTAATCGGAGTCTTCTTCATCGTGCAATCTATACGACCTTCTTGGGCAAAAGGAATTATGGTAGATTGCAACTCACCGTGCAACTGCACAACAAAATGGCACCGCCAACGGATATGCCCCGCTTACAATTTTTGCCGGTTGATGCGGTTTTTGCGCACAGTTTAGACCGCTGATATTTCATGCAGAATTATGCGATTTGGAACCTAACGGCCGGTTTGCTTGCGTTACTGGATATATGAGTTTCCGTTTTGAGAAGGCGACTTAGGGAAGCGTGAGGTATTGCAGGATTGTGTGCGTCTGCCTATGGCACCGCCGCCCTATTCGCCGGTTTCACCGGCTCACCGAACCATCCGTGCCGTTTGCCAGCCTTCGCAACGGCGTTTCCGGTCTTTTGCTCCGCAAGCCCGTCTCTTGCCTGCTTCGTCAAGGCTCCCGGCACGTCCGTTTCGGCCCATGCGGGTGACGACCGGACTGACGCGGCGATGCCATCGCTTCGCTCATGCCATCGCAGAATAAAAGTCGGCCGTAGGCCGTCCTATTCGCGTCAACGCGAAAAAGGATGCTCATCATGCATATGAGAAGGCTTGTTCAACTGGCGATGTCCGGCGTCTTGGTTCTTGGCTCGTTCGCTTTCGCTGAAGAACCGGACTGGACCGGACGCTCACAACAGGAACGAGAGGCCGATAGTTCGGACTCCCGGCACGAAAACCCCGAGGAATCGACAGAGCAACCGCCTGTTCTCCCGCCGCCAGCCTCGCCAAGATCGCCCAAATAATCAGGAACGGAGAGCCGCGTTGCGGCTCTTGCTTGTTTGTCTCGAGGGGGAGAGATCGGCCGCCGGTCTCTCCCCCGCAACAGGCAAAACCGGTTTCCCCGTCCTTCCGCGGGCGAGCTCGCCGGCGTTGCCGGCGAACTCCCCCTTGTGCAGGACCAGGTGCGCGGATTTTGCGCGTCCCGCGCGGATCCTCGCAACCTGTCCCTTCGGGCGGGTGATCCCCCTCCGGTTTTGCCTGTTGCCCCCCTCTCTCCGGTCGGATCGCCGACTGCTCGGGAGCAGGAGCCGGGCTCCTGCCCCTCACCGGGACAGGAAGACCGCTTCGCGGATCAGGAGAGAAAACACCATGGCGAAACTCAGCAAAGCACAGCGCAAGGCCCATGCCGAGGCAGAGGCGATCCTGACAAAGGACCGCCTGACCGAGGACGAAAAGGATTTTGTTTTCCAGAACTGGCATGAGGGCGCAAACTTTGAGACCGGCGCGGCTGGCGCATTCTTCACGCCGTGGGACATGGCAGCAGATTTCCAGATCGATACGCGCAGCGGGCGCGTGATCGACCTTTGCGCAGGCATCGGCATTTTGAGCTATTTCATCCATCATCGCAGCCTGTGGGGCGGCGGTAGGGGGGCCGATATCACATGCGTTGAGATCAACCCCCGTTATGTGGAGATCGGGCGCAAACTCTTGCCGGAGGCCCGTTGGATCAATGCCGATGTTTTCGACTGGCGCGAGCTTGATCTAGGCCACTACGATTGCGCCATAGGGAACCCGCCGTTCGGGAGGGTGAAGCGGCAGGGGAATGGCCCGCGTTATCGCGGTCAGGACTTCGAGCTTCACGTTATCGATATCGCTTCTGAGCTTGCCGACTATGGCGCTTTCATCGTGCCGCAGCAGTCCGCCAGCTTTCGCTATTCCGGAACGCAGCTTTACCAACGTCTTGAGAAGGGGCGCGGCGTCGATTTCGAGCGTCAGACCGGCCTTGAAATGATGGGCGGCGCAGGTATCGACACGGCTTTTTATCAAGACAAATGGAAGGACGTTGCCCCCCTCTGCGAGATCGTTTGCATTGAATTTGCCGAATGCCGCGAACGCATGAAGGCCGAACGTGACCGGATCGCCGCCCGACCCATGCCGCAAATAATGCGGCAGGCCGAGCAACTGGCCTTGCTGTGAGGGGAGATCGGGCAATGTCGAAAATAAGCATCAGCCTTCTGGAAGGCTACCACATCACAGCAACCGACAAGCGCCATATCGCGGCGATTGTCGAACGAGGTTGGCGCGAGGGCGTAACCCGTCAGCGCCGATACAAGATCACGGAGAGGACCGGCGATATAGTTCGCCTTGTGATCGAGCGGAGCGAAAGGGACATGCACGGACGGCCCACGACCCGGCGCAGCAAGGTTGTCATCAGGATCAGGGAAGGGCAGGGGCATGCGTGAGCGGGATAGTGTCACGGTATTTGATACCCCCTCAAATCTAGGGGGAAGTTTCACCGTGTCGATTTTGAAGGAGATCGACCCCGAAACTGTCAAGGTGCGCGTCTGGTACGGGCGCGCAACGCCGAGCGGTTGGGAGCCTTGGAAAGATTGGGACGGCTACACCTTTCAAACGCGCCGCGATCTTCTCGCTAATAAGCGTGTCATGCGCTTGCGCAAGCCTTGAGCGAGCAACCATTATGAGCAGGGTCAGAGGCCGAGGCTAGAGCAACTGGATTGAACCGCGCACCGGTGCTAGAAGAAGGGCATATTATGAGCCGTTATTATATCAATCTTTTCAATCAAGGGCGCACCGACGCGGGCGCTGTCATCGGCTATGATCCGCCGTTGCGCACGTTTTTCCTACAAGGGTTTATTTCGGAGGAATCCGATTTTGAGGAGCCTGAAATCTGGCTCGGGACCGTCCTTGAAGAGTTTCCCACCCTGGAATGTCTTGTCGAGGAAGCGCGATCACGCGGCTACGAAATCGGCCAGCTAAAGAGGGATGACGTAATCTCCATGTTGGCGGAGGCTGGTCACAAACATGAGCCGACGATTTGGGAGCGGCTTGGCCTGATCATTTAGAACGGGAAAGGAAACATATGCTTGAAAATCTTGGAGAATTCATTTCGCCAATGGCGACCATCGTCGCCGCTTTATGCCTTATAGTCGTATTGGTCTGGATATTCAGAAAAGGGCTTTAAGCAAAAAATGCCTCATCCCTCGCGTGTTGACGATCTGCAAAAGAGTATCGCTCGCTTTGCGATTATAATGACTGTCGGAGGATTAGGATTTCTTGCGACTTATTTTTTGACTGGCGGATTGGCATCAGACGATGCAAAACTAGTAGGGATGCTGCATGGATGTATATTCTTGTGTGGCTTGGTTATGCTCTTGGTGCGGTTGCTCGTCTATTTTCAAAGGCGTTAGTGCGCTAACGCGCTGGGGGATATCCCGCCGCCAGTTCGCCAATATTTGGTGAAAATATAGTGCGGAAATCCCGCATGTGTCGCTTGACAAATGTACGGAATTTCTGTACTTAAATCCCATGCACACGGTCATTGAAACACCCGCCTATCTGTCATCCGCCAAGGATGAAAATGTAAGTGAGGAGGAGCGCATCGAGATTGTGTCCTTCCTCGCTTCAAATCCAGACGCGGGCGATATCATGGCCGGCACAGGTGGAGCGCGAAAGGTGCGTTTCGGCGGTCGCGGCAAGGGAAAGAGCGGCGGCTATCGGATCATCACCTTCTATGCCGACGAGGATATTCCGGTGTTCTTGCTCGATATCTACAGCAAGGACACGCAGGCAAACCTATCGAAGGCAGATCGAAACGAGCTGCGCAAAATTCTGACGGTCCTTCCGCAAATATGGAGGGAAAGCGTCAGTGAACAGGTGAAGAAACTCAGGAGTCGAAAATGAGCAAGGCAGGATCACGAATTTTGCAGGGCGCACGGGAAGCTCTTGCTTTTGCTAAGGGCGAGGCCGATCCGGCGGAATATGTTATTCATATCCCGCCACAGGTGGACGTTCGCGCCATCCGTCAGAAAACCGGATTGTCCCAAAAGGCGTTTGCCGCCCGGTACGGATTTTCCTTCGGTCGCGTTCGCGATTGGGAACAGGGCCGCTCCAATATCGATGCGCCGTCCCGCATCCTTCTCACCATCATCGAGAAGGAACCGGAAGCAGTTGAACGGGCGCTTTCCGCAGCCTGACCGGAGGCCTTATGAAGCAGCAGGCAGACCGCAGGAATGATCCACGTAAGGTCTACAGAACGGCGGACACGCCGTCCGATCTAGCGGAAATGCTGATAGTGGAACTGGATAAGCGCTTGGCAGGTAAGCCGGTAGCAACGAGAGGAGAAAAGCCATGGCACTAGCCCTCAAGCAGAAGGCCCCGGCCATCACCGCCGATGAAATGGAGCGCCGTCGCAAGATGGTTCGCAGCGCATTTCGTTCGAACGCTATGGAAGGTCTTCGCCCGAACCCGGCATGCCAGCCGGTATTTGACGCGTTCATTGCTGGCGAGATCGAGCTTGACGAGATGATGCCGCGCGTTAAGTCCATTCTCGGCATCCAGTAGGCATGTCGTTTACGCTCGCCGACGGCGAGACCCTTCGAAACAAGATAGGGGCCGAGACACACGAGGCGCTAGAAGCGGCCGAGCACCCGATTCTAGCGATCCGGCTGCTCGAACTGCGAAGCGGTCTCGGTCCCGAACCCACCTTCGACACGGCCCATCTTCAGGCGCTTCATAAGCACCTGTTTCAAGACGTGTTCGAATGGGCGGGCGAGCTGCGCCATCATCCATTCACTTTCGCTGACGGTACGCAGGCCTCAATGCCTGCCATGCACAAGATTGGCGGTAAGGATTTCGCGATCGGCAACGAGATCGACAGAGGCTTGAATAACCTCATGTCGGATCTCGAATCCCGCAACTTCTTGCGTGGCCTTGATCGCGAAACCTTCGCAACGGAAGCGGCCGACGCCTTCGCCCGGATGAATTCCATCCATCCTTTTCGCGAAGGCAACGGCCGGACTCAGCGTGAATTCTTCGCGGCCCTTGCCGAAAGGGCAGGGCATCCGCTCGAATTCGGCGTGATTTCCGACGAACGCATGACGTTCGTCTCAGTCGCCGCCCATGAACGCGGCGACCTGGCGCCCATGCGTCGCATGTTCGCGGAAATCACCGACCCCGATCGCGTGAACGCGCTCGAGGTCGCGCAGCAGGCTATTGAGCGCTTCCGCCCTGTGCAGGCCCCGCACGTCACGGCATGGGACGGTATATATATGGCGACGACCGAACCGGGGCAGGATTATCGCGGCGTCTTCAGCGGTGCGGCCGGTCGCAACTTCATGATGCAGAGGGATGATGGCGCGATCATCATAGGCAACGTGGTCGATCTGCCGGAGCCGCGCCCGGAATCAGGCGCGCGGCTCTCCTTCACCGCTTCCGATCCTCGCCAACTCCAACCCGCGTATGAGCAGGCACAAGCGCCGCTCATTGCCGCCGTTACCGATTGGCCGCGAAGCATCGATGAGACCGTGGCGGAGAGGATTTCGGCCCGGCCGACCATGCAGGCCGCGAACAGCCGCCTTGAGACGGCGGTTTCGGCAGTCTGGCAAGATCCGCAAGCGGTCCTTGCCGAATTGCGCAACCGCATCGAGGTTGAACGCCGTCCCGTTTCCGAATTTGCGCAGGAAATGCGAACCAATCCGGAGGCTTTCGGCTCGCTCCACGGCAACCGCAGCCTTTTCGGCCGCGATGACGCGGCCCGCGAAAAGGCGCTTGCTGCCGTTCCGCTCGCCGTCGCTGCGCTCCATGATTACGGGCAGGTACGTGGCTCCCTGGCCGTGGACCTTCGTCGCGACGAAGAGCGCTTTCGCACTCTTATGCGCGAGCCGGTCAACGATCTGTCACCCGCTGCCCGCGAGCTGGTCGGCCGGATTGAAAAGACACCCGCCCACGAGCTGGGCGCGGTGCTCGGACAGGGCGACCATAAGCAAGCCTTGACCGAATTGCGCGGCTTTATCGCCAACATTCGTGACCGCTTTGGCGCTCCCGGTTCGCTGGAGCTCGACCGGGACCGCCTTTCGCGTGCGATTCCGAATGCTTCGCCGGAACGACTTGAGGCGTTCACGGCGGGCTTTTCGCGCGCGCAGTTCATCGTCTCACGCGCAGAAACCTTCGAGCAGGCCAACACCCTGCAGGCGGCTCACAGCCACCAGCAGGGACATGAGCAGGGCAAGACTTTCGAGATGTAGCAGATGCGGTTGATGCTTTATGCGGCATTTTGCTAAGTATCGCTATTCCCGTCAGCTATAACGAGGTTTCCGCTTATGAAGTTCACCTACATCGCCTTTGCCATGGTAGCCCTTGCTGGCTGCACGACCGCCCAAAAAAGCCCTTATGACCTGACCGCAGTCTGCCTCACTGACGAAGGAAAACCGGTTTCCAAGGGCATGACCTACAAGGGCAAGACATGCGGCCAGTCGGACATGCCGATCGCTGACGGCAAGCCTACGCCGCTCGTCTGGCGATAAATGGGAGGGGAGGGGACATGAAATCTTGCCTTGTCATCGTAGCCGCCCTCTCGGCGCTCAGTGCCTCGACAGCGATCGCGCAAACCTTCGAGACCGTCGATAGGAGCCCGGCCGGCGATCGTTTCGAGAAATCCGCCAACTTCGACATTCTCGGTATTCACCCCGGCGATACGATAGAGGACGTAAAGACGAAGCTGAAGGCCGAATTTCCGGACGGTCGTGAGCCGGAAGAAACCCGGCTGAAGGGATCGGTATCAACGCCTGAAGGCGCACGCGCCGAGATTGAGTTCGTCAACGAGATCGCTTCTGGAACTAGTGACGGAAAGAATCAGGTCTACGTGAATTTTGCTTCCGAGGTCTACGATAACAGAGCGCTTTCGATTCGTCGTATCGTGGGATTTGAGACCTTTACGACCGCAGACGTTTTCCGAAAGCAAGTTGCCGAGAAATACGGTCAGCCTTCTATTGTCGAAGATGAAGGCGGATTCCTCAAGCTATACTATCTCTACGCGAATGGCCGCTTGGTCTCGGATACCGAAGCTCCCAAAACCAAGGAAAATTGCAATCGCGTCAACGAAGGAAGCCTTTGCGATTTTGTAGAAGTCCAGCGGTCATCCGATAATCGAAACATTGAGATCGCGCAGAAGCCATGCGCAGCATTCTTTCACAGTCAATGGCAGTACTTAGGGAAATATCAGGTTGGGGAGCGAAATTCTGTTATTAAGGATGACCGGTGCGACGGGATCATGGTCGTCAGCATGAGCACATTCCAGCCCGAACTAAACTCGGCAGAATTCACCCTTGTCGATGTCAAGCGGGCCTATGGTCATCAGACCGCCCTGGATGCTGCCATAGAGGCCAAGTTGAAGCAGGGCGTCGATATGGACAAGGTTGCCAAGCCGCGTCTTTGATCTAATTGCACAGGCGCTATAATTGCATGATTGCACCGCCACCCGTATCTGACGCTCCAATTGACGTCGATCACGTATTGAACTTTGCTTTTTTTACAGGCGCGGTGTTAGCCGTGCTTTTGACGCTGAGCGCTGTTATATGCATCCAATGGCTTCGACGGCTCACGCGATGGATTTGGTGGCTCTATACACCGCAAGGACGGCGCTCCACCGCGAAACACGAAGCCGGTCACGCCCTTGTTGCATCAGTTCTCGGTGCGGAAATTGTGGGCGTATCTGTTTATCGCAGGGCAGTTGATGGCGACCTAGGATTGTCCGTTCATAGAAATCCATTGATTGCTGCAGATACGCTTGAGGATGTTTGGCAAATGTTGGTCAGAGAAATAGCCGTCTGTTTGGCCGGGGGAATGGCAGAGCGGAAGTGGTCAAACATTGATGCTGTAGCTTACTCAATGGGAGCGTCGAAGGATTTGGCGAAAGTGCAGGCCATGGCCTCACTCGCGAGATTCATTACACACCGCCCTGATCCAGAGAGCGAGATTAAGAAGGCCTTATACGACGACATTCAGACGCCAAACTGGCAAAGAGCGATAAATGATCTGGCAAGCGCGCTTTTGAGGTCAAACGGAGCAGGTGTTACCTCTCCTGTGGTTGCTAAGGTCGTGGATCAATACATGTTGCAGCTACCTATGGTAAGATCGCTCGCGGAAGCCCGAAATACCACAAACGATCCCAGGAACACCGTCATCCCCTGACGATCACCGGCGCTCCGATCGGCACGCGCTCATATAGATCGATCACATCACGGTCAAACATGCGAATGCATCCACTCGATACGGATTTGCCGATCGAGCTTGGATCATTCGTGCCGTGAATGCGATAGAGCGTGTCCCGACCGCCCTGGAACAGATAGAGCGCGCGAGCGCCAAGAGGATTCGCCGCACCCCCTTGCACACCGCCCGCTAGTCGGCCCTTGCCGTCAGGATCGGCGGCAATCATGTTCGCCGTCGGCGTCCACTTAGGCCATTCTTCCTTGCGGCCGACTGTCGCCCGCCCGCTGAAACTGTGGCCTGCTTTCCCGACGCCGACCGGATAGGTGAGGGCTTTGCCGCCGCCCTGTATCAGCAGCAGTTCATACCGGGATGGCTCGACAATGATCGTTCCGGCCGGCTCGCTTGTTTCATAGTCCACTGTCCGTCCGCCTCGGTTCGAAGGTGCTGGCCGATCCAAGCCAACCCGCTCCGTTTCCGAGGAAGCACAGCCAGTCAGCATCGAGCCGGCTGCGAGCAAGAATATCCGTCTGCTGTATTTCATAGGTTACGACCACTTCTGAATTTGACATACGTTAGCTGCCGACCATGGGAATGGTGCAGACGGACTAAGCGATGAGCACTGAATTTCCCGGCGCTGCGTCCCCTGAGTGAAGAACCTTTGCGTAAACTCCAAGGCATGGAAATGCCCCGACATCTGGTATGTCCACGCGGTTCTGCGCATGGATTGCTCGTAATACATCTGGTTTCGGCTCAAGCCCGAGACCGTGAGCCAAAGTGGGCGTGTCGCAAATTCTTTTGGTTAACTAGCTGTTGACCACAACGGTGGAAATTCAGCTCCCGATGTAGCGGAGCGTAGCCATGATTCTGAATGCCATTGCCGAAAAGCTGAAGCGCCAGTCGAAGGACGATTTCAAAGGGCGGCATTTCGAGGCATGGCTGATCGTGCAGGCAGTGACATGGTATCTACGGTATCCGCTCAGCTACAGAGATCTCGAGGAGATGTTCCGCGAGCGCGGCTTCGAGGTCGACCATAGTACAATCAACCGCTGGGTCCTCGCCTATGCACCTGTAATCGAGAAGCGCCTACGCCAGTTTCGCCGACCGCATTGTGGCTCAGTCAGGATTGACGAGACCTACGTCAAGATCCGGGGCAAGTGGCGATACCTGTACCGCGCCATCGACAAGCACGGAAACCCGGTCGACTTCTTGCTCACCGCGAAGCGCGATCTCGACGCCGCCAAGCGCTTCTTCCGTAAGATGCTCAAGGATGAGCCGCTACTATCGCCGGGTAAGATCGGTACAGATGGCGCTAACACGTTTCCTTCAACGATCAAAACAGCCATCGATGACGGGCTCCTGCATCCGAGCCCGGTACATTATGTCACGAAGCACCTCCAGCAAGGCATCGAGAGCGACCACTTCCGGGTCAAGAAGAACATGCCCAAGATCGGCTGCTTCCAGTCATTCAAAACGGCGCGCCGGACGATCGCTGGGTTCGAAGCGATGTTGTGGCTGCGCAAAGGCTTCGGCTTTTCCGGCGACTGGACAATCAACGACCAGAATGACCTGCTCGGGCGCCTCTTCGGACTTCAAAAGGTTAACAAAGCGTGAAAATGCCACCGTTCGCGGGGTAGTCTCAGCCTACTGCAAGGTTTGCGACAAGCCCCATATTATCGTTGTCAAAAGCGCCGCCGTGATTCATCCTGCTTTTCGATGATTCTGCGGCCCAAACTCCTCTCGCGCCACCCCGGCAAGCTTCTTGACGCGGTGGCCGTCGCTCCGTGGGCCCTGGTCCCGGCCTGGCTGCGCCGGGCAATCCCGGATGCGCAAAGCGTTGCGGGAAAGGAAGTTGAGGAGGTCGCGCTTGCTGCCGGTGCTGCTATCGGCGCCCTCGATGCGGTAGTCCGCCGGCAGGAACGGTGGGCCGGGGTCTGGCGGCAGCGCCTGGCGCTTGTCGCGGCCGCGGTGACGGCACGACAGGCCGGCCGCGTCGAGGATTCTTTGGCATTGCGCGACGCCGTGCTGCTGACACGCCCCGGCGATTTTTTGTCCGTTGGCCCGGCCGGGCTTTTGCTGCTCGCCTGGCGCCGGTTGGTCGACACGCCTGCCGAGAAACTGCTGACCGAGCGGAGCATCGGCGCGGTGTTGGAAGAACTCGGCTACGCCCCGGATGAAGAGGTGGTCAGCGCTCTGGTGGGGGAACTCGGTCAGATCGGCGGCGGGGCAGAGACGGTCGGGATGCTGACCGGTGCTTTTGTGGCCGCCGAACGCTATGGTTTTGGGCCGGCTTTCGGCGCCTGGCTCGCCGACGGTCTGCTGGCGCAGCGGCTGGCGTGGCCGCATGCAATACCGCTGCTGGGCACCGAAGCTGCTTTTTTTGGCATGCGTGCCGGGCATTCACGTCGGGCGGCGACCGGTATGGCGGCAGCGGGCCCTGAGACAGAGCCGGAGCGTGCCAAAAAACTGCTGGCGGCACAGGCGCGGGCGGCGCTGCGCGCCATCGATCTTTTTGCTGAGCTCGGCCGCCGTGCCGAAAAACTGCTGGCCGTCGCGCCGAAACTCAGGGCCAAGGGAGCGGACGCGATCGTCGACCGGTTGTTGAACGAAGACGCGCTCATGGCCTCGCGCGGGGACAAAAAAATGGACAAAAAGATGAGTGACCGGGGGCTACGCCGCCTGTTCGACCGGCTTCTTGTCCTGGGTGCCGTGCGTGAGCTGTCCGGTCGCCCGACCTTCCGCACCTACGGACTGTGACGATGGCGGCTCGTTCGACCAAAACTCGGCGAGACAATGGGGATGGGCAACGACCGTTGCTTGACCGGGAGCTGGATCACCTGCCGCCGGAGGCGCGCTGGCGCGAATGGATGCAGCGCGTTGAGGCAACCATTTTTGCCGCCAGCGAGCCGGTGACACGTAGTGTCCTCGCGCGGGTGGTTGGCGCGGATTGCAACCTCGATCTCTTGATCGACGACATTCGCGAGGAGCTGCGCGGGCGGCCTTACGACCTGGTCGCCGTCGCCGGCGGCTGGAAACATTTGACCCGGCCGACCTATGCCGACGCCATCCGCGCCGCTATGGGCGGCAGTGAGAAGGCGATGGATCTCACGCAATCCGAGGTGCTGGTGCTGATGTGCGTGGCGTATTTCCAGCCGATCACCCGCGCCGAGTTGTCGTCTTTCTTCGGCAAGGAGATCAGTCGTGATTTTATTGGTCATCTGCGCGGCGCGAAGCTGATTGCGTCCGGCCCGCGCAGCCCGACGCCCGGCGCGCCCTACACCTACGTGACGACCAAAGAATTCCTGTTGGAGTTCGGCCTCGACACGCTGCGCGACCTGCCGGATTTCGAGGCGCTCGAAGACGCCGGGTTGCTGTCGAAGGAGAAGCTGCTGGCAGGGGATATTCCGATGGGGATTGCGGGCGGTGAAGATGATGGCGAGGACGAGCAGCCGAGCGTCGGTCTCGTCGACGACGCGATGTGATGAACGGATCATCCTGGTTTTCCTGCGCCCGCCGATGAGAACTCATGACCATGACGACTGATCGTGCGACAGGCGATGACCGGTGAACCTACATGGCGTTGCCGTCAAGCAGGCTGGCCGGAAATAGCACCAACTTGGTGCCGCCGGCATAGCGTCGCGGCGAGAACAGGATGTCACGAAACCCTGCTGCTTGACCTGGTCGGCGGGCTTCCAGGAAGATTCTGATGCTGTCCCGTGTCTTCCTGACGACCAGCACGAAAGCGAATTTGCTCGTGCGAACAAGGCCGGTCTATGCCGATGCGTCGTCTGGCGGGGCAGTTCGCTTTGGAGCGGTTTGGTGATCGCTGAGGGTCTGGGAGAGACTGTGCAGCGCCCTCAGCAATTCTCCCATCGCCATACTGTGGGACAGCCCGTCTTTTTCGACGACCTTGATCAGCGCCTCGATATGGGCGCTGTCGGTATCCCACGGATTCGAAGAAGTTTTCATAAAGCATCGATTCAGGGGCAACGCGCGGGCGGCCAGGAGCGGGATGCCGCCCGCCGTGTTGCCTGATTTGCGTACTCGTTACCTGGCGCGAATCCCAATCTCGCTGATTATGGTTAAAATAGCATTACAGACTGCGTTTGAATCAGCACCGAAGCATGCCGCTTTGTCGGGCGGATGCAGCGGCACGAGGGCAATGCCCGTGTCGAACGGACACGACAGGATGGCCTGCTCGATTGTCAGAAACTGAAAGCGAACAGTAGATGTCGGTGTGATCGCCAGGACTGCTGAGCGACCTTACGGAATTCGAGGATTTCGGCTGCCCGCTTTGGCATCGAATGCTCGGTCGTGGTGATTGAGTGTGAAATCGCACCGAACAGTAACCCCGCGTCGAGCAGGATTTATCGACCTGATTTCATTGCGAAAATTAGAATTGTCCAAGGATCTAAGAAGGCGCAAATCGCAACCCTTCGAAAATCTGGGAAAGAGCAGCTGAATCAGACACTTGAGCATGCTGGTGCTTGGGGTTACTGTTCGGCGCGATTTCACAACGTGTATGCGAAACTGATAAAGGTGAAGGCCGCGCCACCTCGATGACAACCTTGTCCGCTACAATGTCGCTTGCACCTATTCGCTGCTGGGCGAGACTGATGGTGCCATCAAATTGCCGGAAATTTGCCTGAAGCAGTTTGGGACCGACATGAAGCAATGGATCAAAAACGACTCTCGATCTCATCCGGGATCATCCGGCAATCAGACGCTTTTAGCGCCGTATTGATGTCCGTCAGCAATGCTATGTTAGGAAGTCAAATGGCTGAGCCGCCCTATCGCGTCCAGGCGTTCAACAGCGCCACGCACTCCGAAAACAGGATGCACGATGATGCGGTGGCGCAAAAATATGGCTTCAGCGGCGGCCTGGTGCCAGGCGTCGATGTCTTTGCGTATATGGTCCACGTTCCGGTGGCGAAGTGGGGACGAGCCTTCCTCGAGCGCGGCCTGATGGAGGTGCGCTTCGCGAAGCCGGTTTACGATGGCGAAACCGTGGTGGTTACGTCCGAGCCTTCAGACGAAGGCCTAGCGATTGCGCTCAACGGCAGCGACGTTCGAGCTGCCGGCAGTGCCTCGCTGCCGGACGCGCCACCCCCGATCTCCGTTGGCGATTATCCCGAGACTGCGCCGGTTGCGGTGCGGGGGCCGGTCGATCTCAGGTCTTACCAGGTCGGCAAATGGCTCGGAACGGCGCCGCGCTCCTGGCCGGGCCAATCTGGAGCGGACTATCGGGCGGAAGTACGCGAAACCGATCCAATCTATGCTCGCGAAGGGTTGGTGCATCCCGGTATGGTGCAGCGGGTTATGAACCGGGTCTTGATGGAGAACGCTTTACTGGGGCCGTGGATTCATCTCGGCAGCCGCATGCAGATGCTGTCCACAGCTGCTTGCGATGAAGAGTTGGTCGCGCGGGCACGCGTTACCGCGAACTACGAAAAGAAGGGCAACCGTTTCGTGGAAGTAGATGCCGTTGTTGTTGCGAACGGCCGGAAGTTGATCGCCCACTGCCAGCACATCGCGATCTATCAACTTCGCGAACGAGCAGCGTGAGGCACAAGGCTGTCGAGCAGCATCGTCACCGGCGCACCCGGTTCTGCAGGCCGTCAAAACAGATAAGGGAACGCAAGACACGCACGTGACAATCGCTCCACCAGACGCGGACGGGGATTCTAGTCGCCTTTCAAGTTTGTCCCCCAGGACAGCCCGTGTCTGCTTCGGCGGCGCGGGCATCCTTACAACGAAAGCAATCAAAGATGCCCAATGCGGCGCTGGTATATCCCGATACGAAGCTCTTTATTGATGGCGAATGGCGTGAGGGTCGCGAATGCCGGACTATTCCGGTTATTGATCCGGCGACCGAGGAGACGATCGGCTCGGTTGCACATACCGCGCGCCGGATCTCGACGCCGCGCTGGCCGCCGCCGATCGCGGCTTCAAACTCTGAAGCTCAACCTCGGCGTTTGATCGGTCTAAGCTGATGTGCAAGGCCGCCGGCTTGCTGCGAGAGCGCGGAGATCGCATCGCCTGGCTCCTGACGCGCGAGCAAGGCAAACCTTTGGCAGAGGCCAAGGGCGAAGTGATGGCGGCGCCGACATCATCGATTGGTTCGCTGAGGAGGCGCGCCGCACTTGCGGCCAGGTGATTCCGGCGCGCGCGCGAAGAGCCATGCAGATGACGCTCAAAGCTGCCGGTCGGTCCGGTGGCCGCGTTCACGCCCTGGAACTTCCCGTCAATCAAACAGTGCGCAAGCTCTCCGCGGCGCTCGCCGCCGGCTGCTCGATCATCGAAGGCGCCGGCACCGCCGCCGGCGGCGCCTGCCGAGCTCCTTGGCGCCTTCGTCGATGCCGGCGTGACCGCCGGGGGTCGTCACTCTGGTCTCTGGCGCGCCGGGGGAGATCTCCGAGTGTGAAAATGCGCCGGCCAGTGACCCCGCGTCGAGCAGGATTTGTCGTGCTGATTTCATTGCGAAGATGAGTGTTGTCCTAGGGATCTCAGAAGGCACGATTGTGACCCTGCGAATCTCACAAAGAGCAGCTGTATCAAACTCTTGAATGTTCCAGTACCTAGGGTCACTGGCCGGCGCATTTTCGCAGCCGATCGCCTAATCAGATTCACGCGCTCGAAGGCGCACTGAGTCAGTCGGTCTGGTCGGCATCGAGGTATCGTCCCTCGGTTCATTACGCTTCGGCACCTTGGGGTCGATTGCACTATTTGGTAGTTTGTTCCGGCGCCGCGTGGAGAGTCTGCCATGTGGCCAGGGCTCGGGACAAGTGTCGGTCCATCATTCCCACTGCCAAATCGGTTCGACGAGCCTCAATGGCTTCAAGTATCTCACAATGATCGTCGTAAGCTTGCGTGCCCCGTGAGTAATCTGAAAAGTATATTATGCGACGCTGTTTTGAGAATTCATAAAATAATTTCACCGTGCGAAGCAGTACTCTATTCTGTGTTGAAGCGACGATTCCAAGATGGAACGCTTCATCCTCAGCCTCAATTGTCTTTTTGCTATCAATTGCAAGCTTCGTTTTGTAGAGGATTTCCCTCAGCCGATCTACGTCCTGATCCCGCCTTCTATCGCAGGAAATCCGTACGCCCTGCAGCTCCAGAATACTTCGCACTTCAAACACGTCCTTAGTCTCTTCAGGCTGAAACGGCAGGCCAGAAGACGCACGAAGAACGAGGGCCTCGATGCTACTTTCCTCAGAATTTCTAAGATAGATCCCAGAGTTAGGCCTTCGCTCAATCACACGCATCGACTCGAGAGCGGCCAAAGCCTCGCGAACCGCCCCGCGACTGACATTGAACCTGTCGGCAAAGTCACGTTCCGACGGCAATCGTTCGTTCGGCTCATAGCGACGCTCATCAATGAATGAGAGTATTTTCCCTACAACGTTCGGGACACCGGCAATCCTATCGCTTTCCGTCTTCTCAAGCATTTTTCGGTCTTTTTTCCAGCCGTCAGTCCATCCCAACCAGGTCCATCCCGATACGGAAGGGTCATAAATCATACGCGTTGCTTGGCAACTCGAACCCAAAGTACCAGTGAAACCCTAGCCGGTCTACCAAATTGGTTAATCCGGCTCCGCGCTGAAGCTGCCATATGCCCGATGGTTAAGCCACCCGTTCATTAAACTCCCCACGGCATGCCTTGCGCGTAGAGATGGCCAAGCGCGGCGCCCGGCCAACACCAAGCCGATGGCCTAGCCGTAAACGCCGTCCGCCGTTCAGGGCCTTCCTCTATCGCCACCGCACCCTCGAGACGCAGGTCGAAACTACCTTGCTCTCGTCAAACTCATTTCAGCTAAAATCTAGATGCAATTCATGGGTCGGTGACCTATAAATGCCCCCGGAACGCTCGGAGAGGCGTTCAGGTAGGAGCCCGACCATGATCAAGATGAGCGTCTACTATCCGGCCCATGGCGGCTCGAAGTTCGACCACGATTACTACTGTGCCAGCCACCTGCCACTGATCAGAGAACGAATGGGCGATGCCTGCCTGCGCTACGAGATCGAGAAGGGCCTAACGGGCCGCGAACCTGGAAGCGCGCCGGAGTTCGTCGCAGCGTGCCACATCTACTCACCGAGCCTGGGGACATTCCGGGAGGCGTTCGGCCCACACCGCGCGGAGATCGTCGCGGACGTCGCCAACTATACGGACATCGCACCCATCGTGCAGATCAGCGAAATCGTTGGAGCGTAAGGGCTTCGGTGCGTCAGGCTTGGCCGTTGTCCGGGATCGGCGTCGTGCTCGCCATGACCAGCTAACCGGTGCCGAACAGGTCCACGATCAGGAACGTGTCATTGCCATTCATGCGACAACTACTTTGCTCTCGTCAAGCGCGCTTCAGCCAAAATCTGGATGCGCTCTATGAACCGGTGAAGTAGACCGGCGCTGGCGAACGGTTCCAGAAAGCACCCGAAGCCTGCATCATTAACTCCATCTATCTTCGAAGTAGGGGTCAAAGTTCGGTCGTGCGGATACCCGCCGGGACCAGCGCCGCGTCGATCATTGCCATGACCATGTTCTGCGGGGCCTTGCCGATGTCGATGACATGTCGGCGGTGTCTATAGTGAGGGTGAACATGCGTCTCTCTCCTCACCTGCGAAGAGTAGAGCGAAGGTGCAGCCCGCTCACCGACTTGAGGCCAGCCTGCCGCAAAGTTCATCGGCAAAACCCGCTTCCAAGCACATTCCGCACGCAAAAGCCGTTTCACGCTTTTGCTTGGAAATGGGGTTAGCCCTTGTCCGCGGCCAGGCCTACCTGTTCGACAGCGTGCGCCGCGCAGATTTCGTCGTTGTCCGATGTATCGCCGGAGATTCCGACAGCACCGAGGGTTTCGCCCGCTTCCCCGCGTATCAGGACACCACCGGGAACCGGCACGATCTTCCCGCCGGAAACGCCGGACAGGGCTTGGACAAAATGAACACGCTCGGCGGCGGCCGCGTTCAGCCAGCGGGAGCCCGAGCCGACCGCCAGCGCGCCATAGGCTTTGCCAAAGGCGATCTCGAAGCGGAGCATGGAAGAACCATCCTGCTTCTGGAATGCGATGAGGTGGCCGCCTGCATCGAGCACCGCGACCGAGAGCGGCTTCAGGTTGAGCTCCCGCCCCCGATCCAGCGCGGATTCGATGATGCGATTGGCGACATTCAACGTGATGGTATTCATTGTTTTATCCCGTTCCGAGAACGTTCTCGCCTGCCCCACTGGCCTTCAGCTCCAACCGGCGGGCGTGCAGAACCGGCTCGGTATAGCCGTTCGGCTGGGCGCGGCCCTGCAGCACCAGATCACACGCGGCCTGGAAGGCGATCGAATTCTCGAAATCCGGGGCCATCGGCCGATAAAGCGGGTCGCCCTCGTTCTGCCGGTCGACGACCGCCGCCATGCGCTTCATCGTCTCCATCACCTGATCGCGCGTACAAACGCCATGATGCAGCCAATTGGCGATGTGCTGCGAGGAGATGCGCAGCGTGGCGCGATCCTCCATCAGGCCGACATCGTTGATGTCCGGCACTTTCGAGCAGCCGACACCCTGGTCGATCCAGCGCACGACATAACCCAGGATGCCCTGGGCGTTGTTGTCGAGTTCCTTCTGGATCTCTTCGGGCGTCCAGTTCGGCCGCAGGGCGACGGGGATCGACAGGATGTCGTCGAGCTTGGCCTTCGGGCGGTTTTTGAAACCTTCCTGCACGGCGTGCACATCGACCTTGTGGTAGTGCGTCGCATGCAGCGTCGCGGCTGTCGGCGACGGCACCCAGGCGGTGTTGGCGCCGGCCTTCGGGTGAGCGATCTTCTCAACCAGCATCGCCGCCATCAGGTCGGGCATCGCCCACATGCCCTTGCCGATCTGGGCATGACCGGCAAGCCCGCACTCCAGGCCGGTGTCGACATTCCACGCTTCATAGGCGGAAATCCACGCCGCCTGCTTCATGTCGCCCTTGCGGATCATCGGGCCGGCTTCCATCGAGGTGTGGATCTCGTCGCCGGTGCGGTCGAGGAAGCCGGTGTTGATGAAGACGACGCGTTCGCGGGCTGCACGGATGCATTCCTTGAGGTTGACCGTGGTGCGGCGTTCCTCATCCATGATGCCCATCTTCAGCGTGTTGGGCTGCATGCCGAGCGCCTGTTCGACGCGGCCGAAAAGCTCGACAGCGAACGACACCTCCTCCGGCCCGTGCATCTTCGGCTTGACGATATAGACCGAGCCTGTCCGCGAATTGGCGCGGCGGCCATTAGGGCCGACATCGTGCAGCGCGATCAGGCTGGTGATCATCGCGTCCATGATGCCTTCCGGAACCTCATTGCCGTCGCGGTCGAGGATCGCCGGGTTGGTCATCAGGTGGCCGACATTGCGCACCAGCATCAGCGAGCGGCCGGGCAGAGTCAGTTTGCTTCCGTCGGGTGCCGTATAGTCGCGGTCAGGATTGAGCTTGCGCGTGAACGTCTTGCCGCTCTTCGAGACCTCTTCCTCTAAATCGCCCTTCATCAGGCCGAGCCAGTTGCGGTAGACGGCGACCTTATCCTCGGCGTCGACCGCGGCGACCGAGTCCTCGCAGTCCTGGATGGTGGTAATGGCCGATTCCAGAATAACGTCTGAAATTCCAGCCTCGTCTTGGCTTCCGATGACGTGTTGATCATCAAGGATGATTTCGATGTGAAGGCCGTTTCTCGATAAGAGCAACGAAGACGGATTGTCGACGTCACCTAGGTACCCCGCGAATTGTGAGGGATCGCGCAACCCACCCTCCGAGGAGCCCGTCATCAGTCGAAACTGACCATCTTTAATTTGAGAACTGGTCATGTTTGACCAGCTGTCTGTCTTCAACGGCACGCTGTCATCTAAGAATGCTCGCGCCCACGCGATGACTTTCTCGCCGCGCTTGGGATTGTAGCCATTGCCCTTTTCGGCGCCGTCGGTCTCGGGAATGGCATCGGTGCCGTAGAGTGCATCATAGAGCGAACCCCAGCGCGCGTTGGCGGCATTCAGCGCATAACGGGCATTCATCACCGGCACGACGAGTTGCGGACCGGCGACGGTGGCGATCTCCGGATCGACGTTTTCGGTGGTGACCTTGAAATCCGGACCTTCGTCCAGCAGGTAGCCGATCTCCTTGAGGAAAGCCTTGTAGGCCGCCATGTCGGACGGCGCGCCATTTTCGCGATGCCAGGCGTCGATCTTCTCCTGAATCTCGTCGCGCTTTTCGAGCAGCGCCCGGTTCTTCGGAGCGAGGTCGCGAACGATCTTGGCGAAGCCGGCCCAGAACTCTGCGAGCTTGATGCCGGTGCCCGGCATCGCGCGCTTGTTGACGAAATCGTAGAGCCCGCGATCGACCTGCAACCCGCCGACTTCGATTCGATTTGCCATGTCCAAAGCTCCGTTATGGCGCCCCCACAGGCGCGTATCGTTTCGCGGGTTCGGTGCATAGAAAAACCCTTCCACTTCCAGCTCTGCGCTGACGGAAAGGTTCGTGACGCCGGTCTGAACCCTGATGAATCGGTTTGCGGTATCAATCTCGCGAACATCCCGCACCACGCTATCGGCCGTCGGAAGTGCGCCGCCTGCCAACGATGTCTCCGCACCGCGCGGGATAACCGGAACCCGCAGATTGTGGCAAATTCTCATCGCCGCCGCTACCTCCTCGGTGGTGCGAGGCAGAACCACGGCGAGCAGCGGACATCGGTACGCCGTCAAACGCGTCGCATTCATATGCCTGGGTTTCCTCCGGGTCCGAGACGATCGCGTCCGCGGGCAGGACGGTACTCAACGCGGCGACGATCTCGGGCTTATGGGCGATGATCGCGGCGTCGGGAACGGGCATGGCGATGCTGGACATTGGCTCAATTCCGTCTGACCGAAAGCAGTGAATAACCGGACGCTCCTTCGCGCTCGCCTTCATCGAAGGCACACGAGATGCGCAGGCTCGCGACAAGCAGACTCACGAGCATCACAGCTATTTCCCGCGCGCCGCGCGAGAATCCGGAGCGAAGGGGAAGCGCGATATTCGCTGCGGCGGCTCGCCCGCGATGACCTTGGCGCGTCGAACGGCTGAGACCGAATCCGGAGCGCACGCAGCCGGCCCTGAATCATCCGCAATAGATAATCTTGTCCTTCTCAAGTCGCGATATTTCATCGTCGCCGATGTTGAGGATTGAATTGAGGATGTGCTTCGTATGCTCCCCAAGCATGGGGGGGCTGATGGTGTACTCAATTTCTGTCTGAGAGAATTTGATCGGATTGGCCACGAGCGGCACGGTCTTGCCCGTGGTGTGGGGAAGATTGATCTGCAATTCGCGATGGACGACCTGCGGATGCACGAATGCCTGGTCGAGTCGGTTGATCGATGCGCATGGTACGCCGATGGGTTCGAGAAGCGCGATCCAGTGCTCGGTTGGTTCCTGGGCAAGGCGTTCGGTCAGGATCGGGATCAGAGCGTCGCGGTTTTCCAAGCGATCCGTGTTTGTGGTGAAACGGGGGTCGTCGCAGAGCACTTGCAGCCGGGACGCCGTGCAGAACTTCCTGAACTGCTGGTCGTTCCCCACCGCAAGCACGAATGATCCGTTGCTCGATTTGAACACCTGATAGGGCACGATGTTCGGATGGGCGTTTCCATATCGGCGCGGCGGCTTCCCCGTGGTCAGATAGTTCAAGTTCTGGTTGGCCAGAGCGGCAAGCTGGACATCAAGAAGCGCCATGTCGATATGCTGGCCCTCGCCCGTCCGCTCGCGATGCAACAACGCCGACAGCACACCTGTTGCGCTATACATTCCAGTGAGGAGATCGGAAATCGGGACGCCGACCTTCTGGGGCCCGCCGCCGGGTTTGTCGTCGGCCTCGCCCGTGATGCTCATCAGCCCGGATATGGCTTGGATGGCCATGTCGTATCCGGCCACGGTCTTCATCGGGCCGGTCTGGCCGTATCCCGTGATGGAGCAGTACACTATGTCCGGCTTGATGAGGCGGAGCGTTTCAAAATCCAGCCCATACCGCTTCATGTCGCCGACCTTGTAGTTCTCGATAAGAACGTCGGCCTTCTTGACCAGAGATCGAACGATGTCAGCGCCGGCTTGCGTGGCGATGTCTACGCAAATCGAATGCTTACCGCGATTGGCGCTGAGGAAATAGGCGCTCTCGGTCGTTCCATCCAGATGCGGTGGGCCCCAGTGGCGGGTGTCGTCGCCGGTAAAGGGGCGTTCGATCTTCCAGACCGTCGCCCCTAGATCGGCTAAAAGCTGCCCGAGCCACGGGCCCGCTAGAATCCTCGATAGATCAAGAACTTGGTATCCACTCAACGGTCCGGCCATCTCAACCACTCACATTGCGATTAACGTGCCTCTCTATGGAAGCTATGGCGAAACGTAACTGGACATACCAGATTGGTCAATCCAATAATTTTGCCCCGCGTCCTGTGGGTGCTATAAAAAATCTATCAAGGGGGACATTGACGAAGCAGCGGGATTGGTCTATCCAATTTGGTCTACAAGTAGGTCATCGGGAGGGATGGCCTGCGAAGCCCACAACAGGGCATCACGTTTAGGGAGGTTACGCTGCATGGCGCGAATATCGCTCCAAAATGTCTCCAAGTCGTTTGGTGGCGACCAGGGCCCATGGGCCGTCAAGGATTTCTGCCTGGAGATAGAGGATGGCGAGCTCGTTGTTTTTGTCGGTCCTTCGGGATGCGGAAAATCGACGACACTGCGGATGATCGCTGGCCTCGACGACACCACTTCAGGCGCTATCACGATCGGCGGGCGGGATGTCACCGGTCTGCCACCGAAAGATCGCAATGTTGCGATGGTCTTTCAGAACTATGCGCTGTATCCGCAGAAGTCGGTCTACGACAACATGGCGTTCGGCCTACGGGTGCGCGGTGAAGCGAAGCAGGAGATCGACCGGCGCGTGAGGGCTGCAGCGGCCAGCCTAGACCTCGAATCCCTGCTCCACCGCAAGCCGCGACAGCTGTCGGGCGGGCAGATGCAGCGTGTGGCACTCGGGCGTGCGCTCGTGCGGGACCCCGATGTTTTCCTTCTGGACGAGCCGCTTTCCAATCTGGATGCGAAGCTGCGCGTCAAGATGCGGGAAGAAATCGCGACGCTCCATGCCCGGCTCCGGGCGACGATGATCTTCGTGACACATGACCAAGTCGAAGCAATGACGCTCGGGGACCGCATCGTGATCATGCGCGATGGCGTGATCCAGCAGGCTGGGAGACCTCTCGAACTCTATGACCGTCCCGCAAACACGTTCGTAGCCGGGTTTATCGGTTCGCCCGAAATGAACCTGATCGACGGGCAGTTGTCCGACGCAAGCGGGCGGCTCGAGGTGCGATCGGGAGACCTTTCGGTAGGCATACCAGAAAAGACCTTCGCCAGGAGCGGACAGAACGTGACGCTTGGAATCCGGCCCGAGCACCTCGTCATCTCTAACGGCTCGCCGCTTGAGATGACCGTGAACTTGGTCGAGCAGATCGGAGCGCAGACTTATCTCATGGGCACGCTGGCCGGCCATAAGATGCGTGCCGTCCTCCAGCGTCGTGATGAAATCCGCGCCGGTGACAAACTCCCTATCGCCTTCCCGAGTGAGCGGCTTCACCTGTTCGACTCCATTAGCGGTGCGTCGCTGCGGATGGCGCAAACGGGCGGCAAAATCGGCGTAATGGAAAATGCGTAATGGCCCCCTGCGAGAGCGGCGGGTCAGGCTGATACTGCGCCCCTGGACCGTGGAGGGCGTCACCGGACTTCAGTAGGAGCTCTGTGTCGCGTCCTAACGATAGCACCTCTGGAGCGTCATAAAGGAGGGTCAACGCTATACTCGATACCGGCGACGTTAATTCTTGGCATTTGGCTTGAACTGACAAGTTAACAAGGGAGGAGCAGGAAATGAGCATTTACATTCCAGGTAGAGTGAGAATGGCGGTAGGCTTGTCCGGCATGACCCGCCGCAACTTTCTTAAATCCGCTGCCGCCGTCGGAGCAGCAAGCCTCGCGGCGCCTGCGGTGGTGCGGGCCCAGTCCGGCGTCACGCTTCGGTTTCTCAACAACGAAACTTCGGTCGCTAGTCAGGCAGCCCTGAAAAAAGCGTGCGACGACTACGAAAGCAAATTCGGCGTCAAGATAATCGTCGATTCGAGCCCCATTAGCGGCACGATGCAAAAAGTGATGGCGGCGGTCGCTGCCGGCCAGCCCTATGACATCATGACTTCCGGGTTCATCGCTGGAATCTTGGAGTATATTCACGCCGGCGCCATCGTCCCGGTGACCGACCTGGTCAAAAAGTATGACTGGGGCAAGAAGGCCGCATGGGAGTATCAAGGTGAGAACTGGTACTATCCGTTCGATTACAACCTCGTCGTAAATTATTACCGGAAAGACCTCTATGCCCAGAAAGGTCTGAAGATACCGGAGACGTGGGACGACTTCTTGAAGAACTGCCAAGCGCTTACAGTCGTTAATGGTGGAAATGTTGACGTCGGCGGCTGTGTCATACCTCTTGCAAGCGACAGCTCGACCAACTGGGCGAGCTTCGGCAATATGTTCGCCGAAGGCGCGGAGCTCTTTGACAAAGACTGGAATGTCGTTTTCGACCAGGGCGAGAACGCTGATCGTGCCACGCGCTTCTTGGATTTCTACGGCGAGTTGTACAAGACGATGCCGCCCGGCATGAACGCCGTGAGTTATGCTCAACTAATGAGTCTCTTCGCCACCGGAAAGGCGGCACACAGTGTCTATTCTGGTCGGTTGGTCGAAGCGCTTGAAGCGACTAACCCAGAACTCGCCGATAAGTACGGAATATTCCCCTCGCCTGGTAGTACCGGTCAAAAGGCACTTTCATATGCTTTTGACGGCTTCTGCGTAGGGAAGTCGAACCAAAGCGAGGAGGCGATTAAGTTCCTTCAGTGGTTTGCAGAAGAGCATTACGTCGATTGGCTGCTTTCAGCATGGATGAACAACCATCCGGCGCGCCTGGACATCTATGAGAACGAGCGTTGGAAGAGCCATCCCATGATCAAGAAGCATTGGAATACGATGATGACGATGAAGTCCTACATTGAAGGCGACAACATCAAGATCATGGCAATCGACACCAGCGGTCCTTCGATCGACATGCGTGCTTGTAACGTATTCATCGCGAATGTCATGCCGGAAATGCTCCAGCAGAAAGTCCTCGGCAACGCCTCGTCGGCTGATTGCGTCGCCGCGACTGCGCAACGCATTCGCTCCGTCATCTAACTGCAGATCGGGGCGGCCTCCGCTGCCGCCCCGATCGTTCGTTCAAGGGATGATTCTTATGGTTCAGGACCGGCGAATTGTTGCATTGTTTATTGGCAGTATCTCCTTGCTCGCATTTATTATTGGCGGCCCGTTGATTTACGCGGTTATGCTATCATTCTATTCGGCCCGTTCGTTTATGAGCGAACCCGAGTGGGTCGGCCTGAGCAACTACATCAAGGTATTGCAAGATCCTCTTTTCTGGAATTCGTTGACGAACGGCCTCACAATCGCGCTTTCGTCGATTGTCCTGCAGGTAGTTCTGGGCGTTGGAATAGCGATGGTGCTTAACAAGCGCTTTGTTGGCCAGACCATTGCACGTTCGATCGCTATTCTTCCCTACTTCCTGCCGACAGTTGTCGCCTGCCTAGTGGCCCAATGGATTCTCGAGCCAAACTACGGATTGGTAAAGACCGCTCTGGCATCCATCGGTGTTGGAATGCTCGATTGGAGTTCTCATGCCTTCACGGCCAAAGGCACAATCATACTCGTCAGTGTGTGGTTGTGGACACCTTTTGTCGTAACCTGCGTTCTATCTGGTTTGCAGACGATCCCAACGCAACTTTACGAAGCTGCTCGCGTCGATGGCGCCGGTGCTTGGACGCAATTCTGGCACATCACGATACCAGGCTTACGCTCGGTTCTGATCGTGGTCATCCTTCTGCGTGGCATCTGGATGTTCAACAAGTTCGATCTGATATGGCTTTTGACAAAAGGCGGGCCGCTCAACCAGACAGAGACCTTGCCTACCTTAGCCTATCGGAAGTCGTTTATTGAGTACAACCTGGGCGGGGGCGCCGCTGTGGCAACGATCTCCTTCCTCCTGCTCTCAGGCGTCATTCTCATCTATCTGCGCCTGTTCCCCATCGATGATGCAAAGCAAGGGCGATAAGAAATGAAGAGCCATGTAGAGCGATTGCCCGTTGATTCCAGTCGCCAGATACCTGAGCGCGAACCGATTCGTCCGAGATCGTCGCTGCAACACGGGAGCAAGGTTCAGGAAAGCACTTTCTGGAAACCATTCAAAAAGCTATCGGCAAAAATTGCCCTTTATGCAACCGTACTCGTTATCTGTCTTTATTCACTCTTTCCGATATACTGGATGATCATTTCGAGCCTAAGGCCCGCGGAACGCCTTTTTCTCGATACATCTCTCGTTTTCTGGCCGCCGGACCTGACGTCTTACGTCTCCCTCTTCCGGCAGACGAATTATATCGTCAATTTTCTGAACAGCGCTCTGATGGCGGTTGCGACGATTACCGTCTCCCTCGTGCTGTCGGCATTTGTCGCTTACGGCGCCACCCGGCTGCGCTTTCGGGGCAAGACTATGCTCGTTGCATCGATGCTTTTTGCCTACATGTTCCCACCCCTCATGCTGGCCATCCCAATGGCGGCAGCTTTCCGAACGATCGGCCTCACCGACACACTGTGGGGGCTGTTGATCGCCCATCTCGCAATTTCGCTGCCGCTGGCGGTGTGGTTGCTCTGGGGTTTCTTCAAGTCAATGCCGTTTGACCTTGAGGAGGCTGCGATGGTTGACGGCTGTTCTCAGTTCGAAGCGTTCATCAAGGTCGTCTTGCCATTGTCCGCTCCCGGGCTCATCACTGTCGCCATCTTCTCGTTCCTTCTCTCTTGGGCCGACTATGTGTTCGCGCTGATACTTATTATGAGCGACCAAAGAAAGACGCTCCCCGTTGCTCTGCAGTCGTTGCTCGGCGCGCATGATTTGCGTTGGGGTGAAGTCTTGGCCGGCGCTTCGCTGATAGCTCTGCCTTTGTTTGTAATATTTATCTTTTGCTATCGGTACTTCGTCGCCGGGCTGTCAGCGGGTGCGGTGAAGGGATGATCCCGTCAAAAAGCGGCGGAAGATCGGCCGCCTTTTTGACTTGCGTTTGAAAAACATCACCGACCGGAGAAGGTCCATGTCGAGTTACGACTATATTATCATTGGTGCAGGTTCCGCCGGGTGTGTTTTAGCCACCCGCCTGAGTGAAGACGCCAATGTGAGCGTTTTGCTGATCGAGGCGGGCGGAGGGAAGTCGCTGTTTGTCGATATGCCCGCCGGAATCAGGATCCTCTATACGAGCGATCGGTACAACTGGCGCTTTTGGACTGAGCCGCAGCGACATCTTGACAATCGCCGGATCTATATTCCCAGGGGGAGGGTTATTGGAGGGTCGTCATCAATCAATTCGATGATCGCGATCCGCTGCAACCCTTGGGACTACGATTCGTGGGCGTCTCGGGGCATGCCTAAGTGGAGCTTTTCCGCAATGCTCCCCTATTTGCGCAGGATTGAGGATGCTAGCCTGGTTGTTCAGCCTGATAATGGAACGCGCGGGCACAGCGGACCCATCAAGCTTTCCTTCGGGCCACGGCGCTCGACCACGCAGGCGTTTGTCGACAGTCTCGTCGCTGCAGGTTTGCCTGAGAACAATGGATTCAACGGGTCGTCGCAGATAGGCGCGGGCTTCTACGAACTTACGATAGCACATGGAAAGCGGTCCGGCGCATTCAAGTACTTAGAACGCGCCAAGGGACGCCCAAACCTCACCATTCTGCCAAATTGTCATGTTCGTCGCATCAACGTTGAAGGAGGTTCTGCCAGTGGCGTGATCGTGGTTCAGAATGGCCGCGAGAGGACAATCAACTGTGATCGAGAAGTTCTGCTGACGGCAGGCGCAATCGGTTCGCCGCAGCTTTTGATGTTGTCGGGTATCGGGCCTGCTGATCATATGCGGTCTCTCGGCATTAAACCGGTTCACCACCTCCCGGGTGTGGGAGAGAATCTTCAGGACCATCTCGACTGCGCGGTTCGCTTCGAGGCATCGCAGCCGACGACGTTGACCCCCTATATGGGCCTCCTGAAAGGCGGGATGGCCGGTGCTCGATACATTCTCAAAGGCGATGGGCCGGCCGCTTCACAGGCCGTGGAGGCGGGGGCGTTTTGGGGCCCCGACCGATCGTCGCCGTTGCCGGAGTGGCAGGCGCACTTTGCTAACGTTCTCCGCAATCCGCCGCCCGGCGAGCGTATCGCTCACGGCTTCGCTGTTCGCGTATGTCAGCTCAGGCCACAAAGTCGCGGTACGGTGAGATTGCGAAGCGGGGACCCCGCCATTCCACCAGCAATCGACCCGCGTCTTGGGTCCGAGCATGCGGACCTCGCGAGTCTGAGAGATGGCGTGCGCGATATGTGCGATATGATGATGTGCGGACCACTCAAGAACTTCGTAAAACGCCCGATCGATGCGGAAGCCTTTGGCAATCTCTCCTCGCTGGAGACTTTCGTGCGAGCGCGGGCCGAGACGGTATATCATCCCGTTGGGACCTGTCGCATGGGTGCTGATGATGCATCGGTCGTGGACCCGAGCATGAAAGTCCGCGGTCTTGATGGTCTGCGGGTCGTCGACGGTTCGGTGATGCCAACGCTTCTAAGCGGCAATACAAACCTGCCCATTATGGCGATGGCCGAGAAAATCGCTGACGAACTTATTCACGGTGAAAGCTTTTCGCCTGAGTACCCGATCGCTGGGCAGATGCTTGCGCATGACGCGCATGGGCGCCGCCCGCCCTCCTCCTGAAAGCCTCCGTTTACCGTCCGCGGAACGCTGTAACGGTGCGAAAGCGCCCAAACCGTTTTCGTAGCTTTTGAACTCGCAGGGTACGATGGCTGATTTTGATGTTGATCTGGCAGTAATTGGTGGTGGTTCAGGCGGGGTCCGCGCGGCGCGGGTTGCTGCTAGCTATGGGGCCAAGGTCATTGTTGCTGAAGGAGATCGGGTTGGCGGGACCTGCGTCATCCGTGGCTGCGTGCCCAAAAAGCTTATGGTTTATGCTTCAGATTTCCAGAAAGAGATCGGGAACGCGGCGGGCTTCGGATGGTCGATTCCCCCAGCGAAATTCGATTGGGGAGTATTGACGGGAAATAGAGACAGGGAAGTCTCCCGTCTCGAAGCCGCATATACGTCGGCGATTGAAAAGTCGGGAGCGCGCCTGGTAAAAGAGCGCGCGACGTTTCAGGATGCGCGCACCTTGCGTCTTTCCAATGGGGAAACTGTGCGCGCTCGTAATATATTGATTGCCACAGGCAGCACGCCCAACCATGGGGAAGTTTTACCAGGCCTCGAGCATGTCATCTCCTCAGATAAGGTCTTTGAGCTTCGTGAATTGCCGAGACGGATCATAATTCAAGGAGGAGGCTACATCGCGGTTGAGTTCGCATGCATATTTGCCGGTCTCGGTTCGAAAGTGACTTTGGTTTGTCGGAGCGACAACATCCTGCGCGGTTTCGATCAAGACATAAGGACACATGTTCGGGATGCTCTGGAGCAGCAGGAGATTAGGATTGTCACTGACTGCCGGATCAAAAGAGTCGACAGGATGGACGAAAGCAGTGGCGTATTGAAAGCTAGTCTTTCAAACGCTGAACAGCTCGTCGCCGACCAAGTCATGTTTGCGATCGGACGAAAGCCCAACACTCAAGGCCTAAATCTCCAGAAATCTGGCGTTGCGCTAAGTGCTGACAGCGGCGGCGTCGCGGTCAACGAGAACTCGCAGACGAATGTGCCCCATATCTATGCGGTCGGCGACGTGACAAATCGCGTCAACCTTACCCCTGTAGCCGTGCGCGAAGCGCAGGCCTTTGCAGATTCGGTATTTGGCAAGCGTCCCACGCAGGTCGACTATACGGATATCCCGACTGCGGTTTTCTCGCGTCCGGAAGTCGGATCAGTTGGACTATCGGAGGCACAAGCCTGTGCCCGGTTTGAAAGGGTGGACATCTACAAAACGGATTTCCGGCCGATGAAGGTTGCCCTCTCCCACAGCTCCGAACGAATGATGATGAAACTCGTCGTGGATGCCGATTCCGGGAGGGTCGTCGGCTGCCATATTGTCGGATCTGGCGCTGCGGAGATCATCCAGGCAGTTGCGATTGCGATAAGAATGAAAGCCGTAAAGGAGGACTTTGATGCAACAATGGCTCTTCATCCAACAGCGGCGGAAGAACTTGTCACGATGCGGACACCGACCAAGCGCTGCGTTCGATAATGCATTTGTGTAGTCAGTCGGACTCTTCTTGCTTCACCTCAATGCGCTGGGAAGACCATGCTGAGGCGGTCGAACTTCGGTCTTAGGGGTGCTCGCAGCTCTCATCTTTGCTACCATGAAAGCTAATAACGGCTAATCACATGAACAGCCCCTCTAACCGCGTGTGGATAATAGTCAACGATGGATTCGAAGGCGTTGCGATAAGCTATTTGGACGTCTCAGCTGCTGGCAACTTCCAGCAGCCTTCAACTCATCCATTTTCACTCGTGAGAACAATTCGTCGATTTATCAGCAATTTATGTCGATCAGCATTCACGAGGACATATTAGCACATGCCTCTGTCGAGCCACGCATTTCCTAATCGAAGTGCTCTGAGTCAACCGCAGCACTCTGAATAGCCACAGGATCTCGGAGGCTCCATGTGCGGATGTATATGGACCCCGCCCAATTGCAACAGTCGGCTGGATCAGGATCGATGGTCACAACTGCTGATGTATATCCGGCTGCGTGATGCGGCTGGACAACGTCTTCGCCGCGAGCCTCGATGGGTTGATGGGTTTTCGCCGCTTCCACCTCAAAGCCCCGATGACATTGGTTAACGCCATGCCGGTCCACACATCAGGTTCTGGAAGCGACGGGGTGACCGTTTCGCCATCTCCTGCCATTGGCTGCAATTGGCGGGGTGGGACCTCCTTTAGTTATTGGCCGCTTCTATTCAGGCCGCCTTCACCGACAGCGCGGCCCCTTTGCGGAAGTCGACCGGCGTGCTCGCAACATAAACCGTCACGCCCGAAGGGATGCTTGAGTACGTTCAGCTGGCGTATCTGGTCTGGTCGGTGCAGGTGCGCCAGCGGACGCAGCTGATCGACGCTTTGCGCGGGCATCTTGCCGAACGCGGCATCATCGCACCACAAGGTCCGGCTCACCTGAAAACCTTAGCTGCCGCGATTGATGCCGCCGAACCAGCGATGCCCCAACTGGTCCTCGACCTTGGTCGCGTACCTCGAGCAGGTCGACCGGTTGAGCCGCGAAGATTGGAGAGCTGGAGAAATCCTTCGCCGTGAAGCCCCACGCGGGGAGGATACACCCACCTTCGGACCACGCCGGGAATTGGCCCGATCACGGCCATGGCGGTGGAAGCGTGTGCGCCCCCAATGGCGACCTTAAGCGAGGTCGCGACTATAGCGGTGGCGCAGTTCGGAGCGTGATCTGCTCCGAGAGCCATTGACTGAGAAAACTGGATATGCCAAATTGGTCAAACCAGATCGCGATGTTTTCCCAAACGATGCGCACCTGGATGGTTGGACGTCGAAAATCTCGAAGGAGGAAGCGCCGTGGCGAAGGAAAAGAGCGGCTACTATGGCACGCGAAGGAAATTCTGGTCGTGGGGATATGAAGGTGAAGATAACTCCCAGGACGAAATCCGTACCATGCGAGACCGCGTGGAGCAGCGGCTTGGGATTAAGGATATCGAAGTTCTCTCGGACCCGACCCTTGATGAGATTGAACTTTATCCGTCGCGCATAAAGATCCCGCGAACGCTGGAAGATTTCTGCACCACGGAAAAGTGGGACAGAGTTGTCCATACCTACGGTAAGGGTTTTAAGGACATGACCCTTATCTACCGGCGCGATTTCAAGAAGGCTCCGGACGTCGTGGCCTATCCGCGCGACGAAGAAGATATTGCCGCCATCTTCGACTGGTGTGGCGAAAACGGCTATGCATGCATACCGTATGGCGGTGGATCGAGCGTCACAGGAGGCTTCTGGGGTCCCGAGCGCGACGCCTTTCCCGGCGTGGTCGTTATTGACCTGGGCAACCTCAACCAGATTCTCGAAATCGACCCTGTGTCACGCTGCGCGCGGATCCAGGCAGGCATTCTCGGGCCGGCTCTGGAAGAACAACTGAAGCCGCACGGCCTCACCCTGCGCCATATTCCGCAATCGTGGGAATTCTCATCGCTGGGCGGCTGGATCGCAACCCGGTCGTCCGGTCACTATGCGACCCATCTCACGCATATCGACGACATGGTGGAAAGCCTGCGCGTCGTCACGCCAGCGGGGACGATCCAGAATCGCCGGCTGCCTGCCTCAGGTGCGGGACCAAATCCGGATCGCATGTTCATCGGGTCTGAAGGCACGATGGGCATCATCACTGATGCATGGATGCGTCTGCAGGGGCGTGTGAAATTCCGTGCGAATGCATCGATCTCCTTCAAGTCGTTCTATGAGGGTGCCAAGGCCGTCCGTCAAATCACCCAAGCGGGACTGTTCCCGGCGAACGCTCGCTATCTCGACGAGCAGGACGCCAAATTCTACGGCGCTGGAGACGGCACCGATTCCGTCTTGCTGCTGGGCTTCGAATCCGCCGACCATCCGGTGGACGCATGGCTGGAGCGTGGTCTCGAAATCTGCAAGGACTTCGGTGGCGTCGTGAAGCAGCGCGCGGGAACAGCAGACAACGCGCTGGAAACCAGCCGCAGCGGGCCGCAGGGTAACTGGCGGCACCAGTTCAGGTATCTGCCCCGGCTGATGCATACGCGCGCTGCGATGGGAATCGTGAGCTTCACGTTCGAAACCGCCTATACTTGGGATCGGTTCGAAGAAGTCGATACCGAGATCATGCGTCGCGTGCGAACGGCCCAGAAGGAACATCTTGGCGGTGGCATCGTCTGCCGCAGGTTCTCCTTCCTGTATCCGGACGGTCCGGCTCCATACTACTCGATCATGGCTCCTTCGACACATGCCAACAGCCTCGAAGCCTATTCGATGCTCCACGACGTGGCGTCGGACGCCCTAATAGAGCTCGGCGCCACCATCACGCACCATCATGCTGTCGGCAAATCGTTCCGTCCTTGGTACGACAAAGAAGTCGATCCGTTGTTCCGCCGTGTGCTGGCAGCCGCCAAGACCGAGCTGGACCCGAAGTGGATGTTGAATCCTGGGCTGATCGTCGACAAGCCCACAGGGCTCAAGATCGTCGGATAGGGGTTCTTCAGCGATGATTGATCTATACTTCTGGCCAACCCCCAACGGGTATAAAGCCGCTATAATGCTTGCAGAGCTGGACTTGGAGTACCGTGTTATTCCGGTTGATATAACCGCAGGAAAGCAATTTGAGCCGGAATTCCTGAAGATCAATCCAAACAACAAAGTGCCGGCCATCGTTGACCACGATGGCCCGCACAACAAGCCTTACGCTGTTTTTGAATCGGCGGTTGTTCTACTCTATCTTGCGGAAAAGTCCGGAAAGTTCCTTTCTCAGGACCCGGAAAAACGATACGATACGCTAAAGTGGCTTGTGTTTCAGAATACCACGATGGGCCCAATGCTGGGCCAAGCACATCATTTCATGGTGTATGCGACTGAGAAGATCGATTACGCCATCGAACGTTACGACCGGGAAGTTGGTCGAATATACAACATTCTCGAGAAGCGCCTTGCCGAATATGAATATCTCGCCGGCGAGTATTCTATCGCTGACATCAGCACATTCCCTTGGGTTCGCACGCGGAAATTGCATCGACGCGACCTGTCGGAGTACCCGAACATTGATCGTTGGTACCAGGCGATCAAAGACCGTCCGGGGGTTCGTGCGGGCATAGACACATTGTCCGACAGCAAGCAGTGGGAAGCGAAGCCGGGCACCGACGCTTGGAAGAATATGTTCGGAAAGAACGGCAGTTCGTAACAATCACACAAAATCCTCCCAGGCCTCAGGCGCGGCGGTCTATTCGTCGCGCCTGAGGCCGCGTAGGGGCAGTTGATGCAGGGCGGTCCCTATGGGGCTGGCGCAGGATCTTGGAAATTTTGCGCGGCCGAAATGCCGTTTGAAATCGCCCAATACGTGACCACGAACTCGGCTGATGGATCCACTATCTACTTGACAGCCAGTAAATTGGATGACCAAATTGGATATACCAATTGCCGCGCAGGCTATCAGGATTTGGGGAAATTGAGATGGATTTTTTGGCCGAGCTGCCTCGTCGCATTCATATGATCTTGGAGGAAGGGGCAACGTTCGGCGACTCCCGTATCGCCTTTACAGATGAAAACGGGATTGATTGGTCCTTCCGCCGGCTGATCGACACGGTCGCAGCTGTCTCTGATGAAATGCGACAACTCGGGGTTCGGCAGGGTGATCGGGTGATGATCATCTGCGAAAACTCGATCAGGGCTGTGGTTCTAATGTATGCAGCAAGCCGGTTGGATGCATGGGCGGTGCTAGCGAATGCCCGGCTCAGCAAGCATGAACTTGCCCTTATTGAAGAGGATTGCCAGCCGCGGCGTATATTTCGCACCGATTCCAACTTGTCTGCACAAAATGCGGACGACGGCAATGCTGATGTTCGGCTCTTTACTGATATCGGCGCCGTAACGGTTGGTCCGTTAAATGAGAACAGCCAGCCGGAAGAAGTTCACGAAGGATCCGCAGAGCAAGTCGCCGTTCTGATCTATACTACCGGGACCACGGGGCGCCCTAAGGGCGTCATGCTTAGCCATCGCAATTTGATTTTCGTCTCAAGCAGGGGAAGACGAACACAGTCTCTCGCTCCCGATGATGTCGCCCTGTGTGTCATGCCGATATCTCATTCGTACGGGCTCGTGTTGATGCAAGGCATGTTGTACGCTGGCGCGCGTATGAAAATTATGCCACGATTTTCACTACAGGAGGCCCTAGATGCTGTTCGCAGCGGAGAGTTGACGGTTTTCAACGCCGTTCCAGCCATGCTGACACGGGTGGTGGCACATGTTGAACAGACGGGCGAAAAGCTCACGCCAAATAACCTCCGGTACGTCTACACGGGCACCGCGCCGCTCGACCTGTCACTGCGTAAAAATGTCGAACGGCTGTTCGGCGTGGTCTTACAGAACGGATACGGATTGACTGAAACGTCGCCGACGATCAGCCGGTCTCACTATTCGATTGGCACCGACGACATCCATATTGGTCCACCGATAGAAGGGGTCGAGATCCGGATCGTCGGGCCTGACGGTCTCGATGTCCCAGAGGGAAAGCCGGGAGAATTGCTGGTCCGGGGCCCCAATGTGATGTTGGGATACTATCGCCAGCCGAAAGCGACCGCCGAAGTTATCGACGAGGATGGCTATCTTCACACAGGCGATATCGTCAGTCGCAACGAACGCGGCGAACTGGTTATTCAAGGCCGATCAAAGGAATTGATCATTCGCTCCGGCTTCAATGTCTATCCTCCGGAAGTCGAAGCCGCCCTGAATGCACATCCCAGCATTCTAAATTCCGCCGTGCTCGGACGTCCTGTTGAGGGAAATGAGGAAATTATTGCCTTCGTTGAAATGTTGCCTGAACGGCAGTGCGAGGTGGATGAGATTAAGTCCTTTCTGAAGAGCCGCCTTGCCCAGTATAAGCTGCCGCAACAGATTATCGTTATGCACGATTTGCCGGTCGCTCCGAATGGAAAGATAAAGAAGAACGACTTGAAGAAATATCTCTAGATAGTTTGAGCTGTCGGTTCGACACTTCCTTCCGAAGCGCTCTGGACCATGAGTCCGACCCATATAGTATCTCCGACAAGGTCCGCAATCCCGCAAAAAACTCGATATGGAGAACCCGCCTCGCCATGACAACCTTGCATGCTAACCTGATCGATGGAGCTTGGGTCGAAGGCGAAGCCGCGCCGAACATTAACCCCTCCAACACCAACGAAGTCGTCGGCACCTATGCGCGTGCTACTCGAGCTGACTCCCAAGCCGCGATCGCCGCCGCTAAACGTACGTTCCCGACATGGTCGCGCACGAGCCCTTTGGAGCGTCACGCGGTGTTGCGCAAGGCGGCAGACGAAATTCTCGCCCGCAAGGACGAACTCGGCCGACTTTTGTCGCGCGAGGAAGGCAAATCGTTGGCCGAAGCAGTCGGCGAAACGATTCGTGCGGCCCAGGTTTTCGATTACTTCGCGGGCGAAACGCTACGGCTGGCCGGCGAAACGTTGCCCTCTGTGCGTCGGGGTGTCGTGGTGGATGTGACGCGTGAGCCGGTCGGCGTGATCGCTATCATCACGCCGTGGAACTTCCCAATCGCCATTCCGGCGTGGAAAATTGCGCCGGCGCTCTGCTACGGCAACACTGTGGTATTCAAGCCGGCTGATCTCACCCCTGGCTGCGCTTGGGAGCTGGTTGACATTCTCCACCGCGCCGGGCTGCCAAAGGGCGTACTCAATCTCGTAATGGGCCGTGGTTCGGTCGTCGGCCAGACCATGCTCGATAGCCCCGACGTAGATGCGATAAGCTTCACAGGCTCAGTGGAGACCGGCCGGCGTGTGGCGGCCTCCTGCGTCGAACACGGCAGGAAGTTCCAACTCGAGATGGGCGGTAAGAATCCGCTGGTCGTGCTCGATGATGCGGACCTCAACGTGGCGGTCGACTGCGCCGTCAACGGTGCATACTTCTTAACTGGCCAGCGCTGCACGGCTTCCTCACGGCTGATCGTCACCGAAGGCATCCACGATCGTTTTGTCTCGGCAGTTACCGAAAAGCTTAGGAGCCTCGTCGTCGACGACGCGCTCAAGCCGGGAACGCAGATCGGTCCGGTGGTGGACGAGAACCAACTCAGTCAGGACGAGAAGTATATCGCCATTGGCCGTGAGGAGGGCGCTAAGCTGGTGTGTGGAGGCGAAAGGCTGAACCGTGAGACGCCCGGCTTCTTCTTGCAGCCTGCCTTGTTCACCGAGGCAACCAATAATATGCGCATCAGCCGCGAAGAGATTTTTGGTCCCGTCGCGGCGGTAATTCGTGTCAAGAATTATGAAGAGGCGCTGGAGACCGCGAACGATACGGCATTCGGCCTGTCCTCGGGGATCTGCACGGCCAGCCTGAAACATGCGACGCACTATAAGCGCAATGCCGACGCCGGCATGATTTTTGTCAATCTGCCCACTGGCGGCGTCGACTTCCATGTGCCGTTCGGCGGCCGCAAGGCATCGAGCTTCGGCCCTCGCGAACAGGGCCGCTACGCCGCCGAGTTCTACACGACCGTCAAAACGGCCTATACGCTGGCCTGACGGGCTAATGCCGGTCCGCTTACCAGCCCCGAGGTGCCCGCGCCGTGACGGCTTCGCCCATGGCGCAGGCCGCTGGAACGATCCCGCCGGGGCGACCTTGCCTCGCTCGGCCGCGCGAGAGTCGAATAACACCTGCCGCGATTGCCAGGCAGGTACTGGCGGCGCCAATTACTCAGGGAAGAAGCAGCTCGTGCAGCCGGAACGCTTCGTGAGGTCGAAGCATGCTCGGGATCTGCCAAATAATGCACTCTGCGATACTACGAGGTCGGCGCCTGAACTAGAGCAAGAGATGTTCCCACGGGCCTCCTAGGAAGCCGTGATAGCGGATCAACCACCAGTTCCTGCTGTTCGATCAGCCGGCGAAAATTCTGCTTGTGGACCAGACGGCCGGCATGCGCCTCCACCGCGCGCTGCTGCAACTGCAGCAGCGTAAACTGCGGCGGCATCAGTTTGAACACGCGTGATCTGGTCGAAAAGCCAGTCGTTCCGGCCGTCTGACTCTAGAGGAATTCGCCCGATGCAAGCCTTCACCTTCAATACGACCCCCTCGATCGTCTTCGAAGCCGGTTCGGCCAAGCGCTTCGGCGCGATCGCAGGCAAACGGCTGGGCCCGACGGTGCTGTTCGTGACCGATCCCGGCCTGCGCAAACTCGGCCTGTGCGACGCAGCCATCGCCTCACTGGAAAGCGTCGGAGCGTCGGTTGCGATTTTCGATTCCGTTGAAGCCGATCCTTCGCTGGCGACCGTGATGAAGGCGGTGGAAAATGGTCGTTCAGCCGGCGCGACCGGCGTCGCAGGCTTCGGCGGCGGCTCGTCGCTCGACGTGGCGAAAGTGGCCGCACTTCTTCTCGGCTCCGGCGAAGACATCGACGGCGCCTGGGGCGTGGCGCAGGCGAAGGGACCGCGCCTGCCTCTGGTGCTGGCGCCCACCACGGCAGGAACAGGCTCGGAAGTCACCCCGGTTTCAATCATTACCGTCGGTGACGAGGAGAAGCGCGGCGTGTCCAGCGCTATCATCCTGCCGGACATTGCGGTGCTCGATCCGGAACTAACGCTGGGCCTGCCGCCGGCAATCACCGCAGCCACCGGCGTCGACGCGATGGTGCACGCAATCGAAGCCTATGCCTCGAAGAACGCCAACAACAATCCGCTGTCGAAGATGCTGGCCAGACAGGCCCTGCAACTCATCGGCGCCAGCATCGAAAAAGCGGTGCTTGACGGTAAGGATGTCGAGGCGAGGGGGGCGATGTTGCTCGGCTCCATGCTCGCCGGTCAAGCCTTCGCCAATTCGCCGGTGGCCGCCGTCCACGCGCTTGCCTATCCGATCGGGGGGACGTTCCATGTCCCGCACGGCCTCTCGAACGCACTTGTCCTGCCGCATGTCCTGTGCTTCAACGCGCCCGACGCCGCCCATCTCTACGCCGAGATCGCCACGGACGCTTTCCCACGTCTCGCACAAGAGGAAGGTGTGCAGGGGCGCTGCGCGGCGTTCATTGAGGAACTGGCCTCGCTATCGAAAAGACTTGGCCTGCAGCCGCGCCTGCGGGATGTCGGCATCGGCGAAGAGCATCTGAAAAAGATGGCGGCGGATGCGATGAAGCAGCAGCGGTTGTTGGTCAACAATCCGCGCAATGTCTCGGAGCCGGATGCGCTCGCCATCTATCGCGCGGCATGGTGAGACGATGAGCGAGCGGTCTTCACCCACGTCGCGCAATGCCTACAACGCGTTTCGCACAATCACCACGGCTGGATGGATAACGACATCTATGGTGACATGAACAAATGCGGTGCATTATTCGCTGTTCGACACTGCGGTGAATGGCTGGCTGATCGGCGAGGGCCTGCTGGACATCCATGGCGGCGACCAGATTGGGCTCGTCGTCGAAACCGGGTGCCGCTATTTTTCTGAACTTGCTTTCCCCGATAAGGTAACGGCCGGTATCCGCGTCGCCAGGCTCGGAACGTCCTCCGTTCGCTATGAGGTTGCCCTGTTTCGGAATGAAGAAGAGATCGCCGCGCTGAAGGCTTCTTCGTCCACGTCTAGCTAGGGAAGGAGGTCGGCAACGCTCCTCACTGTGCGGTCAGAATACCGGCACCAGGGAGACATCTCCAAGACGCCGTCAGCTTGTCAGCAATCAGTCTGCTTGCCGTCCCCGGGCCCAGCAATCGCAGAAGCTACCCCACGCTCCAGTTTACCCGGAATGGCGCTGTTGTAGGGGTCAGAACAAGCACCGCAATCAGATCCACGTTCACTTCGTGGCCCTGGTCCCGTTTTCTGGTTCTCCTCAGTGTTTTTGGAGGGAGTATCTTCCATTGCGTACGGCTTGTGTCCGAAGCCTCCGTCGAGGCTGATTGGTTCAACTTCCGACGAACGTGGACTGCCCCCGACCAGCCGTCAACGTCTCCGGCGACATGAAGTTTTTGTTCTTCGCATCTGCACAAAATTGTGCCAAACGCCCTCAGGCGGTTAACGTAAGGGAAGGAATGCCATGAGCGCGACAGGTGAAGTGAAGGCCCTGACGCCCCCCGATATCGTGTCACACAAGGGTGGGACGCCGCTGGTTTGTCTCACTGCCTACACGACACCGATGGCGAGGCTTGTCGATACCACCTGCGATATCGTGCTTGTCGGTGACAGCGTTGGCATGGTGCTGCACGGCTTGCCGTCCACGCTGGGCGTCACGCTCGACATGATGATCATGCACGCACAAGCGGTGCGCCGTGGCATCGAGCGGGCACTGATGGTTGTGGACATGCCGTTCGGGTCCTATGAGGAAGGGCCCGAACAGGCCTTTCGCAATGCCGCCCGGCTGATGGCCGAGACCGGCTGCGCCGCCGTCAAGCTCGAGGGCGGCGAGAGTATGGCGGAGACGATCCAGTTCCTGGTCGCGCGCGGCATTCCGGTGATGGCGCATGTCGGCCTGACACCACAGGCAGTCAATACTTTTGGCGGCTACAAGGTGCAGGGGCGTGGCAACGATGCGGAACGCATCTTGCGCGATGCCGACGCGGTTTCAAAAGCCGGCGCGTTTGCCGTTGTGCTGGAGAAGGTGCCGGAAGCGCTCGCTCGCAGGATTACCGCCGACATTGCCATCCCCACCATCGGTATCGGCGCCTCGTCAGCCTGTGACGGCCAAATCCTGGTGGTCGACGACATGCTTGGCATGTTCACGGACTTCCGGCCGAAATTCGTCAAGCGCTACGCTGAACTCGGGGAGCGGGCACAAGCCGCGATCGCAGCCTACGCAAACGAAGTGCGCGAGCGGCGCTTTCCAGGTGCAGAGCATGTCTTTCGCGATCAGCCCAAAACGATCAAGGGTGGAGAAGCGGCATGAATGTTCCGATTGTCAGGGCCGTGGCGGATCTTCGCACGATCGTTGCGGGATGGCGTCGCGAAGCAGCCAGCATTGCTGTGGTGCCCACTATGGGTGCCTTGCATGAAGGGCATCTCAGCCTGGTGCGTGCCGCGCTCGAAAAGGCCGACCGGGTGATCGTGACGCTGTTCGTCAATCCAAAGCAGTTCAACAGCGCAGCCGATCTTGCCGCCTATCCGCGTACCGAGGTGGAGGACGCTGCAAAGCTGGCGCCACTGGGTGCGCATCTGCTTTACGCGCCGGACGCTGCTGAAATCTATCCGGAGGGTTTTGCCACCGCGGTTTCGGTCGGCGGCGTCAGCGAGGGCCTGTGCGGCGCGTTTCGGCCGGGTCATTTCGATGGCGTCGCCACCGTCGTCGCCAAACTGTTCCTGCAGACCGGAGCCGATCTCGCGTTTTTCGGCGAGAAGGATTTCCAGCAGCTTCATGTGGTTCGCCGCATGGCGCGGGATCTGGACATTCCGATCACCGTCATCGGCTGTCCGACAGTCCGCGAAGAAGACGGGCTGGCGCTCTCTTCGCGCAACGTCCGGCTCTCACTGGCGGAGCGACTGGCTGCACCGAAGCTCGCGTCGATTCTGCACACAGCAGCCGGACAGATCGCCAACGGAGCGCCGGTCAGCCTGACACTGGCTGAGGCGCGCGCTGCCATCCTTTCGGCAGGCTACCGGGAGGTGGAATATCTGGAATTGCGAGCAGACGCCGATCTTCGGCCTTTGAACGCACTTTACTGTCCCGCGCGTCTGCTGGTGGCCGCCTGGCTCGGCAACACACGACTGATCGACAATGTCGAAGTTGTTCCCCTGCTGTCGCTTAGCAGTTAACCGAAAGAATGCGCCGGTTTGGTTCGGGTTGACCATTTAATCATGAGAATATGGGCTGCGGGATTCTCAAATTAACTGCAATTGCAGGGAAGGCCTCGGCCGGTGGGCTTGAGCAGTTCGCCCTGCGGCTTGGTTAAACGGAGCCAGTCCGCCCAGTTATCTGGCTGGAGCACGACCACCTGACGATCATGGTAGGGCGCGACGTCCGGCCCTGGACTCGTCGTCAGCATCGTGAAGGAGGCTGGGTGATTGCCCTGGGCCTCACGCCATAGCCCGGCGATGGCCATGAAGGGGGCTCCGATCAGGCTGAAGCGATGTTTGGTTTTGGGGTACTTCTTGCCGGTGAATTCGTAGAATCCCGATGCCGGGATCAGGCAGCGCTTGCTGTCGGCGAAGTCTCGCCCTTCCGATCTAAAATTGAAGACCGGCCCACCCCTGGGCCCCGATGGCGGGAAGCTGAAGTTCATCTGGACGAGTTCGATCATGTCGCCGGCCGCACGCATGACCGGTCCCATATCGTTGATCCTGATATCGTCCGCCTGGGGCAGATCGAGTTCTGTCTGTTGCGTTGGTATCTCCAGCTCCAACGCCTGCATCATCTGGCAGTATTCAACCCAGCGAACGTGTTGCTCATAGGCATTGCACATCCGGTAAGGATAGCGTGAACTTCAAAATCTTTCGAGGGGTGGGGCGTCTTCCTCCGGAACCGGACTGTCGGCGAAGCTGAAGCCCCGCGGTGCGGGTCTTCACCCTCCGGGCGTCCATCCCTGACGCGGGCAGGGGCATTCGTGCAGTTGGGGGGAGTGCTTCTGAGATGCTGAGGGCGATTTTGGCGTGGGTAGAGAGGCGGCGTGCGATCCGTCGCCGATGGCGGGAAGACGCCAGGCGCCTCGTCCGTCTCCACGGCCCGACTGCCTATTATGAGGCACAACGGCTTGCCGCAACATCCCGCGCGATCGAAGACGGCCAGTTCCTCCACTGGGCAAAGGTAGCTGCCGAGGTGGCGCGGATAGAACCGTCGGCCGAGATGGATATCGACGTCGTCCGGTCGATTGTCGATCACGAACTTCGTCATCGAGTTCATTCGGATCCTGAGCCATGACACGAAGAGGCGGGTCGCCGCGACAATACTGAGGGCACGTCAAGCCCGGTCTCTGCAATGGCTCTCTGCTACCGGGAAGGATGCGACTGGGTGCGGATCCATCCACGCGCAGGTCCGCCCCCGCTTGCTGTGCTGGCTTCCTGGTCCAGGTCCGTCCTCCTCCAATCAACCCACAAGGGGTCCGCTACGCGAGCGTGCGGCCGCTGCGGCTTCGCCTGCGCGGTGATTGCGGCCGGGCCCCGGACCCGACGGGCACCAGAGCGGGGATCGGCCCCGCCCATGGACGGAGCCCTTCAATGTCGCACGATCTTTCACTCGCACAGAACCATGCCTGGAACCTCGCCCGCACCCTGATGGTGCCGGTTATTCTCTTCAAGGTCGACGACGAATACGGCGTCATGCCCGCCGACGAACTCGACGACGCCGAAATCGAGCCGCTCTTCGAATACGATCCCTACCAGGGCGGTCGGCCGGCTCATTGAGCCGGCCTTCCTCGCGCGCCAAGCGCCCGGCCGTCTGAAGGCCGGGTTGCGCGTCGCATCGTCCTTTCCCTGCTGGTGGCGGGACGCCACGAGCCCTTATTGGGACGAGGTTTTGCCGCTTGCGCCGGGAAGCCCGCAAGGGAGGCTGCGCCGCCCCGGCAAGCCGGTGCGCCCCTGCGGCCTTCCGGCTTCGCGGCCGACCTCGAGGCCTGCCGGAAAGGTAGACAAACAGATCTGGACAAGGAAAGGGCCGGACGCCCCGCGGCGCCGGCGGGATTGACCCATGGAGCAGCATGAAATCGAGACATTGCGAGACAAGGTGCCCTGCGCCGCCGTGCTCGAGCGCGAGGGCTGGACGGTGGACGTCAAGGAGAGCACCACACGCGCCGTGAAGTACCGGCGCGGGGCAGGCGAGATCATCATCGTCATCCACAATGGCAGGGGCTGGTTCGATCCACTCTCGGATGCCAAGGGCGACGTCTTCACCCTCGCCGGTCACCTGGCCGGTATCGCCTTTCCGGCGGCCGTCGAGGCGGTTCGCAGTCTCGTCGGCTATGTTCCGGCCACGCCGTCCTGGAATTGCCCGAAGCGCACAGGCATTCCACTTTCGATCACCGACCGATGGCGGCGCCGACGACCTCCAACCATCGGGTCTCGCGCCTGGCGATATCTGGCAGATGAGCGTGCGATCCCAGTATCCATTCTGCAGGCCGCTATCGCACAAGGCCTGCTGCGCGAGGGGCCGAGCGGCAGCATCTGGACGGCGCATGTCGACCAAACCAGGCAACTGATCGGTTGGGAAGAACGCGGCCCCCAGTGGCGCGGCTTCTCCACCGGCGGCAGCAAGCAACTGTTCCGTCTCGGCAACGAGGCTGCGCTTCGGCTCTGCGTCACCGAGGCGGCGATCGACGCCATGAGCCTTGCCGCACTCGAGGGCATGCGTGCCGACACCCTCTACGTCAGCACCGGGGGCGGGTGGTCGCCCGTCAGCGATAACGCGATCCGGTCGATCGCCTCGAACCCCGACATATTGATGGCCGCAGCCACCGACAACGATCGGCAGGGCGAGATCTATGCCCGTCGTTTGCAGGAGATCGTGCGTGAGACTGGGTGCCGGTACGAGCGGCTGCGGCCATCCACGCAGGACTGGAACAGCGATCTGAAAGGACAGGGGAAAGGAAACCCGGGAGTGGAAGGGGATATCAGAGCGGAATCGCTGCCGCATGCCCGGCCGTCGCGTCAAGGGAAGCTGCGCCCGGCTGGCGCCGGCCCTTGACCCGCCGGACCGGAGAGGCGGCCGCGGGAATGGGTGATGAGAAGGCATGAAGGTGATGATCCGGTCGGATGGACAGGATCGCGCTTGATGCCGACGGACGACAGGAGCCGCCATGATCACCCAAACTTCCTTCCGCAAGGTCTTCGAGGGCGTCGCCACGCGCCAACAGATGTTCCATATGTTCGATCGCCATGGCCCGGCGCCGATGAGCAAGGCACGCCTCACCGGCCGCCTCTATGACGGCGAGTGGTTCGAGATCGGCCGGGCCGAGCACGACTACATGTTCGAGATCCTGCCGCCGCTCTGGATTCGCGGCGACATGTTCGCAATGCGCGAGTTCATGACCGGCTCGATCACCAGCGTCTTCTTCGCACTCTCGATCGATGGGCGGCCACGCTACTTCCACGCCTATTGCGATATGTCGGCCAAGGGTTCGGCCGAGCGCATGCGCGATGTGATCATCGAGCGGGAATCCCGCCCCGTCCGTGCCATGACGCGCGCGGAGCGGCTCGACCATATCTGGAGCACGACCCATGCCGACTATCGCGGTTATGCGGGTGAGCGGTGGCCCGAGGCCGACCAGGACAAGCGAACCGTGCTGGTCTATGGCGGCGGCCAAGGGACGGTCCTGAAGCTTCTGGACGATCTGACCGCCCCCGAGATCAGCGCCAAGCTGCCGGTCCATCTCCGCTACCTGCCCGCCGCGATTGCAGCCTGATCGGAGGCTGTCATGTTCACATTTCCTATTCTCGGCGTTCGCAAGGTCATCGAGCGCGGCATCGCCGATGCCGCCGTCAATGGGGGATTTCGCAATCCCTACTACGGCATCAAGCCCGGTAAGGATGAAAAGCCGGGACTTTGGCTGGTCGGCGATCAGGGCGTCTATCTCCTCTCCAACGGCAAGCTCGCCGAGGGTGAGCGCGCCCTCGTGATCTATTCGGATGAATGCCACCCGGTCGGCAATCCCGACTGGTGGCACTACAAGAACCGGCATTTTGGTGGTGACGACGGCATCGAGTTCCTCGACGCTGAAAGACTGATCCCGCTGTTCGACCGGAACACGCGCTGCACGCATCTGCGCGTGCAACTGACCGAGACGGACGTCTCGCTGTCGCTGATCGCCCGCTAGCCCATCCCACAACCCCGTCAGCGTTTCGCGCGGCCGCACACGCGGGTCGCGTGATCGCGCTCGCCATAATCCCAGGAGATATCCCGTGTCCCACGACGACCCCTTCACGCTCGACCTGTTCGGCAATACCGCACTTTCCTCAGGTCTCGGCCTTGGCGTGACCGCCTTTTCCGACAGTGCGGCCAACGATCCGGACGATGACGACCCGGCCCCGCATTCTCCCACGCCTGCCGTGCCCGCCACGGCGGATGCTCAACTCTTGCGCCGGGCGCCCAATGGCGAGAACTTCCATCTCGCCGGCACGCGCGGTCTCGCCAAATCCTGGCGGGAGCGCGCCCGCGACAACATCGCGGCGATCCGGCTCGCCGCCTCGATCGTCGATGAGCAGCGTCCGGCCTCGGTCGACGAGCAGGCCGCGCTGATCCGGTTCACCGGCTTCGGCGCTTCCGAGCTCGCCAACGGCGTGTTTCGTCTCCCAGGCGAGCTTGAGTTTCGCGAGGGCTGGGCGGACATCGGCGCCGACCTCGAGGACGCGATCGACGGCGGCGACTACGCGTCGCTCGCCCGCTGCACCCAGTATGCGCACTTCACCCCCGAATATATCGTCCGGGCCATCTGGTCGGGCCTGCAGCGGCTCGGCTTTCGCGGCGGCCGTGTGCTCGAGCCCGGTGTCGGCACCGGACTGTTTCCGGCGCTGATGCCGGCGGCGCTACATCCCGTCACCCATCTCACGGGCGTCGAGATCGATCCGGTTACCTCCCGGATCGCCCGTCTGCTGCAGCCGCGCGCCAAAATACTCAATCAGGATTTCGCGCGGGTCGATCTGCCGGCGCATTTCGACCTGGCGATCGGCAATCCTCCCTTCTCCGACCGCACCGTGCGCAGCGACCGCGCGTTGCGCGCGCTCGGCCTGCGCCTGCATGACTATTTCATCGTGAAGGCGGTTCGGGCGTTGAAGCCCGGCGGGCTGGCCGCCTTCGTGACCTCGAGCGGCACCATGGACAAGGCCGATGGCCGTGCACGCGGGACGATCGCGGCTGCGGCCGATCTTGTCGGCGCCATACGTTTGCCAGGGGGCAGCTTCCGTGCCGATGCCGGAACCGATGTCATCGTCGACGTCCTCTTCTTCCGCAAGCGCAAGGACGGAGAGGTGGCGGGCGATCAAGGCTGGCTCGATCTGGCGGAGGTGCGACCACTGAGCGAGGACGACGGGGGTATCCGGGTCAATCGCTGGTTCGCCGAGCACCCCGATATGGTTCTTGGCGAACATGCGCTGCGGCGCGGCATCTACGGTACCGACGAGACCTATACCTGCCTACCGCGCCCGGACGTCGATCTCGACGCCGCGCTCGCGACCGCGATCCAGGCGCTTCCAGAAGCCATCTATGACGGCAAGCCGGAAGACTGCGGTCCCGACGTAGACGACAGTGGCGACGACCCGGCATCAACTGCGACTATGCCGAACGGCGCGACCGCTCGTGAAGGCAGCTATTTCATAGGCAAGAACGCCGCCCTGATGCAAATGGTCGACGGCGAGGCCGTGACCATCACCGTCAGGAAGGGACGGGGAGGGGACGGCGTCTCCGACAAGCAGGCCCGCATCATTCGCAAGCTGATCCCGATCCGCGACGCCGTGCGCGAGGTGCTGAAACTCCAGGAATTCGACCGGCAGTGGAAGCCGGCGCAGGTCAAGCTGCGCATTGCCTGGTCGAACTTCGTGCGTGAATTCGGGCCGATCAACTTCACCACCGTCTCGACCACCGAAGACTCAGAAACCGGCGAAGTGCGGGAGACGCATCGCCGTCCCAATCTCCAGCCCTTCCTCGACGACCCCGACTGCTGGCTGGTAGCATCCATCGAGGACTACGACCTCGAGACCAATACCGCCCGGTCCGGCCCGATCTTCACCGAGCGCGTCATCGCGCCGCCGCCGCCGCCGATCATCACGTCGGCCGCCGATGCCCTCGCCGTCGTGCTCAACGAACGTGGCCATGTCGACGCCGATCACATCGCGGAATTGCTGCATCGCGATGTCGCCGATGTCGTTGACGAGTTGGGGCAGGCGATCTTCCGGGATCCGACGTCCGGTTCCTGGCAAACCGCCGATGCGTATCTCTCCGGCGCCGTTCGCTCCAAGCTCGCTGCCGCCGAGGCCGCCGCTGCGCTCGATCCAGCCTTTGCCCGCAATGTCGAAGCGCTCAAGGGCGTCCAGCCCGCCGATCTCAGGCCCTCCGACATCACCGCCCGCCTCGGCGCACCCTGGATTCCGGCGACCGACATTGTCACATTTGTCAAACAGACGATGGATGCCGACATCAGCATCCATCACACGCCCGAACTTGCATGCTGGACGGTCAGTGCGCGCCAACTCGGCTGGAGCGCCGCCGGCACGACCGAATGGGGCACGCATCGTCGCGATGCCGGGCAGCTGCTGTCCGACGCGCTCAATTCCTCCATCCCGCAGATCTTCGACACGGTGAAGGACGGCGACACCGAACGGCGCGTCCTCAATACCGTCGAGACCGAAGCGGCCAAGGAAAAGCTGCAGAAGATCAAGACGGCGTTCCAGAAATGGATCTGGAGCGATCCGGATCGCACTGACCGATTGGCGCGGCTCTACAACGACACCTTCAACAACATCGCGCCGCGAAAATTCAACGGCGACCATCTCCTGCTTCCAGGCGCCTCCGGCGCCTTTTCTCTTTATGGGCACCAGAAACGGGCGATCTGGCGCATCATCTCGGCTGGCTCGACCTATGTCGCCCACGCCGTTGGCGCCGGCAAAACGCTCTCGATCGCGGCGGCGATCATGGAGCAACGCCGCCTCGGGCTGATCAACAAAGCCATGCTGGTCGTTCCCGGCCACTGCCTGGCGCAGGCGGCCCGCGAGTTTCTGGCGCTCTATCCAAATGCCCGGATTCTGGTCGCCGACGAGACCAATTTCGTCAAGGAGAAGCGCCATCGCTTTCTGTCGCGGGCGGCAACCGCAAATTGGGACGCGATCATCATCACCCATTCGGCGTTCCGCTTCATTTCGATTCCCTCGGCTTTCGAGCAGCAAATGATTCAGGACGAGCTCGAGGCTTACGAGGAGTTGCTGACCAAGGTCGACCGCGAGGACCGGCTTTCCCGAAAGCGCATCGAGCGCATGAAGGAGGGGCACAAGGAGCGGCTGGAGGCGCTGTCGAGCCGCAAGGACGATCTGCTCACCATCTCCGAGATCGGCATCGACCAGATCATCGTCGATGAGGCGCAGGAGTTCAGGAAGCTCAGCTTCGCCACCAACATGTCGACGCTGAAGGGCGTCGATCCCAGCGGCTCGCAGCGGGCCTGGGACCTCTACGTGAAATCCCGATTCGTCGAGACGAGAAATCCGGGCAGGACGCTCGTGCTCGCTTCCGGCACGCCGATTACCAACACGCTCGGCGAAATGTTCACCGTGCAGCGGCTGATGGACAATGCTGCTCTCGCAGCGCGCGGACTGCACGAGTTCGACGCCTGGGCGTCCACCTTCGGCGACACCTCGACGGAACTCGAGCTGCAGCCGTCCGGCAAATACAAGCCGGTCACGCGCTTTGCCCAGTTCGTCAACGTCCCCGAGCTGATCGCCATGTTCCGGTCCTTCGCGGACGTGGTGCAGCCCGCCGACCTGCGGAAATATGTGAAAGTTCCGGAGATCGCCGGCGGCAAGCGGCAGATCATCACGGCGGAGCCGACCACTGCCTTCAAGGCCTATCAGCGTCACCTCGATGATCGTATCAAGGCCATCGAAGAGCGCGAGGGTCCGGCGCAGCCCGGCGACGATATCCTGCTCTCGGTCATCACCGATGGCCGCCATGCCGCGATCGACCTGCGCCTGGTCATGCCGGCCATGGACAATGAGGATGACAACAAGCTCAACGCGCTTGTCCGAAACACCTTCCGCATCTGGCAGGAGACGGCCGAGAACGAATATGTCCGCAAGGACGGCAAGCCCTTCGACAAGTCCGGCGCCGGCCAGCTCATCTTCTCCGATCTCGGCACCATCAATGTCGAAGCCTCCCGCGGCTTCTCGGCCTATCGCTGGATCCGCGACGAGCTCGTCCGCCTCGGTGTGCCGCCGTCGGAAATCGCCTTCATGCAGGACTTCAAGAAGTCGGAGGCCAAGCAGCGGCTGTTCAACGAGTTCAATGCCGGCAAGGTCCGCATCCTGATCGGGTCGTCCGAAACCATGGGCACCGGCGTCAATGTGCAGGCGCGGCTGAAGGCGCTGCACCATCTCGACGTTCCCTGGCTCCCCTCCCAGATCGAGCAGCGCGAAGGCCGCATCATCCGCCAGGGCAATCAGCACGACGAAATCGGACTCTATGCCTATGCGACGCTCGGTTCACTCGACGCCACCATGTGGCAGAACAATGAGCGCAAGGCCCGGTTCATCGCGGCGGCTCTATCGGGCGACACGTCCATTCGCCGCCTCGAGGATATGGGCGAGGGGCAGGCCAACCAGTTCGCCATGGCCAAGGCCATCGCATCGGGCGATCAGCGCCTGATGCAAAAGGCAGGGCTTGAGGCCGAGATCGCCCGTCTCGACCGGCTCCATGCCGCCCATATCGACGACCAGCACGCCATCCGCCGCCAGGTCCGCGACGCGGAGCGCGAGATCGAGCTTTCGAGCCGGCGCATCGCCGAAATCGGAACGGACATCGCGCGTCTGGTGTCGACCGCTGGCGATGCCTTCACAATGACCGTCACCGGAACCTCCTTCACCGAACGCAAGCTCGCCGGCCGCGCCTTGATGAAGGAGATCCTCACCCTTGTTCAGCTCAGCCAAGAGGGCGAGGTCGTCATAGCCGCGATTGGCGGCTTCGACCTGGAGTTCTCAGGCGAGCGCTTCGGCCGGGACGGGTATCGCTACACCACGGTGCTGATGCGCTCCGGCGCCGACTACGAGATCGACCTTGCCGTCACGGTCACGCCGCTCGGCGCGATTGCTCGCCTCGAGCATGCTCTGTCGAACTTCGAGGGCGAGCAGGATAATTATCGCTGTCGGCTGGAGGATGCCCGCCGGCGTGTAGCCTCCTATCAGCCACGTATTGGCGAAACTTTCGCCTTCGAGGCCGAGCTTGAACTGAAGCGGGAGCAGTTGGCCGATCTCGAAGCCGATCTCGCCGCCAGCACGGATGACGGTCCCGGCGTTGTGGTAGGGGCGGCTGATCATGCGACCCGCCAGGCGGCATGAATGGAAACCCGCTTTCCCGCCCTAAACCTAAATGCGGTTCTTGAGATCTTCGAGGCTGGCAAGCTGCTGGCGCCTGCTGGCGACGGCTTCGCCAAGCAGCGCCCCAAGCTTGTCGTTGTACGCCTCGATCTGCTTTGTCGAGGTTTCCACATATTCGCGCAAGAGCTGCTCCTGGCGATCGATCTCCCGCTTCAACGTCTCGGCGTCGTTCCGACCTGACATGCCGATAATGACCCGCCGGTTGCTGATTTCGCCATGAGGCAGGGTGGTTGAGTATGGATTGGTCCGCAACCTAAACAGGCCAGGGTCGCCGGAGAACGCGAAGCTACGAGTTGCACGAACTCCGTCGATCTCCACCATCCCGTCAAACATGTCGTGGACCCGCACGCGTGCCTCCTGCGCGTCCTTTTGTGGATTGTCGAAGTCCACCTTTAGCGGGGCGACACGAGCCTCGGGCAAAAGGGCGTGCACGATCTCCGCGTCAGACTTGATCAAGTCCACCCTGCTGACTTTCTGGCGGACGTGGTTGCCGACTGCGCCCTCCTGTGCGCGCAGGTACCGGTCGAGCGACTCTTCGAGAAACAGTACGTTGCCGATGATCATCGGACCTCCTATAGGCGCCGCGTAACGCGTGTTGCAGATTGATCGGGACTCACGAAAGCGCCTTGCGCAATGATCGAAGGAGCGCCTCGGCGTCATCGATCTTTTTCAGGATGTCGGGGTCGCCCTTGAGATCCTGCAACGTGGTCCAGGGTACCCCCTTCATCGCTTCAACCGCGGCCTCCAGATCCCCGGACAATCCGCCCTTTGGCTTCTTCTCGGTGGGTCCCAGACGCAACATTGCAGAATCGAGATCCCCCGCGTCGCTGAGGAAATGCGCGCGTGCCACCGGATCGGGGAGGATCGATCGTAGTTTGCGCAGGTCCTTGGAGTTGGTTATGCGCTTGTCGTTCACCTTCTTGACGACGGCGTCGACGATGCTGGGAGTGAACAGCTTCTTGCTGACGCCCATCATCTCACGCGCCCAGGTGATGGCGGCGCTTGGGTCGCGAAGGCTGGTGAACTTCTCCGACAGCTCGAAAATATCGACCAGTTTGTCCAGTTCCCGAACGGTGATTCCGAGTATGTTCGCGGCGCTGGCGCGTCCCATCAGGTCGACAAGGCGGTAGGCCACCATTTCCTTCTCTTTGGCGTCCCATTCCTTGCGCTGCCGATGGATATAGATCCACGCGCGAAGCCGATCCTCGTCACTCAGTGTGCGGTCGGTAACCTCGATGGGAAGCTGGCGGAATTCTTCTTTCCCCTGTTCTACCAAGGCCCGCGAATTCGTCCACCGGCGATCGCCATCGATGATGCGAAACTTTCCGGGGAAATCGGGATGGGGTTCGACGAGTAGTGGCTCGAACAAACCGCCATTGGCTTCGATCTGCCGTTGCAGTTCTTCGTCAACCTTAGGCCCGAGCCTCGGCTGCTTGTCATTGGGAAGGATGGAGTCGATGTCAGCCTTCGTGCGGTACGTCCGAAGAACGGTACGATCGAGCCGGCGCTCCTGGAGGTTAACGACGTTGTCGCGTTCGCGACCCGCCATCGGGACGGGGTTATTCATTATCCTGCTCCCACACCCCCGCCGTGCCGATGATCGTATCGATCTCATTACTCAGCTCAGCGCGCACTTTCTGCACCGACCGAATGAGCTCGCCCTGACGCTTCCAGACAGATTCGTGCGCCTTCTTTTCCTTTACCTGGATGTCGAGCAGGTCGTCCGTGTGAGTGTCGATCCGGGCAATCAGATCGGTACAGCGCTCCGAGGTAATGAAGTCATAGAGCGCAGCCGTCTTCTGGGTCTTCTCCTCACCGCTCATGCGCAGAATATGGGTCTGCACGATGTGGTGGCGGATCAGCTGAACCAGAGCGACAACGCGGGCAGGATTGGCTAGCAGAACGCCATCCTGATGGTGCAGCTGCCGCGCGCCGGCGGGAAACTTGCTCGTCGAAAGAATGGCATGTTCCGCCTTGGCTGCCATTTGGTCGGTTGCAAGCTTGCTGACGAAGTCGTTGCGCCATGCGCCATGGTTCTTCGAGTCGTAGATGATGGTGCCGCACTCCTTGCCGTTGTGAATGACGACATGGATAATGTCGGCACCGGGCTGCCCTTTGTTGACGCGGTCGATCCTGTCGCCCTCGAACTCAGCCTTCAGAGCTTCGAACAGATCGACCTCGGCGCCCTCGCCAAGCTCCTCGTTGGTCTTCTTGTCGAGAGCCCGAGTCAGCTCCGCCACCTTCGCGGACAGCTTGAGCTTTTCCTCAAACGCGAGAGCCTTCTCGGCATTGACGGCCGCAGTCTGAGCGAGCTCGAGCGCCTCGCGCTGTTCTTGGAGGCGCTGATCCAGCAGGGCTTGATGATCGGCGAGCTGCTTCTCGACCGTAGCCGCTTTGGCTTCCGCGTTCTTCCTCGCCTCTTCAAGCTCAGTGAGCCTGCTTTGGGCGGCCACAGCGGCAGCCTCAGAAGCTTCCGAACGGATTTCGATCTCGCGCGCCGCTGCGGACTCTGTCAGCGCCGTGATCTTCGCTTCCGTTTCAGCTGTAATGGTGTCGAGCTGTGCCTTGAGGCTCGTCCCGGCCTCTTCAGCCTTCAGCCTGGCGGCCTCCGCAGACGCGACCCGCTCGTTGGCCGCCGCTTCAGCGGCGACCTTGGCCTCTGCCCGAATACTGTCCTGCTTCGCAAGGGCCTCCTGCCGGACCGCCTCGATAGCGGCGCCGCGCTCCTGCTGTTGCTGGGCAAGCCGCTCCTCGAGAGCGACCCGCATCTGTTCGGCATTCTGCTTTTCGGCCTCCGCTTGCGTCACGCGGCTCAACAGGAGATCCTGAGCCTCTTTGCTTGCGAGTACCGTCGCCGCGATCGCCTCCTGGGCTGCGGCCTCGGCGGCCTTGCGGCCCTCTTCGCGGGCGAGGACGGCTTTGGCGGCGCCGTCCTTGTTGGCCTTGTCAACGGCATCGGCCTTCTCGCGGGAAAACTGCTCCTGAAGGCGAGCCGAGAGTTCCTCCGCAGTTTTCTTCTGCCGCGTCTCGATCCGCGCTTTAATCTCATCCATCTGGTCGTGCGGGATCTGCTGTTCACACAGCGGGCAAACCTCGTCGTGATCGTGCAGGAACGACGACGAGGGAACAGGAGTCGCCTTTAGAAGGGGTGATGCTGACGCGGCCACATTGACCTCCGGGGTTGCTAGAAACTGGGACCTATTTTCTCCTACTTGATCCTGAAGTCAAGTACTGATATTTTGTTGGATGTGGGCTCGCATCAGGCGCGCTCCGGAAAGGCAATCATGACAAAGACTTTCAAGCCGGGGCATGCTGCCCCGCGTTCTGGACAATACGGGATTCTCGGGCCCCGTGGTGGAGACACCGGCAAAGAGCGCACCGTTACGCGCGGCGAGCCGATGCCGCCGACGCCGAAGTCCGGCCAGACCTACAAGTTGGTCGATGCGACCCGGAACAAGAGCGGTCGCCCGTGATCCGAAAAGAACGGCGACCTTCTTTGGTCGCCGTTCATGCTGCCTTCGCCACGCGCGGGTCGAGGTCGAGACCGCAAACCCAGTTCGCCCATGATTTTGCGAAATGGAGGAAGGCTTCCTCAGTCGTCACCAGAACGCGATAGGTTTCAGCCTGCTCGCGTTGTTCAGGTGTTTCCTCGTAACGGGACAGGAAGGCCATATAGACCATCCGGTTTCCAGCAATCTCCTGACCGTTCTTGTCGAGATAGATGATATTGCCGTGCGCCAAGGCGTTGCGAAGCACGCGAAGAACCTCGCCGGCCTTGCGATTCTCGATGGTGTTCGCATCATCGGAAAGTGGATGCCTTCCTTCCTGATCGTGCCAGCCATGCACTTCATCAACGGAATTGACGATGCGCGATTGCCGCCATGCTCCTACGTCCGGCGCAGACTGCCAGAACGGCGCCTCAAAGAATTTGGTTTTTTCGAGCGTCTTGAGGCTTTTCACCAGATCGACGTCGCGCTCTCCATCAACCAGGACATGCGATGCCCGCATACGTTCGTAGGGAATTGTAAGGATCGCCGCTGCCGCCAGCAGACCGAACGAGCCGAGCAAATCGTGCTTGCGCGCAGGTTCTTCCAGCAATTCGATCAATTGTAATGCGCGTTGCGGATATTCGATGGCAAATCTGTCCGGTACGCCCATGTGTCCTCCTAGCCAAATGGCTTGCGATCGTAGCCGCGGAAATTCGCTAAAGCAGCCGTTCCGTTCCAGGGATCTGATGATCGCTTCTAGCGTCCTGCTCATTCCAGAAAGCGACAGGAACGGCGACATTCTCGGTTCTTGCGAGACGATCAGCAAGCAGCCGCAACCAATTGGCAAAATAGGGAGGGAAAGAAACCCTCCTCGCGGATCGGCCGCACCGCTGACGCCTGCGCTCAACCGCCTGGCTCGCGATCCCGGCCGCGTCGTCCTTCGCAGGGCTGATTAGCCCCGCTTGGCTTGCCGGGCAGGGATGCTCGACAGGCAGTTGCACCGGCCCGTCCGCTCCGCGGGCCGGGGGATGTCTTCAGAAAAGAAGACGGAGAAGGACCCGCGATCGGCGGTGTCCGCAACCCGAAACGGAGCATCCCAATGGAACTGAAGTTTGTCGATCCGCGCGCGCTCAAGGAGAATCCCGACAAGGCGCGGCGCTCCAAATCGAGCCCGCAGGCGGACGCCCTGTTGCTGGCCACGATCAAGGTTGTCGGCATCGTGCAGCCGCCTGTCGTCGCCCCCGAGACCGAAGGCGGCAACGGCTTTGTCATCGATGCCGGGCATCGTCGCGTGAAGCAGGCAATCGCGGCGGGCCTCGAGGAAATCGCCGTGCTGGTGATCGAGCGCGCGGAGGACGGTGGCGCCATGCGATCGCTGGCCGAGACGCTCGCCCATGAGCAGCTCAATCCCGTCGACCAGTGGCGGGCGATCGAGCGCCTGGTTGCGCTCAACTGGACCGAGGAGGCGATCGCCATCGCGCTGGCATTGCCGGTTCGCCAGATCAAGAAGCTGCGGCTTCTGGCGAACGTCCTGCCATCAATGCTCGATCAGATGGCCAAGGGCGACATGCCCGATGAGCGCCAGCTTCGCACCATCGCTTCCGCCGCACTCGAGGATCAGAAAGAGATCTGGAAGAAGCACAAGCCATCCAAGGCCGACCCGCAGGTCTCATGGTGGGCTGTCGCGCAGGGTCTGACCAAGACCCGCATGTTCGCAAAACATGCCAGTTTCGGGGATGATCTGGCACATGCCTACGGAATCGCCTGGGTCGAGGATCTGTTCGCCCCGGCAGACGAGGACAGCCGTTATACGACCGACGTCGACGCCTATCTTGGCGCCCAGCAGGAATGGATGGCCAACAACCTTCCCAAGCGCGGCGTCATCGTCGACGCGGGCCAATGGGGCGACGCCAAGCTGCCACCGAAGGCCGAGCGAGTTTATGGCAAGGCCGGCAAGTCCGATCATACCGCGATGTATCTCGACCGCGAGGGCAAGGTGCAGACGGTCGCCTATCGCATGCCCGAGGCAAAGAAGCCGAAGGGCAAGGGTGATGCAACCGACGCCGCAGGTACAGACACGGGGCTGGTCGCTCCCAAGGCCCGTCCGGACGTGACGCGCAAGGGGATCGAGATGATCGGGGACTTCCGCACCGATGCGCTGCACGAGGCGCTCGCCCGCGCGCCAATCGAGGAGGACATGCTGATGGCGCTGCTCGTTCTCGCCTTCGCGGGCAGGAACGTCTCCGTCGATTCCGGTTCCTCGGGCACGGTCTACGGCCACGCGCGGCTGGAGCGTCATGCAGCCCTTCTTTTCGGGGAAGACGGCAGGCCCGTATACGATCGTGAGACGCTCAACCAGGTCGCGCGTAAGGTCCTGATCGACGTCCTCTCATGCCGGGAGAACAGGACCAACAGCGGCATCGTCGCTCGGGTCGCCGGCGATACCGTCGGCGCCGACGGCTTCCTGCCGAACATGGGCACGGACGAGTTCATGTCGTGCCTGTCGCGGCCGGCGCTGGAGGCGTCCTGCAAGGACACGCCAGTCCTGCCGCGTGCCCGCGTCAAGGACACGCGCGCAGCCCTCGTCGAGCACTTCAAGGAAGGCCACTTCGTCCATCCCTCGGCCCTGTTCGCGCCCGACGTCGCCGAGCTGACGAGCTGGACGGCCCGGTACGCCGCGCCGGACGAGGCTGACGACGACACCGCGCGGGAAGTCGATGAGCTCGACGGTGATCAGACCGGGGCGACGGCAAACGAGCATCCGGTCGATGACGGCCACACCGTCGAAGAAACTGAAGCCTGGCGCGTCGCCGCCGAATAGGCCGCCAATCCACTTCCTCCCAACCCACCCCGCCGCCGGCAATCGCGCCGGCGGCGGTTCTGTTTTCATCAACAGCACCACTGGAGAAACAATATGTCCGCTCAATTGATCTACGATCTCGTGCCGCTCGGTTCCATCATCCGCTACTCCGACGGCACACCGCGCCCGCCCGAGCGTCATCGCAAGAAACTCTCGGCATGGGAGAGCGCCAATAGCGGCGGCCGCCTGATCCGCAAGACGCCAGCCCGGCAGACCGGGCAGTATTCGTCGCCCGCGCATTTCACGCTGCATGAAGGCGATTATGGCAGCGGCGGTGTCATCGTCCTGCGCGTCCACAAGAGCTTTTCGGTCGATTGCGGCTCGAAGTTCGTGGTGATCTCCCGACCCGCACCGGGCTCGGTCCAGGTCTTCGATCGCGCCGGCGAGGGTGCCGAACTCGTCTATCTCGCCGCCAACCGGCAGGACGCGGAGACCTGGCTGCAATCTCATCGGTATCCTAACGCGGTGCTCGAGGACGTATCGGCCGATACCGCGGCGGCCGACGCCGTCGAGGGGAGGGCGGCATGAACGCGACTGCTCAAACCGAGGCAACGATCGACAACACCTCCGGATTCCCGGAGGTGTATTACGGGCGAACGAGCGATGGCCTCTTCGCGGCACTGGTTGGGGAGAACGCTTTTGCGATGATCCCTGCCTACAATGGCGGACGCTATCTCGGCCATGCATGGAAGCTGCCTCTGCCCATCTCCGAATGGAAACAGTCCAGCTTCTATGGTCACGGCGGGCAGCTCGACGGCAAAGCGGCGTTCCGCGCCCGTGTCGAGGAGAACGCCCGACATCAGGCACAATTGCGTAGACTGGCCCGCCGCAGCATCCCGGCTCGGCAAGCAACCCCATGGGGGCTCTCGGATCATGCCACGCACTATGCCGAAGGCGTCGTCTGCCATTCGACCCCGAGCCATGGCGGGTTCCATCTCGACCCCGACCGCAATGCCCACATCCATCCCCTTCTGAGAAGCGCCGACGGCTTCTACGAGGAGGATTGCTGCTGGGCGGCCGTTGCGCAGGCCTTTCCCGATCTTTTCACCGATTTCGAGAAACGTTGCGCCGAAGAGACCATCCGGCACTGGTATCCCGAGGCCTGGCCGCGATCCCTCACGTCCACACCTAAACGATTGCGGGAGGCCGCCTCATGACGATTGCAGAGCACATCGCCATAATGGCGCGCATGGAAGCTGCCCGCCGGGAGACGCATGCCCATCTCGGGCTGATCGAGCGGCAGATTGCGGCGCGCGCGGAGCGCCTGATGACCACCTTCCGCGCCAGATCACGCGATTACCGGAAGTCCAGGTCGACATGGAGCCATGCCGACGAGCAGCTCTACCGGGCCACGCTATCGGAGCTGAACTTTTCCCGTCACCGCGAGGTCGATGGTCTGTCGCGCAAGCTCGCCCGCCAGGATGCGGCGATCGCCGCCTTCCGTCGCCGGCACGGGTTCTCGGAGGTCGATCCGGAGCTGGATATGGCGGTCCTCCGCGGCCTGATCCTTCGCAGCGCGTCTCCATGCGCGGTTTCGTGAGCCCCGACCTGCGATCAGGAGGGCAGCCCTGTCCGAAACCGTGTGGCGGGCTGTGCGGGTAACGGGGCAATATCCGGGTAGGGCCTGCGGCGACTGTCCGGCCGTGATGCCGGCGAAGCGGATTGATCTGTCGCACTTCCTCGCGCGAGCCAATTCATGGAAACGACCCCGTGCCGGTCTTCCCGGCGGGTTTGCTGCGGTCTGAACCGGCGGCTGACCCCTTCAAGGCCGCTTTGCGCCGCGATGCGGCCGGAGCCCGCCGGTCTCGACAAGGCTGGCCCGCGTTCCGCGCAGGGCTGTTAGCCCCGCTTGTCCGCAAGCCAACCTTGCTCGCCTGGCAGGCCCCGGACCCTGAAGCGTCCAGTTTCCGCCGGTTCTCTTTGACCGCACCCGCAGGGAAGACCGGCACGGGGCCGGATCGCCCGAAGGGCATCGCTAGAAAGGATTGCTTCATGTCCAGTTCAACCCGCTCCACCAAGACCAAGGCTCGCGTCGTCCAACTCCGCAAGGGCACCACCCTCGAAATGGTGCGCCTGTGCTGCCCGGATGCCAACCAGGCCGCACTCATCTCCGAGAGCTTCGGGCTCGCTGTCCTCGACAGCGACGGTATCCGGGACTTCCACGAGCGCACCCTGATCGAAAGCGCCGACACCCTCTCCGACGGCCTTTCCGAGAAGGCCATGCAGATCCATCTCCAGCGGATCGTCGGTTCCCATGTCGGGTCTGCCTACGGGGCGGGGCAGTTCTATTCCAAGGCTGTCACCGAGGCCAAGGACGCGACCGCCCGGCTCGCCAACGACATGCGCGATGAGGATCGCGACGGCCCGGTCGGGTTCGACAGCGCCGCCCAGCGCAAGCGTGAGTTCGCCGCCGACATGGGTATCCAGGCCCACGCTCTGCGCATGGCCGCCGAGGGCGTGGTCGCAGCCTACGAGCACATCGTCGGCGAGAGCTGGAAGCCCTACGAGCGTCAGGCCGAAAATCCCGGCCAGGCCGTCAGCCGGCAGGCCGCCGACCTGCAGATGGCCGCTCTCGGATAGGGGCCGCGGGCGGAGCTTCGGCTCCGCCCATCCTCGGGGGCTCCCACCCTTGGGATCGCCCGCCGTTCGAACGCCATCTATCCCGAGGAGTATCGTCTCGAGGTTGAGGGACTTATCGAGGCATGGCGGCCGGAAGTGTGGGCCCGTTCGACAGAATCCCGCCTCGGCTGATAGCCTCGCATCCTCTTAGCTCGCAACAGGTCGAGGAATAGGCTGACCGCATCTAGCTCGTTGTCGAACGAATGCTGGACCGTTCGGCCTCGTGTTCCGATCCGGCCCCACCGGCGAACGAGGCGGGTCTGGCCGAACAGGGTCTCCTCGATCGACAGCGCGTAGAACCGCGCCATCCTCCGGTCCGGGTCTGTGCGTTCGACATAGAGATGGTATGGCTGCGCGATCATGCTGAGCAGAATCGCGCAGCCGGAATCCGTCGTCCAATGACAGGTTTGAATCACTGGGAAGGGATCGATTTATTCCCGTGATAGGTGGCGGGAACTTCAGCAGGTATAGGGCGGCCTTACCCGCGTCCGGCTTGCGCGGGACCGGGAGACGGAGGGAAGCAGGAAGACGCATGGCGCGGCCGGCGCAATCGCGGCCGTCACGATTGGTGGTCCTGCTCCGGTCCTCGTTCCGCGAAACGGCGAAGCCGTCCTCCACTGCCGTTCCGGCCCGGCTGCGACCTCTCTCATTCTTCCGATTCATCCTCCGGGTTCGCGGACCTGCGGTCCTCTCGCGGGCGGACCTCGTGACGGCCGCGATCGGCGCGGCCTCGAATGGAGGTTCGAATGATGAACAGGAAAGACAGCAAACCCCGCGTCGACATCTACGCGAAGATCACCGACCGCATCGTCGCGGATCTCGAGAAAGGCGTCCGCCCATGGGTAAGACCCTGGAGCGAAGCCAACACCGCCGGCCGCATCACGCGACCGCTGCGGCATAATGGAACGCCCTACCAGGGCATCAACATCATCCTGCTCTGGTCGGAGGCGGTCGCACGCGGCTTCGCTTCGCCCATCTGGATGACGTTCAAGCAAGCGATCGAGCTTGGCGGGCATGTCCGCAAGGGCGAGAGCGGCTCGACCGTCGTCTATGCCAGCCAATTCACCAAGACCGAAACCGACGAGCGCGGCGATGAGGTCGAGCGCGGTATCCCGTTCCTTAAGGCCTATTCGGTCTTCAACGTCGACCAGATCGAGGGATTGCCGGACCACTATTACGGTGCGCCGCCGCCGGTGACCGATCCCGTCACGCGCATCGCCCACGCTGATGCGTTTTTTGACGCGACCGGCGCCAGGGTCGTCTATGGCGGCGCCAAGGCATTCTACGCGCCCTCGTCCGACCACATCCAGCTCCCAGTCTTCGAGAGCTTCCGCGACGCGGAATCCTTCGTTGCCGTCAGGGCGCACGAGACCATCCACTGGACAGCTCCGGCCCACCGGGTCAACCGCGATCTCAGCCGCTACCACAAGGATCGTAGCGAACGCAGTCGCGAGGAGCTGATCGCCGAACTGGGGGCGGTTTTCCTCTGCGCCGATCTCGGCATCGTACCGGAGCTCGAGCCGCGGCCTGACCACGCCAGTTACCTCGCGTCCTGGCTCGAGGTGCTCTCCAACGAGAAGCGCTTCATTTTCTCGGCCGCCGCGCACGCTCAACGCGCAGCGACCTACCTGCACGATCTTCAGCCGGCGGCCAGGATTGCGGAGGCGGCCTGATGCCAGGGCCCGACCGTTGCCGTGCGGGAACTCTGCCGCTGGCCGGTCAATGACGGGAGGTCGGGATGGGGATGGCACCTCTCGCCGCGCGGGGATCCGCAAGGTGATGCCGATGTAGGGACGTCCGTCTTCATTCCGGTTGTTTCTGCTACGGGCACGCCCAACTGCGTCCTCGATGTGGCTGGTCTGACCGAAGGCCGATCTCGCTGCGCTCGGTCTCGCTCTCATCCCCGCAACGGCTGGTCTCGACTTTCTTCCCCTGACGGCTTCGCCGCCATTCCGCGCGGATCAAGAAAGTCTCATCCTGCCGCCCTCCACTGACGTTCCGGCCCGTTGGGTGCCGGTCGATCGCCTCCGGTCTGTCGACCGCCATCGAGGTCGCGGCGGTCGCGGCCCGAGAAATCAAAGGAATGAGACAAATGGCTACCATCGGCACCTTCACCTCCACCGGCACCGGCTTCAACGGCGTCATCAAGACCCTCAACCTCAACGTCAAGGCCAAGCTGGTCCGCGTCGAGAACCCTTCCGACAAAGGTCCGCACTTTCGCATCTTCGCGGCAGCCAACGTCGAACTGGGCGCCGCCTGGCAGAAGACCTCCAACGAGGGCCGCGACTACCTTTCGGTCAAGCTGGACGATCCGAGCTTCCCCGCTCCGATCTATGCCACCCTGGTTGAGGTGGAAAGCGAGGAAGGCCTTCAGCTGATCTGGTCCCGACCGAACCGGGACTGAGGCTCCCGCCAGAGGGCTCCGCCGCAAGGCGGGGCCTTCAGCCTTCCACCGACGAGCAGCCACAACCGAAAGGAACCATACATGACGACTACCAACCGCGCCGAAGCGAAGGCCCTTCATCCTCAGGACATCGCCGTCTGGCCGGACGGAACATGGGCCGAACTCGGCGACGTCTGGAACGGCGAATACGGCTTCATGTCCGACGACTACGAGGTCGTGCCGCTCGAGGACCATGCCCGTCTGAAGGCCCTCGGCATCGACGGAGAGGTGCTGTGACCGGCGCCACTGCACGCCCTCGCCGCCCCGGAGCGGGGCCTTCTGCTTGACGCCACGGTCAAATGGAATGGCCAGCCTTAGCGGCGAAAGGACTGCCGAGACTGGCTTTCGAGCCGAATTTCGGCTATACAAAAGAGCAAGTTACAGGAGCCTGAAACATGACCGCAACGCTAATGGAAAGCCCCGTTGTCGCGGATCGAGCACACGCGTTGCGGCTTGCCAAACAGGTCATCAAGACCCTCGACCCGAAGCCGCTTGAGCCCATCGTCGCAGCGATGCTGACCGACGGCCACAAGGCCGCGCTTTCGGCAATGGCCGTGTCGCGAGATGAGCCGAACCTGTTCGAACAGTTCCTCGTCCTGTGTGAAGAGGCCGGGCGGTTGAGCGAAGCGGATTGCGATCAGCTGGGCGAAGCCTATGTCGAAGCGAGGCGTGCCCGTGCCGCTTGATGAGTGACCCCTATCTTTACCCGGGCACAACAGTCCTCATCAATCATTTCAACATCAGGGATCAGGCCAAACTCGACAGCAAGGAGCGTCGGGAGACCCTGAAGACGTTGAAGGGTCTCTACGACAATCCGGTCAAGGGCGAATTCGACCTCGCGCACCTGCTGGAAATACACCGGCGCGTCTTCGCGCCGGTGTATCCGTTCGCCGGCGAAATCCGCCGCATCGATATGGTCAAGGCCGAGGAGAAACTGGGCGGCGGCAGTGTCGAGTACGCGCCGTTCCATCTGGCGCGTCTCCAGGCCGAACACTGCCTGAAGCAACTCAATGCCCGCGACTGGTCGGGTCTCATGGACCTGTCGCGGCCGGAGGACATGGCCTCATTTGCAGGCATGGTTGTCGACCTCTGGAAGGTCCATCCGTTCCGGGAAGGCAATACGCGCACGACCATGACCTTCATGCACCAGTTTGCGGCGGCCAAGGGGTTCGCGCTCGACCGTGAGTTGATCCGTACCAATGCTGAATATGTCCGCCATGCGCTGGTGGTCGGCACCCATGGCGAAACTCATTATCTGACACGCATCCTGACCGACGCGCGCCAACGCGAACATGCGCGCGAGCAGAGCCAGGCGCGCATGGGGAACCAAAGCCGCACTGACATTGGACAGTCGGAGCGGGCTGTACTGCTTCCCGGCCGTACCCTTGCCCCGGAAGTTCTCAAGGCCGAGCTGCAAGAACGGATTGCCGCTTCCGAAAGCGCCACCGAGGCTATGAAACGCCTTATCACCACGGCAAAGGCGGTATTTGCCGACCACGGGCCGGTGGTGGAAATTATCCGGAATGCCGCTCTTGAGGGCGAGATCGGCAATCGGCAGGTGATTTCGGAGTTGCGGGATGCTCCGGAGCGTTTCGGGCCGCTTGCCGGAAGGGACGCTATTCTTGCGAGCCGGCAGGAGCGGGAGGCACACCGGCAAGCGATCGCTGCAAAGCGCACGCTTCGCGGGATCGCCGAGAGTTACCTCAAGATCGTGTACGGAATCCGGCAGACGATGCAGCAGCAGCGTCATGATGAGGTGCGGCGGGCCAGCGTGGAGGTCCGGCGGCCAAGCGGCGAGCTCCTGAGCGCGATTGATAGGGGTGATGCGCTGTCGCCCGAGCTCAAGGTCGAGCTGCGGCAGACCACGAGCGCATTCGAGCGCCGTTTCGGCGATGATCTGGCCGCATTGCGCTCGGGCAAGAATCTCGGTCCACTTGCCACCAGGCACGGCGTCGACGAGAAACGGCTCGAGGAAGCGACAGGCGTACTGAAGGCGCTCGACCGAGCCCAGGCTCAGGAGTGCACCAGGGCACAATTACGGTCTCTCGATAGGCACGGCCCCACCCGATAATCCCATGCCGTCTGGAACGTGGCATTCAGCTGTGCCGGCCGGCCCGCCGAGCGCGGTCGTTCAGCCCTCTTTGGACCTCCCCTTGTGGGGGACATCTGTCGTACGTTTTCTCGATCTGAACGAGCAGGCAGCGCCATGCGCCGTTTCTCCACAACCCAACCTTTGCGCTGCAGCTGAAGTCGACCGTTTGCGGACCAAGACAGCGGAGGATTACCGGAATTCCGTTCCATGACGCCGGACTCTAAGCTAAACCTCACCAGAGGGCGGGAGGACGAAGATGATGGTGGGGTTAGATTTTGTCGCACTAGACGTAGAAACAGCGGATAGCAGCTTTCCAGAAAGTATCTGCCAAATGGGCTTCGTGATTGTTCGCGAAGGGCGCATCGTCGAGACTTTTACGCAGACCGTAAATACACATCATCGGTTCGGGTGGTGGCAACAAGCCAATTTGTCGATCACCGAAGAGGACATTGATCGAGCTCCGCCGTTTTCTGAGATCGCTCGATCGATTGCGCATCTGATGTGTGGGGCGGTCTTTAGTCATACACCCTATGACCGTTTCGCGGTCGGTCGCGCTTGCGACGCGTGCGGGCACAGCTTCGCAGAGACTACTTGGCTTGATAGTGCGCAAGTCGTGCGACGAGCATGGCCGGAAAAGTACGGGAAGACGGGGTACGGATTGAAGAATGTCGCGGCCGATCTAGGCATTGAATTTCTGCACCATGACGCTGGCGAAGATGCGCGGGCTGTGGCGGAAATTGTCATTCGAGCGAGCCTAGAGTGCTCACTAGATGTAGCCGGATGGGCAGAACGGGTCCGAAGACCAATCTTAGGCAATTCAAGCGCAAAAACCGACCTACGTCGGGACGGCAACATTGATGGACCGCTGTATGGCGAGGTTGTCGTCCTCACAGGGGGCTTCGATTTGCGGCAGGAAGAACAGGCCAATTTGGCCGCCTATGCAGGCTGCGAGGTGGAAAATAGCGTTACCAAGAAAACGACGTTGGTCGTCGTGGGTGATGATCGTTTCGCGCGTGGGGAACGTTCCGGCAAGTGGAGAAGGGCCGAGGAATTGGCGGGCCAAGGCATTCCTATTCGGGCCATGTCTGAATCCGATTTCCGCGCGCTCATTGCAGATTGAACGGCACACGCCTTCCGCAAGTCTTGAATCGGCGTGGGCGAGGAAGAGGACGACGGGGTTCAATGACCGCACGCCACCCCGAGCGGCCGTGCAGCGTCACGCTGGTGCTAAAATTTAGCGTACGAGCTCGGCGGTTTAATGGCCCAGAAGCTGACCTTTGACCGGTTCGGTGTTGACCTTCAGGTTCCGACTGATATCCGCCCCCTTTGGTCGGCGCTTAGAATCTGCCGGCCTGTGCCTGCTTCACACGATTGATCATACGCAGCGTGTCAGTATGACCGGCGTCGGCGGGAATACCGCGGCAACGGTTGACTCCATTTAGCCCGAAGCGTCTACGGATGAGAGTTTCCTGATCTCGGCAAGGTCATCGTCTGTCTTGCGCAGAATGAGTTGGAAGCACGCATCGCACACACGCCGTTCAGTCGAATAGGCCTGCCCAAGCTTTGGAATCTCGATGCAGGTTGTTCCCATGACGAGGTCGTCGTGGCAGCGATAGCATTTGCTGAGGCGTTTGACGGGAGTCCGCTTGGGGCGGCCGTTCGTGCCTCCAATCAGCGAAGGCGTTGGCCCTCTAGGATTCGATTTTGTCATACTCCGCCTTCGCTTTGCGAACGCGCCTGACAAGCACTTGCAGCAGGTCGTCCAGGTTATCGAGGACAGAACGGAATTCTTCTGTTGTCGCCTGCTGCCTCTCTTTGCCCAGGCGTTTTTGCATTTCCTTGTTCACCATCATCAGCGCACAGATGTAGTTGTTCCTGCCGGTGAGCTTCAAGGATTTGTATTTGTAGACCATCTCATTGCCGGTCTGTTTAAGCTCAACATGATTCAGCAACACGTTTGCGAGGCGTTTAGCCTGCTCCTGCATGCGCTTCCTGGCCTCTTCCCACTCACGCTGTGGCTGGACCATGAAAGGTGCCGTGGCCGACCTCTTTCGCATTGGAGACTGCTGCGCGAGCCGAACCATTTCCTCAGCCTTGCTGTCGTCGAGGCCGAGGAGCTTCAAACGTTCCCGTAGGTCCGCGACGATCTGCGTGTCCTCGACCGACGTGAAATCTTCTTCCCACAAGGAATCGACGACCTCACCGTGGACGACGACCTGGTCGCCCGCACGAAGCCGCGCGCTACCGTCGAGCACCCCTTGCGGTACCTCCGGTTCGTCGCCGCCAATGACCTTGTCCCAGAACGCCTGGTCGTCGTTCTCGAACTCCTTGAATTCCTTCAGGCGTGCGTCGAGGTTCATGCCCAGATGGGTGACGATATGGCCGACATTGTCTGGATGACCCGGATCGTTCTGCACAACGACCCGCATTATGCGCCCGACAAACTGGATGTAGGGCGCCAATGACCGGAACGGGCGGAAGATCGCTGCAACGCTCAATTTGGGATGGTCGAACCCCTCGCCAAGCATCTGCACCTGGATGATACAATCGAGTGAGCCGTTGCGCAGTGCCGCAAGAATGGCCGCCTGCTCATCCTCCGTCTGCTTGCTATGGATAACGTCGGCGTTGAAGCCGCGCTCCTGATACAGCGAACGGATTTCCCGCGCATGATTGATGGAGCACGCGACTGCGATGAGCTGGTGCTGCGTCCCGCTTTGTCTAAGCTCATCGAGCTTCTGCAAACTGCTATCGACGATGTGCTTGTTGCACAGCCTAGCAAGCGCCACGCCGCGGCTGAACCATTCTTCCTCCTTGAGCTTCAGCACCTCGTCCAAGGTGTACGTTCGCCCGCCGGCGTCGGAAAATCCGAGCTCAATGGTCGACGGAGCGACGTAACTTGCCTTGAGGCGCTTGATATAGCCTTTCAGGGTGGCGTTGCGGAATGGATACCGGAACACCAATTCGCCATCGAGTTCCTGGCGATCGCCCCGGAATGGGGTCGCCGTAAGCAGGATGACCTTGGCGTTTGGAAAACGCTCGATGACTTTCTGCCAGCTAGCGGCCGCGCTGTGGTGCGCCTCATCAACTATGATCATGTCGAAAAAGTCATCGGGAAACTGGGTCAGCCACTTATCGACGTTGGTCGCGAGCTGATGGACGTTCGTGATGACGATATGGGACTTTGTTGCTATCGAGATGTTGCCGCTATCCAGCGTACATGCCAACGGACCAGACAACATCTGGTCAGCGCTGAGCACACCCGCTTTCCGCCAGAAGCATTTCTGCCGGTTTGTGATGTCCATCGCTTCGTAAAGCCCGTCCTTGATGGTGAGGTTGGGCGCGATAACAATGACCCTGCCCTCGGAGAGTCCAAACGGCAGGAGAGAAGCCAGGCCGGTCTTGCCGCATCCGACCGGAACCTGGAGGATCGCCTTATTCTTTCCCGCCCGGAAGAATTCATAAGTGCGCAGATAGCCTTCGCGCTGTGGGTCGCGGAGGTGGTCGTTCCCGTCGATGACGAATTCAGCGTCCAGGAAGAACGACTGCAGGGGGCGGGCGGTGCGTACCCACTGGTCGAGCCCGCTCTTTTCGAAGATCCATTTCTTGCCGATCTTCCGCGCCGGGATGCGGTTCTCGCGCGCCATCGCATACAGCGCGGTCTTGCCCATTCCTAAGTAGATCGCGGTCTCTTCAAGAGAGAGCCAACCGTCAGTATCCGTCATACATCCTCACAATCTGATATCTAGCGATAGCAAACGACAGATAGAATTGCAAAGGAAATCGGCGGTGGTAGTTGTCGCCCGCATTTGAAGGCGCCACAGTGGGTTTTAGCCTGGGCAGGAGCGCCACTTGTGCCCAACGCCTGGTTTCGAGCCCCCGGATGAGTGGCATTGGATCATGGGTCACGTTGCTGGCCGTTCGACAAAGGTCAGCAACTGTCCGAATGCCGAAATCCGAGTCCTTGCCGGGACCCAGCCACGTCGGTTTTTGTCGTGATGCTTGAATGATGATCCCCCTTCGTCAGCGAGAATAGTTGCGTGAACAGCCGCCCGTCATGCGGCCAAGGCACAGAGTCCCGTGCCGTCCCTGTTTTCCACCCCGCCCAAGGCGGGGCGAAGCGAAGCGGAGCAGGCGAGGGGGCTGAACGCGCTTCCCACATTGCGCCGAAGAGAAGCCCCCGAGCTTGTGGTAAACGGGGGCGGGACGGCTGCCGTTTCAGGATCCAGCTGCTCCCGTCTTCGGTTGGAAATTGCTCTTGCCGACGAGCGCCGCCATTTCCGGACGGCGGAAGTAGATGGCGCGACCGCAACGTAGCGGCGGATTACCGCCGGTGAGGATGATCTGCTCATCGGCGCGCATCTGGGTGACTTCATGCGGCAGGATCAGCGGGCGTTGCGAGAGCTGTTGGGAGCGGGTGCGGGACGAACCCATGTCGCGCGAGGTGCGGCTGACGTGGTTCACCTCTACCGTGGTCATCCCGCAGCGCTCGGAAATGTACTTCGCCGTTTCCGGATCATTGATCGCCGAGAACGACACCCAGGAAGCGGACTCGAACCATTTGCTGGTCGCGTCGCGCCCACCAAAGGCCTCCCGCATCTGCCCGAGCGACTGGAACAGCATCAGGAGTGTGATGCCATATTTGCGGCCGGCGTCGCGGGCGGTTTCGACGATGCGCATGTAGCCGAGGCGGGCGGCCTCATCGAGCAGGAACAGGGCGCGCTCTTCGAGATCGCCATTGCGATTGTAGATCGCCTTGAGGAACGCTCCGATGACGACGCGAGCCATACCGGGGTGATTTTCCAAGGTAGACAGATCGACATTGATGAACACCGTCGTGCGCCCATTGGCGATGTCGTCCGTCCTGAAAGTGTTGCCCGACACGATGGCCGCGTAGCTGTCGTAGGAGAGCCAGTGCGTCTCCTTGGCGGCGGTCGCATAGACGCCGGAGAAGGTTTGCGGCGTCATGTTGATGAAGGGGGCGATGACCTCTTTGACGAACCGGGAGGTCGAGCTTTGATAAAGATCGGCGAGCTTTTCCTTGAGCGTTTCTTCCGGCTCGGCCAGTCGCGCGCGGACGATGCGCAGCGATCGTTCGCGCTTGGTATCGTCCGGATCGGACAGCATCACGTCGGCGATGACGCCGGTGATGAGCTGTTCGGCCGAGACGCGGAAGAAATCGTCGGCGCCGGAGGTGACGCGTGGTTTTTCCGACATCAGCCACGCCGCCACGGAGGCAATGTCTTCCTCCGGCGCATTGCCGAAGCGGCCGATCCAGTCGAGCACGTTGAACCCGATGTCGGGTCGTTTCGGATCGAGAATGAGCACGTCCTGACCATGCGCTTCGCGATGGGCGGCGACCATCGGCGCAATCTCGGTCGAGGGATCGAGGATGATCATCGAGCCCTTGAACTTGAGCGCCGTCGGCACGACCACGGAGGTGGTCTTGTAACCGCCGGAACCAGCAAAGACGATGCCGTGCGTCGAGCCAAATCCGCAGTCGAAGCAGACGAGCGGTGATTTTCCGCCCTTGCCCCACGTCTCCTTGCGGCGCGGATCGAAGTTGACGCCGGCGACGGAATCCTCGTCGACGCGATAGCGCTCACCGATGACGATGCCACCGCTTTCGGGAAAGAGTCCTGCGATTGTGGCGCTGTCCATCCAATGGCTATCGCCATGGATGGCGCGACGGCCGGAGAGCCGTTTCGGACCCGTCGCGCCAAAGACGGCATTGCCGCGCAGCGCAACCCGCAATCCGAACATGCCGGCGACGAAGGCCGTCGCCGCGCCGCCGATAGTGTAAAGGTCAAGTAAGGAAAACAGCGTTCCTTGCGGCACCTGGCTGGCGAAATCGGACAGGCGTAGCGTCTCCGAAATGGCGGCGAACGCGGCGGCGGCAACCCCGCCGATCAGGACGCCGAGGCCGGCCGACTGAATGGCAAGTGAGCCCTTGGCGGCAAAGAGGAAAATGACGCCGATCGCGGCCGCGGCGGCGTAGGGGACGACAAGGCCGCCGCGCCCGAGGGTCTGGTAGCTTTCCGGCGAAGTGCCGAAAGCGGCGAGCCAGGACTCAATCCCCTGGAGCCCCAGAACGGCTCCCAACATCATCATCGCCGGTGCGGTCAGCAGCATCAGTTTCTTCGCTGTCATTATCGAATATCGCCTTTCCGATTGCGGCCAATCGAGCGCGCTCGGTTGCGTCGCTGAGCCGCGCAGCCGCATCGATGAGGGCGCCGAGAATGACGGCGCGATCCGCACTGCGAAGTCCCGCCTTCACGACGAGACCGCCGAGCTGGATCTTCTCGCGCGCATCCTTCTTCCGGGCTTCCGTTTGTGACGCCCGGTAGCGGCGCTCATGCATCAGGAGCGCCCGTTTGAGAGCGAGCAGCCGGCCCGGAGGTCTTCTGTTTCGTCCCCGCTTGAAATCGCTTTGCCATCTCTTCGAAGCCTGTGACCAGCTCTGTGTCGGATGCGTTCACTTCGCCTAATCCGGCCTTCAGCGCGAGCCGGCCGATGCGTTCGGCCTCCTTGGTTTCGGCAAGCTTCAGCTGCTCCTGTAGGCGTTCGATTTCCTCGCGGATACGGGAAGAGGGTCGTCTCATCGGCGGGGTTCTCCGGTTTCGTAGATGGTCATTGCGATGCGGAGAATCGCATTTGACGTGCGCGCAGCGCACCCTGCGAAAAACCACAGGTAGGCGAAGCCTATGCATTGCGGGAAGAATCCCGCCGTTCGGAAGAACGGTCCAAGGGCGCAGTAATACGTTGCTAGCAACGTTCCCGCGTCCGGCCCTGGATGGGCCGCGCTCGACCGAACAGCATTCGCGTTCGGATCGAGAGAGCACCTGCCCTGTGGCGATCACGCACTTCACACCCCAATTGATCAGCCGCGGCGAAGGCCGCAGTGCTGTTGCGGCGGCTGCGTATCGCCATTGCGCCCGCATGGAGAACGAGCGCGAGGGCAGGGTGGCAGACTTCTCGCGCAAGCCCGGAATGGTCCATGAAGAGTTTGTGTTGCCGGGCGATGCGCCGGACTGGGCAAGGGCGCTTATTGCCGATCGCTCGGTTGCCGGCGCGTCCGAAGCCTTCTGGAATAAGGTGGAGGCGTTCGAGACCCGCAAGGACGCTCAGCTCGCCAAGGAGTTCATACTGGCGCTGCCGCGCGAGCTGACCGCCGAGCAGAATATCGCAATGATGTGCGAGTTCGTCGCGGAACATGTGAGCACGCGAGGGCTGGTTGCGGACTGGGTTTACCATGACGCGCCGGGCAATCCGCATGTGCATCTGATGACGACATTGCGCCCGCTGACGGAAGACGGTTTCGGCGGCAAGAAGGTGCTTGTCATCGCAGAGGACGGACGGCCGGTCAGGTCGAAATCCGGCCAGATCGTTTACAAGCTCTGGGCCGGTGACAAGGCGGACTTCCTCGCTATGCGCGAGGCCTGGTACGCCGCGCAGAACAAGCATCTGGAATTGAACGGCCATGACATTCGCGTCGATGGCCGCTCCTATGCCGAGCGTGGCATCGACCTTGAACCGACTTCGCATATCGGTGTTGCCAGCAAAAACATTCAGCGGCAAGCGGAGGCTGAAGGGCGCGCGGCCAGGCTTGAACGGCTCGCATTGCACGAGGAAACGCGGCGCGAGAATGCGCGCCGGATAGAGCGCCGGCCGGAGATCGTGCTGGAGGCGATCGCGCGCGAGAAGAGCGTCTTCGACGAGCGCGATGTCGCCAAATATCTGCACCGCTATGTCGATGATCCCGGCCAGTTCGCCAACTTGCTGGCGCGCGTCATGGGAAGTCCGGAGGCCGTGAGGATTGAAGTCGAGGGCGTCGATCCCGAGACCGGCGAGCGATTGCCGGAGCGTTTTGCGACGCGCGACATGATCCGCATTGAGGCCGAGATGGGGAACCAGGCCGAGCATCTTGCGACGAACGGCCGGTTCGGCGTCTCAATCAGCGCGCGCGCCGAAGTCGTTGCCGGCCATGCGCAGATTTCCGACGAGCAGAGCTTCGGCCTGGAACGCATCACTGGTAACGAGCGCCTCGCCATCATCGTCGGCCGCGCCGGCGCCGGCAAGACGACGATGATGAAGGCCGCGCGCGAAGCATGGGAGGCTTCCGGCTATCGTGTTGTCGGCGGTGCGCTCGCGGGCAAGGCCGCCGAGGGGCTGGAGAAGGAGGCGGGCATTGCGTCGCGAACGCTCGCGTCCTGGCAGCTCCAATGGGAGGGGGGCCGCCTTCACCTGGACAACAGATGCGTGTTCGTCATGGACGAGGCGGGCATGGTGTCGTCGCGCCAGATGGCCGACTTCGTTTCTGCTGTTGCCCATGCAGGCGCCAAGCTCGTTCTTGTCGGCGATGCCGACCAATTACAGCCGATCGAGGCGGGCGCTGCGTTCCGCTCGCTTGCCGATCGCGTCGGTTATGCCGAGCTCGGCACGATCTACCGCCAGCGTGAGCAGTGGATGCGCGATGCCTCGATGGATCTTGCCCGAGGCAAGATCGGGGCGGCGATCTCCGCCTATAAGGGGAAGGGACGCCTGGTCGGAATGGAGTTGAAGGACCAGGCGGTCAGCGCGCTCATTCGCGACTGGATTGCCGACTACGACCCGAACCGGTCGAGCCTGATCCTTGCGCATCTTCGCCACGATGTGCGGACACTGAACGAGCTGGCGCGTGGCGCGCTCCTCGAGCGCGGATTGATCGAAGACGGCCATGCCTTCCGCACGGAAGACGGCATGCGGAACTTCGCGGTCGGCGACCAGATCGTGTTCCTGAAGAACGAGGGTTCGCTTGGCGTCAAGAACGGCATGATCGGCCGCATTGTCGAGGCCGAGACGGGCCGTATCGTGACCGAGATCGGAGACGACAGACGGCGCGTCGAGATCGACCAGCGGTTCTATCGCAATGTGGATCATGGCTATGCGACCACCATCCATAAGTCCCAAGGCGCCACCATCGATCGGGTGAAGGTGCTGGCGACCCTCTCGCTCGACAGGCATCTGACCTATGTGGCGATGACCCGGCACCGGCATGACGCAAAACTCTATTTCGGACGACGCTCGTTCGAGAAGGCGGGCGGGCTCATTCAGAACCTGTCGAAGCGCGGGGCCAAGGACACGACGCTCGATTTCACCGGATCGAAGCTCTACGAGCAGGCGCTTTCCTACGCCAACAGCCGCGGCCTCCACGGCGCGCGCGTGGCGAAAGCCCTTGTCGAAAACCAGCTCCGTTGGATCAGGGAGCAGCGCGATCGGCTCGAGACGGCCGCCGCCAGGCTCGCAAGCTTCATCGGGCGGTTCGGCCGTGCCGCCGATCGTCAGGCAGCGGCTGCCGCGACTGCCTCTCCCGTTTCCCAGCCCTGGGTTCGCGGCCTCGCGACCTGGGCGCAATCCATCCCGCAGCTCGTGGAGGCCAAATTGCAATCAGACGCCACACTCACCCATGCCTGGACCCAGCTTCGAGACCGCGTCACTCAAGTCTATGAGAAGCCCGATGGCGCGATCGATGCGATGAACCTTTCCACAATCATGAGCGCCAATGTAGCGGAAAGGCAGGCAGCGCAAAGCCGCATCGTCGACCAGCTCGGTCGCGATCCGGAAGCCTTCGGCGCGATGCGCGGCAAGACCGGCATGTTTGCCTCATCGGACGCGAAGGCCGAGCGGCAGCGGGCCTTGAACAACGTTCCGGCACTCAAGGACAATATTGCCCGATATGTGCGGCTGCGCGCCGAGATCGGAGATCTTCGCACCGTCGAATTGTCACGCGAGCGCGATCGCAGCCGGGTCGACATTCCTGCATTGTCCGGATCGGCGCAGGGCGTGCTTGACCGCATCCGCGATGCGATCGATCGCAACGACCTTTCGGCCGCGCTCGGTTTTGCCCTTGCTGACAAAATGGCGAAAGCAGAGATCGACCAGCTCAACAAGGCGCTCGACCAGCGGTTTGGGGAACGGGCATTCCTTGGCTCGAAAGAGGCCAAAGGGCCGGCCTATGATGCAGCCGCGGCACAAGTCGCCGAGGGCGACCGCTCGAAACTGGTGGCAGCCTGGCCGAGCTTCAGTGCCGCCCAGCGCGTTGCGGCCTATGAGCGGGCGCAGAAGGAGACGCGGGCTCAGAGCCAGGTCCGCGATCAGGGCATGAGCCGATGACGAGACATTGCAGGGCGCTTGCGATCATCGGCGCCGGCGCCGTGCTTCTCGGTTCGATGGCGGCAGCCTTTGCATGGGGCGGCTATCGCGTGAACTTCACGCCCTCCTATCCGCTTGGCCTTTGGCAGATAGAAACGCTGGACCGCCCGGTTGCGGTCGGCGACAGAGTGTTCATCTGCCCGCCTTCCGGTCCTGCCGTCGATCTCGCCCGCGAGCGCTTTTATCTGCCCAGAGGTCGTTGCCCGGCCGGAACAGCGCCGCTCATCAAGACCGTGGTCGCATTGGCCGGACAGTCCATCCGCGTCGAGGGCCAGGTCATCATAGATGATGTGCCCTTGGCAGCTTCGACCGTTCACGCACAGGACACCGAGGGGCGGCCGATGAAGCCCTGGATGGGCGGCATCGTGCCCAAGGGCGAAGTGTTTCTTCATTCCGATTTCGGTGGTTCCTATGATTCAAGATATTTTGGGCCGCTTCCTGCCGACGGCATCCTCGGCCTCGCACGGGAAATCCTCACCTTCACGCCGTAGCCTTCTGCAGGCCATTCTATTCGCCGCCGGCGGCGCTGCCACCGGAGCGATAGGGTGGAGTGGGCATCCGCTCACCTTCGCCCTCGGCATAGCCTTCCCTGCGCTTTGGGCCCTCGCTCCGTCGCGCACGGTCGCGGCCCTGGTCGCGCTGGCGCATTTTCTCGGCGCATCGCGCGGCCTGCCGGAGGGCGCTTCGATCTTTTTCGGGGCGCAGCTCACCATCGGCCTTGGCCTCTGGCTTGCCGCCTCGCTCATGTTCGTTGCCGTCCACACTGCACTCTGGACGTCGCGTGGCGGCTGGCGCCAGCCACTTCGCTACGCGATAGCGGCCGTCCTTATGAGCGTGCCGCCGTTCGGGACCGTCGGTTGGGCACATCCGATCACCGCAGCTGGAATTCTCTTCCCGGGCTGGGCCTGGTTCGGCCTTGCCGCAACCGCCGCCCTGTTGATCACGATGACGACCCGCCTATGGCCGATTGCGGCCGGCGTTGCAGCCCTCGCCTTCGCCTGGTCCGCCTTTAATTGGACGCTTCCGGCCGAGCCGGAAGGCTGGCGGGGCATCGACACCAGGTTCAGGTTCGAAGCTTCGGGCCAGTATGCCGACTACCGTCAGCAGGTCTCGACGATACAGCTGGTCGAGGCCGCCGCCAGCGACGGCGCGCGTGTCGTGATCCTGCCGGAAAGCGCCATGGGCTTGTGGAGCGCCACCACAGAGCGGCTTTGGACCCGCGAGCTTTCCAGCCTCGACATCCTGGTCAATGGCGGTGCGGCGATCGTCGATCCCGTCGGCTACGACAATGTGATGATCGGGGTTTCGGGGAAGGGCGCGGATATCCTTTACCGCGAGCGCATGCCGGTCCCGGTCTCCATGTGGCAACCCTGGACGACCGGCGGGGCGCACGCGCGGTTGTTCGCCAATCCGGTCTTCGAGTTCGCCGGGCTGAGGGTTGCGCCGCTGATCTGCTACGAACAGCTCATCATCTGGCCCGTCATCCAGTCGATGCTTTTCGCGCCGGACGCGCTTGTCGCAACCGGCAACGCCTGGTGGACCGGCGACACCAATATCGTCGCCATCCAGCGGTCGAGCGCGCAGGCGTGGGCTTCGCTGTTCGGCCTGCCGCTGGTGATGGCGTTCAACGAATAGGATAGGGAACCATGATCGATGCCGAACTGATCCAGCAATGTGCCGATCCCAGCCTCAAGGTCGAGATCGTGCAAAAATTCATCGAGGAGGCCGGCGGTGCCGACCATCTGACCGTCACCGTTAGGGCAGGGGAGCGCATCATCCTTGTACCGAAACCATCGACCGAGTACGAGGCGATGCAACTCATCCAGCAGAATTTGGGTCAGTCGATTGTCAGGGTAGGAGTGACTCAGTACCCGGCCGGCCTCGGCATTCAGGACATCTCCGAGCTCAGCCCGGACCTACTCGATTCCTGCAAGAACATTGGCATGGGCACCGCGCTCTTTGCCAAGGTCTATCGCATCGTCGCCAAATGGTATGGAGCACCCGCCCAGGAGGTCCTTGAGGAGGCGATATTCGCCTACAAGACCGGGTGGTTCGACGGAAAGCAGGTGTTCTATGAGTCCGACCCCGGCGAAACCGAGCTTGCCGAGCCGCAGCCAGCGGAGCAGGGCGCTCGGGTTGCGGCAGAGAGCACCGGCCCATCGGAGCCGCCTTTTTCGGAGGAAGATCCGAACAAGGCCGGTATCCGCATCGATCTCTCCGGAATTAGCAGCAACAATAAAGAGCAATGAGTATCCACGTCGTCGTCACCATCATGCTTTGCGTACTGTCGTGCGAACCGGCCGAAATCCGTGTCTGGGACGGGGACTCCCTGCGGCTCGGGATGACGCAGGAGTCCGAGGCGATCCGCATCTTCAACATCGATGCGCCGGAGATTGAGGGGCAGTGTGCCTATGAAAGCGATCTGGCGCAGCGTTCAAAACATCGACTGGCGGAGTTGTTGCAGGGTCAGCGCGTCGAGGTCCTGCGCCAAGGCACGGACCGCTATGGCCGCACGCTTGCGAGCGTGAGCGTCAACGGCAGGGACGTCGGCGACATTCTCGTCAGTGAAGGCCTCGCCAGAATCTGGAGCGGCCGGCGCGAGCCGTGGTGTTTAGGCGATGCTGGCGGGTAGCCAGCCGAGCTCTCGCGGATTTCGCAGTCAGTCAAGATGCGCCGCTAATGTAGGACCATCCGTAGATGACCGCATTTAGGTGAGTCAGCGCCGATAGATATCCAAATCCGGAAATGTTGGACTGCCAGGGGTCCAGAACTCCACGCTATCGGCGTGCATCTCGTAGAATTCGCGGTCTACGGTGATACGCACCGCATGCGGTAAAAATCCATCGACGAGGCGGTAATCCTTCTCGTCGAGATGAACAGCTTCTGTCCCGAGCGGCAGCAATATCGGCCTGTCCAAAACGGCACGGAGATTGGAAAGCGTTATGGCCGGATCAAGACGGACCGGCACCTCGAGGTCTTCATCCGCGAACTCATCGAGGTTGAGGGCAGAATCGTCCCCTGCAGATATCGCATTTTCGAGCGCCTGAAGAGCATCATTGCGCTTGGCGTCAGGGGCGTTCGAGGTGGACAAGACCGGGGCGTGTCGCAAATTCTTTTGGTTAACTAGCTGTTGACCACAACGGTGGAAATTCAGCTCCCGATGTAGCGGAGCGTAGCCATGATTCTGAATGCCATTGCCGAAAAGCTGAAGCGCCAGTCGAAGGACGATTTCAAAGGGCGGCATTTCGAGGCATGGCTGATCGTGCAGGCAGTGACATGGTATCTACGGTATCCGCTCAGCTACAGAGATCTCGAGGAGATGTTCCGCGAGCGCGGCTTCGAGGTCGACCATAGTACAATCAACCGCTGGGTCCTCGCCTATGCACCTGTAATCGAGAAGCGCCTACGCCAGTTTCGCCGACCGCATTGTGGCTCAGTCAGGATTGACGAGACCTACGTCAAGATCCGGGGCAAGTGGCGATACCTGTACCGCGCCATCGACAAGCACGGAAACCCGGTCGACTTCTTGCTCACCGCGAAGCGCGATCTCGACGCCGCCAAGCGCTTCTTCCGTAAGATGCTCAAGGATGAGCCGCTACTATCGCCGGGTAAGATCGGTACAGATGGCGCTAACACGTTTCCTTCAACGATCAAAACAGCCATCGATGACGGGCTCCTGCATCCGAGCCCGGTACATTATGTCACGAAGCACCTCCAGCAAGGCATCGAGAGCGACCACTTCCGGGTCAAGAAGAACATGCCCAAGATCGGCTGCTTCCAGTCATTCAAAACGGCGCGCCGGACGATCGCTGGGTTCGAAGCGATGTTGTGGCTGCGCAAAGGCTTCGGCTTTTCCGGCGACTGGACAATCAACGACCAGAATGACCTGCTCGGGCGCCTCTTCGGACTTCAAAAGGTTAACAAAGCGTGAAAATGCCACCGTTCGCGGGGTAGTCTCAGCCTACTGCAAGGTTTGCGACAAGCCCGTATTATGCCTTCACGGCCGTTCAGTACTTTTTCGAGCGTCTGCCGCCGCTTGGAAAGGGGCTCGTGCGTAAGATCGCGACCGTCGAGATAGAGAAGATCGAAGGCGAAGAATATGGCCTCACGGGCAAAACGCCTGCCGCCACGTCCGCCGAGAGCTTGCTGCAGCAAGCCGAAGTCAGATCGGCCTTGTTCATCCAGAACGACCGCCTCGCCGTCGAGGATCATTGTATCGTGGCCGAGTTGCTGCGCATCGTCGGCAATGTGTGTGAATCTTGGCGTCCAGTCGTGTCCTCCTCGGGTCAGCACCCGGACGCCATCAGGTTCGACATGGACCGCAAGGCGGTAGCCATCCCACTTGATTTCAAATGACCAGTCCGGCCCTGCTGGTGGCTTGGAGACGAGCAGCGCAAGGCACGGCTCGATGCGCCGGGGCATCGGGTCGCTGATCTGCGTTCGCGTTCTCATATCGCTCAAGCGCTTCGCCATGGCGTCCTAACGCTCGAAGAAGCGATTTGTCTCAAAGAGATGATAGCGGAGCTTGCTTCGCAAGCGTGTTGATCCCCTTCAGGGGGAAAGACCGTACGGCCGTCTCTCCCCCGCAATGGCGAAAACCGGTCTCCCCATCCTTCCGCGGGCGAGCTCGCCGGCGATGCCGGCAGACTCGCCCTTGTGCAGGACCAGGTGCGCGGATTTTGCGCGTGTCCGCGCGGATCCTCGCCACCTGTCCCTTCGGGTGGGTGATCCCCCTCCGGTTTTCACCATTGCCCCCCTCTCTCGCCGGTCGGATCGCCGACTGCTCGGGAGCAGGAGCGGGGCTCCTGCCCCTTACGGGACAGGAAGACCGCTTCGCGGGAAAAGGGAAATAGGAGATAACATCATGACCGATAACAACAACATCACAGTGCCGCTCAACAAGCTCGACCACGACCCCCGGAACGTGCGCCAGACCTACGAGGCGGCAGAAATCGCGGAAATGGCCGCTTCCATAAAGGCGCGTAATTTCCGGCTGATCCATAACCTTGTCATTCGTCCGGGCGAAAAGAAGGGCCGCTATTTCGTCACCGCTGGCGGTTTGCGTCTGGCTGGCCTCAATCTGCTTGCAGAGCAGGGCGAAATCGGAAAAACCCATGGCGTCGATTGCGGCCTGTGGGATGGCGAAGACGCGACCGAAATCAGCCTTGCTGAAAATTTCGTCAGAAAGGGGATGCATCCCGCCGACGAATTCATGGCCTTCAAGACCTTGGCCGACGAGGGGAAAAGCCCTGCCGAAATTGCAGTACGTTTCGGGACCACGGAGCTAAACGTGAAGCGCCGCATGGCGCTGGCTCGCGTGTCGCCGGTCCTGTTCGATCTCTTCCGCAATGGTGAGATGAGCTATGACGAGCTTGCAGCCTTCACCATCACGGATGACCACGAACGGCAGGAGCAGGTTTGGAATAGCCTCGCCAGTTACAACCGTTATGCCCACACCATCAAGCGCATGCTGGCTTCCGAGGAAATCCCGGCTTCCGACAAGCGTATCCGTTTCATTGGCGGCTTGGATGCCATTGAAGCGGCTGGCGGGACCGTTCGCCGCGATCTGTTCGACGGTGAGAGCGGCGGCTATGCCACCGATTCCGGCCTAGTCGAAAGGCTGGTGCTCGAAAAGCTCGAAACCGAAGCCGAAGGCGTCAAGGCTGAGGGTTGGAAATGGGTTGAAGTTCATTCCGCACAGCCGGACGACATTTACAGCATGAGCCGCGTCTATCCGGAGCCTGTAGATATTAGCGCAGAAGATCAGGAGCGGCTTGATCAGCTTGCCGAGGAATATGACAGCCTTGCCGAATTGATCGAGGCAGGAGACGCCGACGAGGACGCCGAACCGAAGCTTGAAGCCATCGAAAAGGAAATGGACAGCCTCAAGGACCGGCAGGAAGCCTATAAGGCGGAGGATTTGGCGCGCGCCGGGGCGATCGTTTGCCTCGACTACTACGGGCGGGCAACCGTGCATCGTGGCCTTGTCAACGATGAGGATGAACAGCAGGAGCAGGAGGAAGGCCAGCACAGCGGCGAGAATGAGGGTAGCAGAGAAAGCGAGGCGGCGCCGATCAAGCTGACCCATTCGGCGGCATTGGTCGAGGACCTGACAGCGCAGAAGACCGCTGCCCTTCGCGTGGAACTGGCCGACAATCCCGATATAGCCCTCGCAGCCGTGGTTCATGCCCTGCTTTTGAGCGCGGTCTACCGCTATGCGAGTGAACACACCGCCTTGGAAATCAAGCTGACCTATCAGCCCTTGGAAGGGTCCATGAAGCAGCCCGAAAACAGCAAGGCCGGAATTGCGTTTCAGGAGTTGAAGGAACGCTATGGCGATCATATCCCCGGCAATCCCGCCGATCTATGGGAATGGTGCCTTGATCAGCCTCGCGACCAGTTGCTGGTCTTGCTGGCCTTCGCCGCCTCTCATAGCCTCAATGCCGTGGAAGCAAAATTTCATGGACGCGACAAGGCTCTTGCTCATGCCAACGAAATAGGCCGCGCCCTCAATGTCGATATGCGCAACTGGTTTGAACCGACCGGCGATGCCTATCTTTCCCACCTCAACAAAAAGAGCATCGAGGCTGTGGTTGCCGAGGTGAAAGGGGAAGAAGCCGCGACGGCTATCCGAGCAGCAGGCAAGAAGGCCGAGGCCGTTGCCATTGCCGAGCGGATGGTTGCAAACACCGGCTGGCTTCCCGAACCGGTTCGCATTCCCATGACCGAGATCGAAGCCGAGCAACAGTTCCCCGAAGCGGCTGAATAAGCCGTTAGCTGGTCGCGCTCCTCTCCGGCGCGGCCAGCTCCCCCAAAAACCCATTAGCGCCCGGCCAGGTATCGAACCTGCCCGGGCGCTTGGCGTTCCGCCAGTTTTCTCATGCCCCTTGTTCGATCCGCGCCGGAGGCGGATCGAACTTCCTCGCCAGCGGGCGAGGGGCGATGCCCCTCGTCCCGATGCTTTCAGCACCGCGCCGGCGCGCAGGCTTGTGCAAGGGCGGCCTTCAGGCCGGGACCGGAGCCACGCGCAGCGGGCAAGGCCCGCGAGCATGGCGAGGACCCACCACTTGCACAAGCCGAGCACTGGTGCATTCAATAACGGCACCACTCCATAGGATCGTGATATCCGCCGTAATAGGTTCGCCCGTGTCCGCTCTTGACCATCAGCGCCGCGACGTCTTCGCCGTCGGCGGTCCGGACAGTCACAAGCACGCGCCCATAGCGGTCATTGCCCCGGCGCTGAAACGTCAGCCCCGGTCTTTGCATAAGCTCCTGGAGCCGCACTGTGGCAGCGTCTGCCATGTTCCGCTCTTTGGCGCAGCGCGCGCCATCGCCAGCTTCAGGAGCGTTCACGCCCTGAAGACGGTATTTGATCCGATCCATCCAGAAAGTATCGCCGTCCACTATGCAGGTGATACGCTTGCCGCGACCGCAAATCGGCCAGTTCGTATCGGCGGCTTGCGCCGACATTTCGCCCGAGGGGAGGGCGAACAGGAGGGGTATAATCAACAGCAGTCGCGGCCATCTCATTCAGAGCTTCCTCTTTGCATTTTCGCTTTATAAAGCAGAATCAACTTTATGCCGCGCATGCAAGGGGGAAGATCGACGCGGCTGCGATAAGCAGCCAAAGGCGGGCGGCGCTGAGCGCCGCCCGCTTCCGCGTCAGTCCCAAGGAATGACCGCCATCAGGGTGTCGTCGTCCTGTCCCGGATAGCGGCCAAGGTTCGCATTCAGCTTCGCGAAACCGGTGTTGACCGAAAGAGTGTAGTATTCGCCGCCTCGCTGGTTCTTCTTCTTCCAGATGCCGCCAACTTCGATCCGGCGATTGCGCGGAGACTTGCCGTAAAGACGGTAGACCGGAGCCGCCGGGTTTTCGCTGTGGACCGGCTCGCCGGTCACGTCGATATCAAAGGTGATCGTGGCGATGTTACCTGCGACCTTGTCGCCGTCGATCTTGATGTAATTCACGAGGTCAGTCATCGGTATTACTCCTCTTTTCGGTTGCCGATGCGGAAACACCGGAGCGAACACGGGACATGCGTCACCCGTTAGGGCCGCAACATCGTGGAGGACGCCGAAAGGCTGGCGAATTTGCTTCGCGAGGAAGCGCCGCAGGCGCGGGGAAATTCGTCAGCGCAGGCGTTGGCGCAGGGCCGTTCGGTCCTAGATTCCGCTCGTCAGGCAAACCGAATGGAGCGGAGTAATTAACGTCATGACGGATCGCGGTACGTACATCACGAACGGCGACTCTTGGAAAGCATAAGTTGTATTGCCGCATCAACTTTGAATATGACCATCCGCAGCCTCATGACAATTAGAAAAAAGCAGGGGCGTCTATTGGGCGTCTGCCTTACGGCACCGCCGCTCTATTCGCCGGTTCTGGCGCACCGGCTCACCGAACCAGTCAGGCCGCGCGCCAGCCTACACAACGGCCAGCACCGTCACGCAAGCGTGCCGATCCCGGCCTGTTCCGGACAGGGCGCGCGGCCAGCCTGTTTCGGCCCATTCGGGTAACGATCGGACTGACGCGGAATATGGTCGCTGGCCAAGGCCGCCGAAGCCATTGGGTGCGGCGCGATCGCGCCGCAGGTCACGATCCCACGCGCTGCGCGCAGCCTCGAAGAAGAAGGGCAGTTTCACCGCATGAGGCCGTCGGGCCAGCGCAATAATGTTCCAATCCTGCCGCGTTGAAACCGGCTACGGCCGGTGGCTTGGAGGGAGCAATGTGCTTCATGCCCCGCTCCTGTGAGCTGCGTTATTCATTGCTGCGTAGACTACCACCCGGCCAGGGGCCAGCAACCTTGTCGGCCAAGAATTTTCCCCGCGCCTTCGGCGCTCCTCGCGCAACAAAATTCATGTCCGCCAAGGTGCTCCGCTGCGCTGCGCCCCTCCGGGTGCAAGCCCCTGTCCGGGCGTTCGCGTAACTCCGCAATAACGCAGATCACAGGAGCTACCACCATGAAGAATTTTATCCAATATCTCCAAGCCACCGGCCGCAGCCTCCGCACTTTCCTCGCGAAGATCGTCAGTAACTTCTTCCGCCGGGGCAGTATCGCCCTGAAAATCGCGGTGAAACTGCCCTTCTTCTTCGAGGCAGACCTGACGGTCAAAACCGAGTGGGATCGGGACCAGCACCGCTAACGCGGTGCAGCCAAGGCCGCTTCGGCGGTCTTGGCCTTTTCCCGGCCTTCGGCCTCGACGATGCGAGCCGCGTTGCGGCTCTTGCTTGTTTGTCTCGAGGGGGAGAGATCGGCCGCCGGTCTCTCCCCCGCAACAGGCAAAACCGGTTTCCCCGTCCTTCCGCGGGCGAGCTCGCCGGCGTTGCCGGCGAACTCCCCCTTGTGCAGGACCAGGTGCGCGGATTTTGCGCGTCCCGCGCGGATCCTCGCAACCTGTCCCTTCGGGCGGGTGATCCCCCTCCGGTTTTGCCTGTTGCCCCCCTCTCTCCGGTCGGATCGCCGACTGCTCGGGAGCAGGAGCCGGGCTCCTGCCCCTCACCGGGACAGGAAGACCGCTTCGCGGATCAGGAGAGAAAACACCATGCGCAAACAGTCCAAAAGCAGCACCAAACAGCTCCGCGCTGACGTTTACGAGCGGATCACCAACCGGATCATTGAACAGCTTGAGCAGGGTACTCGCCCATGGATGCAGCCATGGGGCGCTTGCGGAACGCCGGTCCGCCCGTTGCGGCATAATGGCGTTCCCTATCGCGGTATCAATACCGTGCTTTTGTGGATGGAAGCCAGCGAGCGCGGCTATTCCTCGCCGTTCTGGATGACCTACAAGCAGGCGCAAGAGCTTGGCGGGCAAGTCCGCAAGGGCGAGAAATCGGCCCTTGTTGTGTATGCGAACGCCATCGAGCGCACCGAGACAACCGAAAGCGGCGAGGAAATCGAAAAGCGCATTCCCTTCATGAAGGGATATAGCGTTTTTTGCGCCGATCAAATCGACGACCTGCCAGAGCAGTATTACGCCAAGGCGACCGCGCCCGAAGGATCGGAGAGGAAGGAACGCATTCCGCATGTGGATGCCTTTTTCACCAACCTTGGCGCTGACATTCGTGAAGGTGGAAACAAGGCGTATTACCGGATCGATGCTGATTTCATCGGCATGCCGGTTTTTGACGCCTTTGTTTCGGCCGAGGCACATGCAACTACGCTCGGGCACGAATGCATCCACTGGACCCGCCACCCGTCGCGCCTTGCTAGGGATTTTGGCCGCAAGGCGTGGGGCGACGAGGGATATTCGCGGGAGGAACTGGTTGCCGAACTTGGGAGCGTTTTTTTAGCCGCCGATCTTGGCCTTGCCATTGATGCCCGCGACGATCATGCCGCCTATATCGCGAGTTGGCTCAAGGTCCTGAACAACGACAAACGGGCGATTTTTCAGGCGGCATCCCATGCAGAGCGTGCCGTTACCTATCTGCATAGCCTTCAGCCTGACGCGGGCGAGATCACAGCCGAAGTTGACGAGATCGAGGAACGTCGCGCCGCTTGAGCGGCGCGGGAAAGGATGAGCCATGGGCACCATTGGAGAATTGGAACAACAGGCAGGCATAGGACCGGCGCGCGAGGAACGCGCCGCCTTCTGGATGCAATTCCGGCATCTCGAAGGGAGAGCCTGCCTTGAGGCCGGAGTTGCGGAACTGCACCGGATTATTGCGGAAAAGGCGGAGCTTGCTCGCCATGCCATGAAGGAGGACGGCCTATGACTGATTTGGAGACCCTGAATTCTTTCGTGCCGGGATGGAGCGAAATCCCGAACGGGATGATGACGAACCCACATGACGCAGGCGGCATTATCGATTGCACTTTCGTAACCGGCGAATGGTTTGTGATCTTCAATGATGATCGCCCTATGCGGGACGGTTTCGCCACGCGGAAAGATGCCATCGCAGCCTTTATCGAGGCTGCCCGTCCTCAAGTCCGATAGAGGCCGAAGGCTGACATGAAGAATTCATTTCAGTGGAAGCGCTGGAATCTTGGTTACACAAAGGAGGTCATGGACCGCGATCCTGACAGCCCTTTGACGCAGGCGCTTTTATCGTGCTGGCCGCCGCGTATCCAACGGGCGCTAGTGGCCCGGTTCAAATCGCGGGCACAGGAGTTTGTCCCGGATCGACCGGACCAAACCCCTCGAAAGAGGGGAGGGCAAGCCGCCCCTCTCAATCTCACCCCATGAGGGAAGGGCGGTACGCCCCTCCCTCAAACACCCTCCCATGGGAAGGAGGGACGGTTCCCTCCTCCTCCTTCCCAAACCCTTCCACCTCTCCCTGGCAGTGGGTAACGATGCGGGCAGATTCGCCAGTACCGAGAGAATCAGTCATTGATGATCAGTGCCGGAAGTGTTCGTAAAGCCGGCCACGATGATGCGATTGCGCTTGTGCGACAATGCGATCCCACAGGCTTTGGGTTTAGGAAAAACCCTTACGACGCAAGCGCTTGTCAAGTTGTGACCGGTTCGCTTGAAAGCTGTAGCTCGGAAAATTTCCCGAATCATTTTGCTTTATCAAGCAAATCGGTTAGCGTTTGCGGCTGACGCGATTGCGAGTCGTGTGATTTGGAACGAGGAGAAACCCTAACCCGGAAAAAGTAAACCCCGACGCAGCAAGCTACATCGGGGGGAAAGAATGATCTTAGAAGCGATTGCCGTCGCTCCGAGAGACCCATCTCAAAAACTCAAGTCTCAATCTAAGGCTCCTTTCCCTCACTGTCAATATCGAGCGCAGCTTTTGCGAACGGGTGAGCTTTGCCCGGATTTCAGAAAGGAATCCGATGCAGACCATCGCCAGTTTCAGAAGGGTGACGCCTGGCATTCTTGCCAGCGCTGCCCTTGCCATGAGGGAAGACAACCGCCCCGCGACCAAGGCGCAGGTTGCGAGCGCGCTAAAGAAATGCGCCGGTCGCCTTGGCATAAAAGGCTATCCCTACCAGATCCTCGACACGCTTCTTGCTATCTCCCCGGCAGAGGACTGGACAGAGGGCAAGCGTCCCGTCGTCGCCATATCAAATGCCCGTTTGGCCTATGATCTTGGCGTCTGCGAGAAAACCGTCACCCGCGCCATTCGTTCGCTCGTGGAGGCGGGCATTGTCGCTTATCGCGACAGCCCGACCGGTCGCCGCTATGTAAATCGGGAAGGCGGGGGCAGCTTCGGCCTTGATTTCTCGCCCGCCAGAGCGCGGCTCGCGGAACTCGAAGAACTGGCGAGCGCTCATGTCGATGAGTGGCGATCGATGCGCGAGACGACACGGCAAAGCCAAGGTGTCGCCCGGCAGATCGTCGATGCGCTCGAACAGCTTCGCCGTGATGGTCATGAGACGCAGGGTTTCGAGGAGAAGTTCAATGCGCTCGTAGTCGATTTTCACCAACAGAGGGCAAATCCTGACTACCTTGCGCAGCTCGTCGACCTCCTAAAGGACGCACTTGCACTGTATGAGCCGTCCGAGCAACCTTCGGGGTCATCGCCACAGAATGATGATTCTGCCGATCAAAGCCGTAAAGAGTCCCCCGCGCAGGACAATTCTGTCCCCCCATATACAACTACAACCCCCACGACATTAGTAAGAAGAGAACGGCATCGCGCTAACGCACGATCGATTCAGTTTAGTTCTGAGATCGGCTCCGCCGATCAATGGGCTCTCGAAAAAGAGCCTGTGCGAGCGGAACCGTCTGCGCAAGACCGGGAACGTAGTGATGATGATCCTGCAACCACCCTTGATCTGCTACGGCTAGCTTGCCGCCAGCTTCAGGCCGAATATGGCATCAGTTTCTCGTCCTGGCGCGATTTGGAGGGGCAGGCCGACACAATCCGGGCGCTCATACAAATACCGCGCGAAACATGGGTCGCGGGCGTACAGGTCGCCGGCCGGATGAACGCGGCCGCGGCGCTCGCGATCGTGGCTGAGAAGCTGGTGCGGTCCGCCGCGCTGAAGCCGGGCGCGGCCGAGATCGCGAAGCCGGCGCGCTACTTCCTGTCAATGCTGTACCGCTCGCCGAAGGGTGAATTGCACCTCGCGCCGACACTGCGGGCCTTGGCGAAATCTGCCATGAACTAGGGCGCTCGAATTGTTGAAGGCGAAAGGGAAGCCCCCGCCGAAGCAGGCCGGGGGGACGGCGCGAATACCGATGATGGTCATTGGCATCGAGGTCCTGCCGGCAAGATGTAGGGAGCTGTGCACGCTTTGCAAAGCGGCGCTGACAGTTTGAGGTGAAGGACCAAGCTACCGGCCTGGTTCATGTTCCAGATTGCCGACTGTCATTTCGATAGACGGGCGCGAAAGCTGTGTAGCGTAGCTGGCGGCACGGAGCAGGAAGTTTCGTGCGCGCGACGCCTAGGCCATTGATGTCAATGTCGTCGGGACGAACACTGTGAAGCCGTGCCGGTCAAAATGCCGGTTTCGGCTATGGAATGAAATGGGACGAGAGCAAAGACATAGCGATCAAATCCCTTTGCATGGCAGCGTTGTCGATCGAATAGGCCACTAGGACCGTCCGCCCGGCCAGCAACAGCATAACCGAACGATTTTCCCCGCGCCTGCGGCGCTTCCTCGCGAGTCAAAATCGCCCGCCAATGCCGTCCTCCGCTGCGCTGCGGCCCTTCGGGTGCAGCCCGGTCTTTGTGCGGTCCTTTCTCGTGTCCATCGACAACGCAAGCAAAGGAGATCGCGCAATGTCTGACCTCGTAAACTTCATCCAGATCGACGCCGAAACCGACACGCTGACCGGCAACCTCGCAACGCTGACCTTCGACATCGACATCACCGGCGAGCCGGTTGAGAGCACGAACCCTCAGGCTCCGGTCTACCGGCTTTACGCGAAGTCCCCGCGCAACCGCCGGATCGAGATCGGCGGCATCTGGAAAAAGAAGAACCAGAGGGGCGGCGAATACTATACGCTCACCGTCAACACCGGCTTTGCAAAGCTGAACGCGAACCTGGGCCGCTATCCGGGGCAGGATGACGAAAGCCTGATGGCGGTCATCCCCTGGGATTGATCCACCCGGCCCCCGCTTCGGCGGGGGCTTCCCTTTCGCCTTCCCTGAGACGGAGAGTTCAATGACTGATTCCCAAACCCACCTGTTTCGTGTGGAGCTCGAACGCCCAAATGGCGCCCTGGATTGCTATCCGTGTGTATCGCTCGATACGCTGCCCGAGCTGATCGTTCCGCTCATCTCGAGCGCTGATGAACCCGCCGGCACCATTGTCCGCGTCTACGACTATCAACGCTGGACGCCCGACAGTGAAAGCGGGCTCATACGTGCCCTGTCTCTCCTCGAATAGGACTTGCCCCTTGTTCGATCCGCGCCGGAGGCGGATCGAACTTTCTCGCCAACGGGCGAGGGGCGATGCCCCTCGTCCCGATAGGTCAGGATGGCACCGAACCGCCCGATCCGGTCAAATTCGGTCGCTTGCGACCGGAACCGGAGCCACGCGCAGCGGCGAGCCCGCGAGCATGGCGAGGCTCTGCAATTTGACCGGATCGAGGATCGGTGCATTTCAACAAGGAAATAGTCGCCGGCGAAGCCGGCCTTCCATGCAGTAAGGGTTTTTCCAGCCCGGAGGGCCGAAGCCTGCTTTCGAGGGAAAGCAGGCGTAGCAGGCGGAGGCCTGAGCGCGCCCCCAATGGCGCCGTAGAGAAGGCCGGAGCCTGTGGGAAAACCCTGCGGCTGAAGGCCGCCGTAAAACGCTGTCCCAAAACTGACGTTTTTGATATGTTGTTTTTGTTACGGGTTTTCTGACAGATTCGGGAGGTGATATGGCACACACTGACATTTGTCCCAAAAATGACCGTTTTTGGCACAGGGGGCTGAATGCTAATCGGCTACATGCGTGTATCGAAGGTGGACGGCTCGCAGAGTCTCGACCTGCAGCGAGATAGTCTCGTGCAAGCGGGAGTCGATCCGAACAACATCTATCAGGACCTGGCGTCGGGGAAACGCGACGATCGACCGGGCTTTGCGGCGTGCCTGAAAGCATTGCGGCGAGGGGATACGCTTGTCGTGTGGAAGCTCGACCGGCTCGGCCGCGATCTGCGCAACCTGGTGAACACGGTTCATGATCTTACAGCGCGAGACATCGGCGTGAAGGTCCTAACCGGACATGGCGCATCAATCGACACGACGACGCCGGCGGGCAAGATGGTTTTCGGGATCTTCGCCGCTCTGGCTGAGTATGAACGCGAACTGACAATAGAACGTACTGTGGCGGGCCTCTCTGCTGCGCGAGCGCGCGGGAGAGTAGGAGGGAGACCGCCGAAAATGACCAAGGCGAAGTTACGTTTGGCTATGGCTGCGATGAGCCAGCCGGGAACG